>JBPCTQ010000277.1:0-12020 GCA_051011595.1 Acidimicrobiales bacterium
CCGACATGTTCCAGTTATGCACTGGAAGCGGTGGAAACACACGGAGCAGTTCGCGGAAGTTGGCTCGGAGTCCGGCGGATCTGCCGCTGTCATCCGTGGGGCGGCCATGGTCTCGATCCGGTACCGACGGTGCGCCGGCGCGGGGAGGAAACACCATGTTCGACCTGATAGCCGGCATCCTGGCGTGGATCTACGAGCTGGTCAACAACCTCGGGATCTCGATCGTCCTGTTGACCTTGTTGGTCATGGTGGTGATGACCCCGCTCCCCCTCAGCGGCACCAAGTCCATGATCAAGATGCAGCGGCTTCAGCCCGAACTGCGCAAGATTCAACAGAAACACAAGAACGACCGCGAAAAGATGAACGCCGAGATGATGGCGTTCTACCAGGAGCACGGGGTCAACCCTGTGGGTGGTTGTCTGCCGTTGTTCTTCCAGATGCCGGTGTTCTTGGTGCTGTACCGAGTCATCAGTGGCCTGACCCGACGCCAGGTGTTGATCGGTGTCCCGGTGGGGGCGGCCAACGAACCGGCGTCGGGTGAAGCACTTCGGGTGGCGTCATCCGATGAGCTGGGGGTCACGCGGAACTTCAACCCGCAATATCTCGACGACAGCACGCAGCTTTTCCAGGATCTGTCGAACCAGAGCGAGATCCCGTTCTTCTTCGACTTCTTCGACTTGTCGCTCAGTCCGCTCGATGCACTCCGGGACTCGGTGGTCACCGGCATCCCCTACCTGCTGTTGCTGGTGCTGGTGTTGGTGAGCAGCCTCTACCAACAGCGCCAGATCCAAGGCCGCAATCCCAACGCCATGGCCAATCCCCAGCAGGCGGCTCTGATGAAGATCATGCCGTGGTTCCTGCCGGTGATCTCGTTCTCGCTGCAGACCGCTCTGGTGCTGTACTTCGTGGTGTCGAACCTGTACCGCATCGGGCAACAGGCCTACATCACCCGGTCGTTGTACGGCGATGGTCATTCCGAGGTCATCGATGTGGAGTCGACGCCCACCAAGAAGAAGGGTGGCGCGAAGAACACACCGGCCACGACCGACAAGACGAAGAAGAAGTCCGGCGACAACAACGGCGCCACCGGCGGCCGGGCCAGCAGCGACAAGGCCAAGAAGAAACCCTCCAACAACAAACCGGCCAAGCAGGGCAAGTCGCAGAGCTCGAGCCAGAGCTCGTCGTCGAAATCGAAGGCGGCCCGCCGAGGTGCTGGCGCCGGCCGCCCCGAACCACGAAACAACCCGACTCCTTCGAGTCGGACTGGTGGCGGCCAACCGCGGCCCGCCAAGAACAGGAAGAAGAAGAAATAGCTATGGAATGGGTTGAAACCACCGGAGACTCTGTTACCGAGGCCAAAGCGGCCGCGGTTGATCTGCTGGGTATCGCTGCTGATGAAGCCGAGTTCGAGATCATCAACGAGGAACGTAAGAACTTCCTGGGCCGGGTGAAGGACCAGGCTCGGATCCGGGCCCGGGTTCGCCCGACGGCACCGCGGCCCAAACAAGAACGCAGTGACCGCAACCGCAACCGCAAGCGGGGTGACAACAAGGGCCGGGGCGGCGATCGCAGTCGTAACAACAAACGCGGCGACAACAAGGGTTCGGACAACCGATCCTCACAGAACAAAGGACAGGATCAGCGCGGCCGGCAGGGTTCGTCGGGTGGCCGTGGGCCCAAGGAGGCCGCCGCCAAGGCGCCGGCCGCCACCAAAACCGCTCCGAAGAAACAACCACAGGGGGACACCGTGACCGAGTCCATGTCATTGGCACGCCAGGGTGAGGTGATGTCGGAGTTTCTCGGCGGCATGTTGCGCGCCTTCGAGCTGGAGGGTCGTATCGAAGGCACCGAGGTCGACGAGTCGACACTCGAGGTGAATGTGGCCGGTCCCAGCCTGGGTCTGCTGATCGGGCCGCGAGGCAACACCCTGCGATCGATTCAGGAACTGGCTCGCACCGTGGTGCAACGCAAGTCGGGCGGCGACGCCGAAGGGCGGGTCCGCATCGACATCGACGGGTACCGGGATCGGCGCCGCGAGGCCCTGAGTGCGTTCACCACCGAAGTGGCCGATCGGGTTCGCGCCGACGGCGGCAACCAGGCCCTCGAAGCCATGTCGGCCGCTGATCGCAAGATCGTGCACGACACCGTGGCCGAACTTGATGGCGTCGACACCATCTCCGAGGGTGCCGAACCCGACCGACGAGTGGTCATCATCCCGGCTGACTGACTCTCAGGCCAGGCTCGACGGTAGTGGATCGGCTCGCCGAGGTCCTGGCCGGCGCCCAACAACGTGGTCTGATCGGGCCGGCCCCGGTGGCCGAGCATCGGGCCCATGCGTCGGGGTTCTTCCGCGGACTGGGTGAGGTGCCCGATGTGGTGGTCGACCTCGGGGCCGGTGGTGGTGTACCCGGCCTGGTGTTGGCGTGGGAGCATCCGGGGTTACACGTCGAGTTGGTCGACGGCCGCCGGCGGGCCACGGATTGGCTCGAACAAGCGGTGCACACCTTGGACCTCGAGGCGCGCGTGAACGTACAACAGATCCGGGCCGAAGAGCTCGGTCGTGAGGAACAATGGCGGGGCCGGTGTACAACCGTGGTGGCCCGCGGGTTCGGGCCACCAGCGGTGCTGGCCGAGTGTGCGGCACCACTGTTGGGTGATGGTGGTCAAGTGGTGGTGAGTGACCCTCCCACTGCCGGCGATGAGCGTTGGCCCGATGACGGACTGGCAATGTTGGGTCTGGTCTCGGCCGCCACCTGGTCGACCGATGGCGGTCACTACCGGGTGTTACGGGCGACGGCTCCGTGTGGTGAGCGGTTCCCCCGCCGGGTGGGTATCCCGGCCAAACGACCCCTCTGGTGAACAATCGGGGTGGGGCAAGGGTTCCACGTGGAACGTGGGGCCCTACGTTCGCCCGTTCCACGTGAAACATGATCACCAATCGCACGTCGGCGCCAGGCCTGTGCCAGACTGACCGGGCTGTCTGCCGCTCCCCATGAGGCGATGCCCATGTCCTGGACGGATCCACCTCCCTCCACCCCACCTTCCGAACCGCCCTCCGGCCCGGCTACTGGCCCACCTTCCAATCCCGTGTCCCCGGCTCCCGACGGGTCAGTCATCCCGGGAGTTTCGGCTCCGGCCGCGCCGCCGTCGACCCCTCCGGGGGTCATCCCTCGAAGGGTGGAGGAACCGGCCCCTCCCCCACCTCCCGAACCAGAACCAACCGGCCCCCGAATCCTGGCCATCGCCAATCAAAAGGGTGGGGTTGGCAAAACCACCACCACGGTGAATCTCGGGGCCGCACTGGCCGAACTGGATCACCGGGTGTTGGTCATCGATCTCGATCCCCAAGCCAATGCCAGCACCGGGCTCGGTCTCAATCCACGTAATCTCGACCTGGCCATGTACGACGTGATCCTCAACGAAGCGTCGCTGGAGGACTGCATCGAACCCACGGCGGTGAAGAACCTCTTCGTGGCGCCTTCGAGCCTCGATCTGGCCGGAGCCGAGATCGAGCTGGTGCCGGCGTTCAACCGTGAGCGTCGACTCCAGAGTGCGATCAACGAAGTGCTCGACGACTTCGACTACGTGTTGATCGACTGCCCGCCGTCGTTGGGTCTGTTGACGATCAACGGGCTGACGGCGGCCACCGAACTGCTGGTGCCGATCCAGTGTGAATACTACGCCTTGGAGGGGTTGGGGCAGCTGTTGCGCAATGTCGATCTGGTGAAGAAGAACCTCAATCCCGACCTCGAGCTCAAGACGATCGTGTTGGTGATGTACGACGCCCGTACCAAGTTGGCCGCCCAGGTGGCCAAGGAGGTTCGTGACCACTTCGGCTCGGCGGTGTGCCGCCAGGTCATTCCTCGCTCGGTTCGCCTGTCGGAGGCACCCTCGTACGGTCAGCCGATCACCACGTTCGATTCGTCATCACGCGGCGCCCTCGCCTACCGCGAGCTGGCGAGAGAGGTCTCCGATGCAGCCGCAACTTGATGGTGGTGGTGCGGGGGCAATCGGGGAAGGCAGGTCTCCGATGCAGCCGCAACTTGATGATGGCTGCGCCGGGGCAATCGGGCAAGGCAGGTCTCCGATGCAGCCGCAACTCGATGATGGCTGTGCCGGGGCAATCGGGGAAGGACCGGTGCGGTGAATCAGCGAGCTAGTGGGTTGGGGAAGGGGCTCGGTGCGCTCATCCCCGAGGACACACCGGCACCGGCCGAAGCGGGGACCAGCGGGCTGGCCGACGTGTCGATCGATCAGGTTCACCCCAATCGTTTTCAGCCGCGGACCCAATTCGACGAAGCCAGCCTCGACGCGTTGGCGGCCTCGATCCGTGAGGTCGGTGTACTCCAACCGATTCTGGTCCGACCCGATGGTGACGCCTTCGAGCTGATCGCCGGCGAACGGCGCTGGCGGGCAGCCAAACGAGCCGGCCTCGGAACGGTCCCGGCGTTGATTCGGGCCGTCGAGGATCGGACTTCACTCGAAGAAGCAGTGGTCGAGAACCTCCATCGTCAAGATCTCAATGCTCTCGAGGAAGCGGCCGCGTACCAGCAGCTGATCGACGAGT
Organism: Acidimicrobiales bacterium; assembly: GCA_051011595.1. GTDB lineage: Bacteria > Actinomycetota > Acidimicrobiia > Acidimicrobiales > SHLQ01 > JAOUEE01. The sequence continues at coordinate 4,568 of JBPCTQ010000277.1, forward strand.
TCGATCTCACCCAGGAGCGGGTGGCCGAACGCGTGGGGAAGAGCCGATCAACGATCACCAACACGTTGCGGCTGTTGAGCCTGCCTGCTCCGGTGCAGCGCATGGTGCTCGAGGATCGTTTGAGTGCCGGTCATGCCCGGGCGCTGTTGAGTGTGAACGATGAATCCCAGTTGGCCGCCCTGGCTCGCCAAGTGGTCGACGACGAGTTGTCGGTCCGACAGACTGAACGACTGGTGCGTGGTGAACCCACCGACACCCCGCCCGCGCCGCCGCCGGCCGCGAAGGCCTCCAGGGGTGATGCCGGTGGGGCCAAGGACCCGGCTCTGCTGGAGTTGGAGTCGTTGCTGGAGGAACGGTTGGCCACCCGTGTGGCACTCACGATGGGCCCCAAGAACGGCCGAATCGTGATCGATTTCGCCGACTTGGACGACCTCGAGCGCCTGTATCGACTCCTGACCAACCCGTAACCCTCAAGCTCTACTTGAGATACTATCCACAGCTGTGGGTAAGGGTGTGGGTAGTGAGGGTGGTGGGGCCAGCCTCAAGTGGTGGTCGAGGCTGTTTCCGAGGTGCACGCGCCATACCATTGCCGCCCGGAATAGGGGCCACTCGCGGGGGTCGTGCCGGGCCCTCGAGCTTGATTTCCACTCAACATGATAGCTATATCATATTGATCGACTCATGTTGGCCGGGTCATGTTGATGTTGACAGTGGTCAAGAGGTCGAGGGTTGGGCGGTCGAGGCCTCGTTCTCCGGGTGGTGGGGTTCGGGGTCGTCGACGTCATCGCCGGATCGGCGCAACGTGTCGGTGATGGCATCGGCCACTGCCCCGTGCTGGCGCACCACGGCCGCCACCGGTCCCAACTCGCACCAGATGGCCGGCATCCGAGTCTCGCGTAACACCGCGGTCCGAGAACCAGCCACCACCACCGGGCCATCGGGCAAGATGTCGGCCAGCGTCACGGCAAGATCCGAAGCCAGCTTCTGGCCGCCGAACGACGCGAAGTTGTCGGTGGAGAAGAACCGCAGCTCACACCCCGGCGCTCGTCGGCTGGTTAACCCGACGTAGACGTCGCCGGTGAATCGGTTGGCGGCCTGGGCCTGGTCGGACAGATCCGGGTCGTGCAGTGTCAAGACATCGGCGCCGGCGTGGCGCAGGCTCCGGCCGGTGGCATCGGCCAACGCACCCAACGTGCCCACCTCGCCGATCACCACTCGTTGGCCCACCAGCCCGGCCCCGGCTCGGCGCCGCAGGTGTTCACGTTCGCGGACGCGCACGACCGGTTCGCTGCGGGCACTCTTTGCTCCGAGACGATCGAGCTCGGCGATGGTGCTGAAACCGGCGATGCCGTCGGTGGGTACACCAGCGTTGCGTTGGAAGTCCTTCAGTGCCCGTTCGGTGTCGGGACCGAAGATGCCGTCGACCCAGCCCGCGTCGAACCCCAACGATCCCAGCCGAAACTGCAGGTCCGAGACGTCGTCGCCTCGCAGCATTGGTCGGTGGTGATACAGCGGCCGGTCTCCGAGGTGGTAGCCGGCTTCCACCAGTGCTTGCCAGGTGGCCCGGTCGACCACTCCGGTGTCGGGGAGACCGCGGTCTTGTTGCAGCGATCGCACCGCGGTCTCGGTTCCGGGGCCGAACGATCCTGTCTGGTCGGACCCGAGGTCACGCCCCAGCCCGTGCAGTCGCCGCTGCAGGTCGTCTACGGCAGGACCCATCATCGACGGAGCCAGGGGCAGCGGCGACTCGGACCCGGCATCTCGGGCACCAGACATCGTCCGCATCGTATCGGCGGGGGGTCAGCCCGGCGGTCAGGCCGCGGTCAAACCGGCAGTGCGAGGTATTCGGTCAGGTCGTCGAGGAGCTGGGAGTCACCCTTGGCGCCGACCATGTGTCTGGCGCCGGTTGGCCGGCTGAGCGGCGGAGTCCGGTTAGAGGTATTCGGCCAGGTCGTCGAGGAGCTGGGACTTGCCCTTCGCTCCCACGATGCGTTTGGCCGGTTCGCCGTCCTTGAACACGATGAGCGTGGGAATACTCATGACCTCGAATCGGCGGGCGATGTCGGGGGCATCATCGACGTTGAGTTTGCCGATGCGGATGCTGCCCGCTTGCTCTTCGGCGATCTCGTCGAGGATGGGGGCGATCATCTTGCACGGTCCACACCATTCGGCCCAGAAGTCGACCAGCACCGGTTCGGTGGCCGAGCCGATCTCTTCGTCGAATGTGGTGTCGGACAGGGTGGTGATTACGCCAGCCATGGGGGGTCGATCCTCGTCGTAGTCGTTGCGATCAACAACCGTATAACCCCATGCGGCATTCCCGATGCCCCGACGTCGCCGGGGGTTGGGGTCACTCCTGGTCTTCGAGCCACCGTTCGGCGTCGATGGCCGCCATACACCCGCTGCCGGCTGCGGTGATGGCCTGGCGGTAGTAGTCGTCCTGGACGTCGCCGCAGGCGAACACCCCGTCGACATTGGTCCGGCTGGTGCCGGGCACCGTGACGAGGTACCCGTTGTCCTTGCGGTCGAGCTGACCGTCGAAGAGGTCGGTGTTGGGTTTGTGACCGATGGCCACGAACAAACCACCAACATCGATGGTCTCGGTGGATCCGTCCTGGGTGTCGGTCAGCACGATCTGCTCGAGTTTTGTGTCGCCGAGGATCTCGGTGACCTGGCTGTTCCAACGGAATTCGATCTTGTCGTTGGCGAAGGCCCGATCCTGCATGATCTTGGAGGCCCGCAACTCGTCGCGGCGATGCACGATGGTGACCTTGCTGGCGAACCGGGTGAGGAACGTCGCTTCCTCCACGGCCGAATCGCCGCCGCCGACGACCACGATCTCCTGGTCTCGGAAGAAGAACCCGTCACAAGTGGCACAGGTCGACACCCCGTGGCCGATCAGCCGCGTCTCGTTGTCGAGCCCGAGCATCAGCGACTGCGCACCGGTACTGACGATCACGGTGTCGGCCACCCACGTGGGTTCGTCGGCCTGGGGATCACCGACCCAGATCTTGAAGGGCCGTTCGCTGAAGTCGACCCGGCTGGCCTTGACGGTGTGGAGCTCGGCGCCGAAACGAGCAGCCTGATCGCGGAAGTTCTGCATCAGTTGCGGGCCCATGACTCCTTCGGGGAATCCGGGGTAGTTCTCCACGTCGGTGGTGAGCATGAGCTGGCCACCGGGCTGGTCGCTGGTGGACGACGGCTCGCCCTCGAGGACCACGGGCGACAGGTTGGCCCGGGCGGTGTAGATGGCGGCGGTGAGCCCGGCCGGACCTGAGCCGATGATCACTACTTCGCGATGGTTGTCGGACATGGTGCTTGCTTTCCTCGGCGAAACGAGCGGTGATGGCAACAGCAACGACGGAGACGAGTGGTGCTATTCCCGTCAGTCTGTCGGCCGGGGTGCGACTAGAGGCGGGCGGCCTTGCTCATCAAGATGATGCCGACCACGGCCAGGATGAACCCCATCGTGAGGTACACGTAGGCGAGGTCGCCTGGGATGTACACCGCGGCCAGCCGCACCACCAAGACGATGGCGAGCACGATCAGCATGGGAGCCAGTACGGCGATGACCACGCCATACACCAGACCCCGACTGGCGATCCGGGCCGGGTTGGCCGTCTTGGCGGCTACCTCGTCGACTTTGTCGACGATGAACTCGGTGGTCCGCTGAGCCCAATCGGGCTCCTGGGCGGGAAGAGGCGCGGCATCGGACATGGCCGCTGATGCTATACCGCGTCGAGTCGGTTGTCCGTCCCGAGCGGCTCAGCCGGGGTCAATCGCCGAAGACGATCTCACAGGTCTCGGCATCGAGCACCAGCGTCTCGTCGTTGGCCACCCCGAGGACCACGTCGCGACCGTCGACATCGGCGACCACGATGAGCTCGTCATCGAGCGCCACCACACAGGCGGGCAGGACCGGCTCGGTCAGGGCGAAGCCGCTGTCCTCGGTGGCCGGCGCCGTCTCGTCGACCTGGTCGAGTTCACGCCGGAGGCGGTCGTAGGCCTCGATGGCGCTCTCGAAGTCGGCGAACGCCTCCCCTTCGTCCTCGAGCCGGCGGCTGTACTGGTTGAACGGTGCGGTCGAGGTGACGGCACCAAAAACTTCCTCGGCCTCGCCCCCGTCGCCGGCTGCGCCATCGGCCCCGTCGGCCAGGCCCTCCTCGAGGGTGAGCTCGGCTGTCGGTTGCGAGGCGGCCGGCGACGCGCTGCGGGAGGCATCGGCGTCGGCCTGGTCTGCCTCGGGAGCCGAGGCCGCGTCGGTCGCCTCATCGGATTGTGAATCCCCCGCCTCGGTGCTGGCGGTGTCGACCTCGTCGGAGCCACCCAGCTGCGCCACCACCGGAATGGCCACCACCGCGGCGATGATCACGGCGGCTACTGCTGCCACGGGCTGGCGATACCAGGGGCGACGCTGGGCCCGGGCCGGGGCCATCGACGTGACGTTGGTGGCGGTGGTCGAGGCGGCGAGGGCGGCGGCAATGTGGCGATCTCGGAGGTCAGGATCGATCGAGTCGGGGTCAGGATCGGCACCGACCAGGTCGGCCACCGCGGCGAAGGCTTCGACCCGGGCCCGTAGCTCGGCCGACGCTTCGACGCGCGCCACCTCGTCGGGTGTGGCTTCACCATCGACGTAGGCCGCGACCAACTCGTCGTCGGCATCGCCGTGATCGGAGGGGAGGAGGGGATCAGGCATGGTCAGGGTTTTGACGTTGCGGTTCGGTGTTGTGGTTCCCGAGAATCTTGGCCAATGACCGCCGACCCCGGGCAATACGAGACCGCACCGTGCCCGGAGGGATGGCGAGCACCTCGCTGATCTCGGCGTAGTCCATCCCCACCAGGTCGCGGAGCACCACCGGCGCACGAAAGTCCTCGGGCAGCTGCTCGAGGGCGTCGTCGATCAGCATCTTGTCGGTGACCTCGTCGGCCACCGGCCGGGATGCGCCGGTGGCACCCGGCTCGATGTCGGTTTCGGTTTCGTACTCGGGCAGACCGACCTGAGGGCGTCGGCCCCTCCGGCGGAGTTCGTCGAGGCAGGCATTGGTGGCCACCCGGTAGGCCCAGGTGGAGAAGGCGGCCCGACCGTCGAAACGATCGATGCGGCGGGCGATGGTGATGAGAGCCTCCTGGGTGGCGTCGGCCGCATCGGCGTCGTTGCCGGCCAGGCGACGACAGACCGCCCAGATGCGGTCGTAGTGGCGCCGCAGCAGCGTGTCGAGCGCCTGTTGGTCGCCCGCCTGCGCTGCCGCGACGAGCGTGTCGTCGGCCGGCCCTTCGATGGCCGCGACAGTATCGGGGTGACGTGCCCGTCGGTGGGCACTCGCCCTGTCAGGCGCGGGAAACGGTGATCTCGGACAGCTCGACCCGGTGTGGGTTCGTGGTGGGGTCGAGGGCCGTGATCCACACCAGCACGTGGTCGCCGTCGGTGGGAGTGAGGCTCACCGTGGTGGCGCCGTCTATGGCCGTATCGCTGCCCGCCGGGGCACCCCAGTCGGCGATGCCGGCGCCCTCACCGTCGCCGACGAACACCTCGACGCTCCAACCGGTGGAGGGGCTGTCGAGCCCGACACTCGTGATGGAGGCCGGGCCGTCGGTGGTGACGATCACCCCCACACCCTCCTTGAGGTTGCCGAAGGCCGCCGATTGGTAGGCCTCGGTGGTCCAGCGGGTGGTGGGGTCTCCGTCGAACAGGGCACCGACCAGTTCTTCGTGTTCGCTGGGCGGGTCGCCCGAACCCTGGGGATCGAACGATCGGGCCCCGACGATGGTGACCGTGTCGTCGAACGGTGGCGTGGTGGCGGGGACCGGCCCAGCCGGGTCGCCGGTCTCGGTCTGCCCGACCGCGTCGCGGACGCGGTCGTAGAGGCGGGCTCCGGTGGTGGTCTGCCCGAGCAGCACGGCGGCCACGGTCAGAGCCAGCACCACCACCAGCAACAACACGGTGGGCACCAACCAGGTTCGTTCGGTTTCGGTGAACGTGGGTGCGGGGTGGTCGTCGGTGAACACGATGGTGGGTTGGTCATCGACCACCTTCGGCGCCCGCATCGCAGCCGACAGGGCCAACCGGAAGTCGTCGGCGCTGGCGAAACGATCGTCGCGGCTGCGGGCCAGGCCTCTTTCGATCACGGCCACCACCGCGGGGTCGAGATCGGGGCAGAGCTGGGTGATGGGTATGGGATCGCGTTGAAGCCGGGCCAGCGCAGTCGCCATGTCGTTGGGTCCGTCGAAGGGGGGCCGACCGGACAGCGCTTCGTACAAGACCGCGGTGAGGGCGTAGACGTCGCTGCGGGCGTCGGCGGTTTCGCCCCGCACTTGTTCGGGTGCGAGATAGCGGGCCGTGCCCATCAACATCCCGGTGGCGGTGAGGTCGGCGCTCGACGATGCCTTGGCGATACCGAAGTCGGCGATCAGGATCTGGTCCTCGGGTCCCAGCAGCAGGTTGGCCGGTTTCACGTCGCGGTGGATCACTCCTTGCCGATGGGCGGCCTCGAGGGCCTCGGCCACGGTGAGAACGATCGGAGCGATCTCGGCCAGCGGTAGCCGACCTTGCTGGTCGAGGCGCTCGCGGAGGGTGTGGCCCGGCACGAACTGCATCACCAGGGCGTCGAGGCCGTCGGCGCTGACCGTGTCGTACATCGACACGATGGCAGGGTGCACCACCCGGGCGGCGGCGATGGCTTCGTTGCGGAATCGTTCGACGAAGACCTCGTCGGCACTGAGATGGGTATGGAGGATCTTCACCGCCACGGTGCGACCCAGCACTTCGTCGGTGGCTTCCCACACGTGAGCCATGCCGCCGGCCGCGATCAGTCGGTCGAGGCGGTATCGCCCGGCCAAGGTGTGACCGGCGAGCTGGGTCGCCAACGACAGTGGAGGAACCTCTGTCACCCCGACGACGTTAGAGGGCGGCCCGGCGTCGCGCGCTTCGGGTGGAACGGGGCCGGCTCAGTTGCCGACCACGAAGGCCACACCGATGACCCCAGGACCCCCGTGGGTGCCGATGACGGCACCGATAGGACCGACGCGTAACTCGTCGGTGTCGACGTTGTCGCCCAGCAACGAACGGAGGATCTCGACGTCGTCGGGGGCCATGCCGTGCATGATGGCCAGCTGCTCGATCTTGGGTTCGTCGGTCACCCGGTCGCGCAGCCAGGCCAACGCCTTCTTGCGAGTTCGGAGTTTGCCGGCTTCTTCGACCTCACCACTCGAGAGGTCGAGCGCTGGTTTGATCGACAGCATCGAGCCCAACAGCGCCTGGGCATTGCCGATGCGGCCACCCTTCTTGAGGTTTTCGAGGGTGTCGAGCACGCCGTATACACGGGTGCGCGCACTCATGTCCTCGACCAGGTCGACCACCTGGTCGGCGGTGGCGCCGTCGGCGGCGGCGCGGGCTGCGGCCAGCACCATGGCTCCCAGGCCGGCCGTGATCGACCGTGAATCGACGACGCGTATG
>JBPCTQ010000278.1:0-5755 GCA_051011595.1 Acidimicrobiales bacterium
CAGTCCTCCTCGGGACCTTTGCCACTTGCACAGCCTGATCCTAGATATATAGATTGTTGCACAAATCAATCAACCGACGAGGGAAGCGGGTAGGGCGATGGCTCGACGGGTGCTCTTCATCACCGACGACATGCAGCGGTGGGACACGATCGGTGCGTGGAACGGACCCCACGCGCAATACGCACAGACGCCGGTCCTCGACGGTCTGGCCCGTGACGGCATCCAGTACTGGCGGGCCTACAACCAGAACCCGCTCTGCATGCCGTCTCGCTCCACCATGCTCACCGGCCAGTACCCCCGCACCCACGGATCGTGGAACAACGGCATCGCCCTGCCCCACGGTTCGCCCACCGTCGCCAGCCACCTGAAGGAGAACACCAACTTCCGCACCGCGCTCATCGGCAAGCCCCACTTCGAACCGTTCTCGTCCAAGCAGAGCATGGAGAACTCGCTGGGCATCTCGAACCAGTACGGGCCGGTGCGGGGCTTTGACACCATGGTCGTGGCTTCGCACGACCTGATTCCCGAGACGGGCCACTACACCCAATGGCTCAAGCGGCACTATCCGCAGTACGAGGGCGAGTACTACGACCTGCTCGATCTCTCAGGTCCCCATACCGTGATGAATGTGAACGGCGGCGGCGACACCGACGCCCCGTTCGTGGCGGTCAACAACATTCCCACCGAGCTGTACCACACCGACTGGGTCGCCGATCACACCATCCGCTGGATCGACTCGATGGATCCCGAGGACGACTGGTACTGCTGGATGAGCTTCCCCGATCCCCATCACCCCTACGACCCGCCGGCGTCGGAGACGCACCGGGTCGACTGGCGCGACATCGAGGTCGACGAGCTCTACGGCGAATCCGACGCCCAACGCGAGGCCTGGCTCGAAGGCCGACCCAAGCACTGGAAGTGGTGGTGGACCGGCGAGAAGTTCGTCTCGTTCGAGGCGTTGGAGGGCTACAGCTATCAGGAGCTGCTCGACAACCCCGACAAGATCCGCGAGATCAACGCCATGATCCACATCTCCAACGCGTTGATGGACGAGGCCATCGGACGGGTGATGGCCCACCTCGAGGCCAAGGGCTGGCTCGACGACACCGACGTCATCTTCACGCCTGACCACGGCGGTCTCGACGGCGACAGCGGCATGCTGCTCATCGGGCCCGCGCTGGTCGACACCGTGACCCGCTGCACCGCGCTCTGGAAGCCGGCCGCAAGCCGTGGGGTCGCGCCGGCCGACGTCAACGCGCCGGTCGGGTTGCTCGACATCCCCGCCACCGTCTGCCAGATCGCCGACGTCGAGGTGCCCGAGTGGATGGAGGGCCGCCCGCTGCCGGTGTCGGAGGACGACGCGGCGGCGCAAGGCCGCGAGCACGTCTACACCCAGTACGAGAGCTACACACCCGACGCCCAGATCAAGATGAACGCGGTCTACGCCGACGGCTGGATCTGCAATGTGTACGAGCGGACCGAGACCTACGACGGCTCCGAGGGTGAGCTCTACAACGTCGAAGAAGATCCCCGCCAGCGCAACAACCTCTGGGACGACCCAGCCCAGAAGGGCCGCATCGCGGAGATGAGCGACCTGATCTACAGCGACCTCCTCAACCGACCGCTGCTGCACCCCATGCCCGAGACCGGCGCCCTCATCTAGCGGTTCGACGCACCTCGCACAACCAACCCCTGATCAACAAGCACCAAGGAGCACCCCATGGCGAACTACGACACCTTCATCCTGTTCGGCGCTGTCTACAGCAATGCCGACGCCGCCGAGCTCGACTACGAGGCGGTCAAGTCCCTGTATTACGACTGGCAGCTCATCGACAACTTCGACGCCGCCATCGTCACCAAGCGCGACGACGGCAAGGTCAAGATCCTCAAGAAGCACGAACAGCCAACCCGCAAGGGCGGCTGGCGCGGTGCTGGCATCGGTCTGGCCACCGGCGCCGTCATCGCGTTGTTCCCTGCCGCCGCCATCGGTAGCGGTCTGCTCGCGGCCACCACCGGCACCGGCGCCGCCCTCGGTGCCGTCACCGGCCACGTCGTCGGCGGCATGAGCAGCGGCGATCTCAAGGACCTGGGCGAACACCTCGATGCCGGCGAGACGGGCCTGATCGTGGTTGCGGCCGCCGAGGTCAGCGCCAAGGTCGAAGCGGCGCTCGAGCACGCGTCCAAGACGACCCGCAAGGAATTCCAGGCCAGCGACGAGGAGATCGAAAAGGACGTCGCCGAGGCCACCAGCGAATCGGGCGACTAGTCGACCGGCGCGACGCGGCACTGACGCCGAGAGCGCTCGGCCCACGGAGGTCACCGAATGGCCCTGAAGCCCCCTGAGGAGAAGACCGCTCTCCAGCGCTACCTGCCAGTCGTCGACTGGCTACCGAAGTATGACTGGGGGTCCGCGCTCCGCTTCGACGTGATCGCCGCGCTCACCGTGTGGGCGCTGCTGGTACCGGAGGCCATGGCCTACGCCGGCATCGCCGGGGTCTCGCCTGAGGTCGGCCTGGTGACGGCGCCGCTGGCCCTGATCGGCTACGCCATCTTCGGGTCATCCAAGCACCTCTTCGTGGGGCCCAGCTCGACGGTGGCCATCATCTCGGCGTCGGTCGTCGCCCCCCTGGCGGGCGAGGACGGCGACCTCTACCTGATGCTCACGATCTGGCTGGCCATCTTCACGGGCGTGTTCCTCGTGGCCCTGGGTGTGGCCCGCATGGGCTGGATCGCCAACTTCATGTCGACGTCGGTGCTGAGCGGCTTCATGGTGGGCCTGGCCATCGTCATCGCCGTCGGCCAGCTCGACAAGGTCCTCGGCATCGAAGCCGAGGGCGACAACGTGCTGCAAGACCTCGGCTCCATGCTCGACCAGATCGCCGACTGGCACGGCTCCACCATCGTCGTCGGAGCGGTCGCCCTGGCCGCCCTCTTCTTGATCGAACGCTTCTGGGAGAAGGTCCCCGGCGCACTGGTCGTGATGCTGGTGGCCATCGCCGCCTCGGCCATCTTCGACTTCGAAGGCAGTGGCATCCACGTTGTCGGCGAGATACCGGCCGAGCTCCCCAACCTCTCGATCCCGGACATCCCCGAGTCAGACGTCCTCGGTGATCTGATCACCGGTGCGTTGGCCGTGGTGGTGGTGGCTTTCGCGGAGTCGTTCGCTGCGGCCAAGCAGTACTCATCGAAGTTCGGCTACCAGATCGATCCCAACCAGGAGTTGATTGGCCTGGGAGCAGCCAACCTGGGAGCAGGTCTGAGCGGCGGCTTCGTGGTCGACGGCAGCCTCTCCAAGACCGCGGCCGGCGTCGGCGCCGGGCAGAAGTCGCAGATGACCAGCGTCATCTGTGCGGTGTTCGTGCTCATCACCATCGTCGCTCTGACGTGGTTGTTCGAGCCGCTTCCCGAAGCGGTGCTGGGCGCCATCGTCATCCATGCGGTGTGGGGGCTGATCGACTTCTCGACCTTCACCAAGCTGTGGCGCATGCGCCACATCGACTTCGGTCTCGCCATCGCCGCGTTCCTGGGCGTGGTGCTCATCGACGTCCTGCCCGGCATCATGATCGGGATCATCCTGTCGCTGGTCGCCCTCATCTACCGGTCGAGCTTCCCCGAGGGCACCGAGCTCGGCAGAGTCGAAGACGACGACGGCCACCACGAGTTCGTCGGGGTCGACACCCACCCCGAAGCCGAAACCGCACCAGGCATCGTGCTCTACCGCCAGACCGGCTCGCTGATCTTCTCCAACGCCGACGCGTTCTCCAAGAAGGCCCGCGAGCTGTTGTGGAATCGCACCGACCCCCCCGCCGAGCTGCTGGTCATCGACTGCGAACAGATGGCCGACATGGATGTCACGGGAGCGGAGGAGATCATCTCGCTGTTCGGGGAGCTCCGCGAGGCCGACGTCGACTTCTGGTTGGTCCGTCTCCACGGCGATGCCCGGATCACCGCCGAGCGAGTCGGCGTGCTCGACACCCTTGGCGCCGATCGAGTACTGCCGACCGTCCGCGCCGCCCAAGCGGCGTTTCGGGCTCGCGGTGCCGACCCCGGCTCGGTGTCGGGGGAGCTCGGTTGAGGTTTGGTTGTGGGACGACGCACAGTCACTGAAGCCAGGCCAGCGGCGGGCTACCCGAGGGTGAAGGGGCTGCGGTGAGCTACTGGTTGTTCGTCGTGGCCGGCGTGTTCGGCGTGTTTGCGGTGTTCGCGAAACGCTTGAACACCACCATCATCACCGGCCCGATGGTGTTCGTGAGTGCCGGGCTCCTCATCGGGGCCGACGGGCTGGGCGTCATCGAGGCCGAGCCCAGCGCCGAGGCGGTCACGCTCCTGCTCGAGATGACGCTGGCCATCGTGTTGTTCACCGACGCCACTGCCATCAACAGCACCGCCTGGCGTCAGGAGGCCTTCGTGCCCGGCCGACTGTTGGTCGTTGGGCTCCCGCTGGCCATCCTGCTCGGCACTGGCGTTGCCTCTGGTCTCTTCTCGGAGCTGGGCGTCTGGGAAGCGGCGCTGATCGCGACCATCCTCGCCCCGACCGACGCCTCACTCGGTCAAGCGGTCATCTCGAACCGGCGCGTTCCCCAACGCATCCGCCAAGGCCTCAACGTCGAGAGCGGCCTGAACGACGGCATTGCCCTGCCACTGGTGATCATCTTCCTCGGGGCGGCGGAAGAGTCGGCCACCGGCGGTTCCTTCGGCGACGTGATCTCTTTCATCGGGCAGGAGATCCTCGTCGCCGCCGTCGTTGGTCTGGCCATCGGTTGGGTCGGCGCCAAGCTGCTCCTCGTGTCCACCCGTCGGGGCTGGAGCTCGGCGATGTGGACCCAGATCGGTGCGGTGACAGTTGCCGCTGCGGCGTACGGGTTGGCGGTGCCGCTCCACGGCAGCGGGTTCATCGCGGCATGGGTCGCAGGGCTGACCCTCGGGGCAATCACGAAGGGCGAGGTCGAGAACCTCAGCGAATTCGCTGAGACCCTCGGCACCACCCTGACGATGACGAGCTTCCTCATCTTCGGCGCCGTTCTGTTGGGCCCCGCAATCGGCGATCTCACCTGGACGATCGGCCTGTTCGCAGTCCTCAGCCTGACGCTGATCCGGATGATCCCCGTGGCCGTGGCGATGGTGGGGTCGAAGCTCGGTGGCCCCTCCGTGCTCTTCCTGGGATGGTTCGGACCACGCGGCCTGGCGTCGATCATCTTCGCCGGCATCGTCATCGAGGACGCCGACCTGCCAGCAGAGTCCACGATCGTGACGGTGGTGATAGTCACGGTCGGACTCAGCGTGTTCGTGCATGGAGCCAGCTCGTGGTTCGGTTCGGAGTCGTACGCCGACTGGTACGACGGTGAAGAGCACGCCGATCCCGATATCCCCGAGGCCCAGGGCCGGTTGGAGCCACGGGCCCGGGGACAGTTCGGCCCCCGGCCACCCGGCCGGCCCGGCGGAAAGGGCGAGCGGGAGAGCTGATCGTCCCTGCGTCTCGGGACGATTCGGCACCGACCAAAACGCCGGTGCCGATAGCCTCGGGGGCCATGACCACCCCGGCCGGCGACGGCGCGTCCGAGCTGCCCAAGACTTACGAGCCGGCGAAGACCGAACAGCTGGTCACCGAGCGCTGGGACACGGCTCGGGCGTTCCACGTCGAGCCCGACTCCCCCACCCGCACGGGCGACAACTACAGCATCGTCATCCCCCCTCCCAACGTGACGGCGGCGCTGCACCTGGGCCACGCCCTCAACAACACCCTGCAGGACGTGCT
>JBPCTQ010000279.1:0-15664 GCA_051011595.1 Acidimicrobiales bacterium
GACCGTTTGGCCGCGGTTTCGGCCCGATCGAGCAATTGGCGCACGGTGGGGCCGGAGTGGGTCACCGCTTCACCGTAGAGCGTCGGCCCATGGCCTCCGTCTCGAGGTCAGTGCAGGTGGTACCCACACGACGGCCAGGGGCTCGAACCCCGCAGCCGCCACAACGCCACAGCCATGGCGTCCTGGTCACCGGGCGCCGCCGCAGCCGGATCGACACCGACCAGATGACTGGCCGCACCACCGGCCACCCAGTCCCAGGTCTCCTGGCTGAATTGGTAGGCCCCGCGGTAGGCCCCGCTGGGACTGATCGCGGCGTAGTTGCCGCCACTTTCACAGTTGCGCAGGGCCGCCCACTGGGCCGCCGTGGGTTCTCCCGGATTGGCCGGGGCCGCGGTGGTGGTCGGTGGCGGTTCGGTGGGAGGCGGCGGAGGCGGTTCGGTGGTGGTGGGGGGTGGCGGTTCGGTGGGAGGCGGCGGAGGCGCCTGGGTGGGGGCGGGCGCCTCGGTGGGGGAAGGCGAAGCGGCCTCGACGGGCGCCTCGGTGGTTGTGGTGGAGTCGGCCGGGATCGTGGTGGTGCCGCCGGCGTCGGCGGCCAACCCGATGGCCACCTCGGTGTTTCGGGCCACGGCGGCCGCTCGGCCGGCCCGCCATGCGTCGGCTCGGCGAACGAGGTCGGGCGAAGGGTCGCCGGCCGGTGCGATCGGCACCTCGGGCGCGATCGTCGTCGGCACCACGGCGGGGGCCGTGGCCGCGGCGGTCTCGCCATCAGCTGACGAGCCACCCTCGAGAAGCAGGAGTGGGATCGAGGCCAGCGCCACCAACACGGCAAGCGCGATACGCCATCTGTCCCGACTCACGTTCGTAGCCAGAGTCTCCGTCCCTTCTCCTGGCCTCTGGTCCCGAATGGGTCGACCGAGGACATACGGTACGGACTCCGTAACACAAATGCAAACATTTGGTCACAGAACCGTGATCGTCACTCCACCCCGTAGAAGGAGCAGGCATTGGCCGTGGTCGCGGCGGCCACCGACGCCACCGGCCGATCTCGGACCTGCGCCACACCCTCGCCGACCAGCGCCACCAGGGCCGGCCGATTGGGCTGCCCACGGTGGGGAACAGGCGTCAGATAAGGCGAGTCGGTCTCGACCATGATCCGATCGTCGGGCACCAACCGCACGGCCGCCCGTAGCTCATCAGCGGTCTTGAAGGTGACGATGCCGCTGATCGAGATCATGGCGCCACGGTGCAGGGCCGGTTCCACCTCCTGGGGTCCCCCGGTGAAGCAGTGGAACACCGTGCGAGGCGGCACCCCCTCGGAGTCGAGGATGGCGAACGTGTCGTCCCAGGCATCTCGGGTGTGGATCACCAGCGGCAACTGGTGCTGGTGGGCCAGGCCCACCTGAGCGGCGAACACGTCTCGTTGCGTGGGTCGAGGCGAATGGTCGTAGTGATAATCGAGGCCGGCCTCCCCCACGGCCACTACCCGCGGGTGGGCCAACAGGTCCTCGAGCCCGTCACAGCCCCCGGTGGCGTCGTGGGGATGCACCCCCGCGGTGGCCCACACCGACGGATGGCGCTCGGCCACGGCAATGGCCTGGCCGGACCGCTCCAGGTCGGTGCCCACCGTCAACAGCCGGTCGACCCCCACTCGAGCGGCCTCGGCCACCACCTCGTCGCTGTCGGCACCCGTGGGCAGGTGACAGTGCTGGTCGAACCAACGGTGTGGGGCCGTCACGACTTGAGACGGGGAAACAGCGGGTCGCCGGCCGCCACCGACACCGCTCCGGGATATCCGCCCCACGCCGCGGCCGCCGGAAGTCGCTGCTCGGCCACCGTGCCCCCCATACCGATACGGGTCCACGCCGTCTCACTGGCGGTGGGGGTGGCCGGGCTGGCCAGGATGCACACGATCCGGACCGCCTCGAGGGCGTCGCCCATCACCGCATCGACCTCGGGACCGGGGTCGAGCTTCCAGGGTTCGCGTTGTTGCAGATAGTCGTTGGTCTCACGAATCAGCCGCCAGGTGGCCTCCAGGGCGTTTGCGGGCTGGAAACGGTCCCAGGCGGCGGCCGCGTCGGCGTAGACGTCGGCGGCCACTGCAGCCAGCACGCTGTCGGGCTGGGGGGCCGGGCCCACCCCACCACACTTCTTGTCGACCACGGTGCAGACCCGCTGCACCAGGTTGCCGAAGTTGTTGGCCAGGTCGCTGTTGTAGCGGCTCAGCAGGGCCTCGTAGCTGAAGTCGCTGTCGGGCCCGAAGCTGTTGTCACGCAACAACGAGTAGCGGAAGCCATCAACCCCGAAGTCGGCCACCAGGTCGGCCGGGGCGATCTTGTTGACCCCGGTCTTGGACATCTTCTCCCCGCCCACCAACAAGAAGCCGTGTACATGGAACCGGGGCAGCGGTTCGATACCGGCCGCCATCAACATCGCCGGCCAGTAGACGCAGTGGAACCGCAGGATGTCCTTGCCCAACACGTGATGGGTGTGCGGCCACCAGTGGGCGAAGCGGTCGTCGTCGGCCCCGAATCCGGCCGCGGTGGCGTAGTTGATGAGGGCGTCGTACCAGACGTAGAACACGTGGTTGTCGTCCCATGGCACCGGCACCCCCCAGCTGATGCTCGAGCGGCTGATCGACACGTCGTCGAGGCCCTGGCGGATCAGCCCCAGGGCCTCGTTGCGGTAGCCGTCGGGGGTGATGGCGTCGGGTTGTTCGGCCAGCCACTGCTGGAGCGGCTCGGCGAAGGCCGACAGCTTGAAGAAGTAGTTGTCCTCGCGCATCTGCTCGACGGGGCGTTTGTGAATGGGGCAACAGCCGTCGATGAGGTCGTCTTCGGTGTAGTAGGCCTCACACGACACGCAGTACGCACCTTCGTAGACACCAGCCTCGATGTAGCCGTTGTTGTACGCCCGGGTGAGCAGTTCCTGCACAGCCTGGTGATGGCGGGGTTCGGTGGTGCGAATGAAGTCGTCGTTGGAGATGTCGAGCAGTTCCCACGCCTCGCGAAAACGGCTGCTCGTCTGGTCGGCCTGCTCGATGGGGCTCAGCCCGTGTTCTTCGGCACTGCGCTGCACCTTCAGACCGTGTTCGTCGGTGCCGGTGAGGAAGAAGACCTCCTCACCCAACAGCCGATGCCACCGGGCCACCGCATCGGCGTTGAGGGTGGTGTAGGCGTGGCCCACGTGGGGCACGTCGTTGACGTAGTAGATAGGGGTCGTCAGGAAGATCCGGGACACGGGGCGAGCCTACCGACCTGGCGCCGGGCCCCCGGGTTGTTTCAACCCGCGTCGCGCAGCTCCGACAAGTCGTCACGCCCGAACAGCGGCTCGACCGCAGGATCATCGGCTGCGGGCGTCGGGTCGGGGGCAACCGACGCAGCCGACGAGTCGGGGTCGAGGCTGCGATCGGCCCGCAGATCGTCGATACGTTTGAACGCCCGGCCCATCTGGTTGGTGCGGGCCGCACTGAGTTCACCGAAGGAGTTGGTGAGTGTGCCCAGGTGTTTGCCGACCTTGGTGACCTGGTCGCTGAACTTCTTCCACTCGCCCTCGACCCGGCCCAACTCGACCAGGATCTGATCAGATGTCTTCTCCAGCCGGAACTGGTCGACGGCCTGTCGGATCACGGCCAGCACGGCAAAGAGAGTGAAGGGGGAACACAGCACCACCTTCTGGGCCAACGCCTGATCGACCAGATCGGGGTCGTTCTCGTGCAGGAAGGCGTAGACCGACTCGTTGGGGATGAACAGCAGCACCGAGTCGACGGTGGTCTCGGCATCGACGTACCCCCGATCGGCGATCTCCCGCACCCGAGCCCGAACGTCGCGACTGAACTGGCGCCGGGCCGCGTCGGCGGCGGTCTCGTCGGAGGCTTCGAGGAACTTCAGGTAGTTGTCGACGGGGAACTTCACGTCCATGTTCATCACCATCCCGCCGGGCAGGAAGAAGGTGAGATCGGGGATACCTCCGGTGGCCATCTGGCGCTGCCGGCAGTAGTTCACTCCCTCGACGAAACCGGCCGCCACCAGAACGTCTTCGGCCATTCGTTCGCCCCACTGACCTCGCCGCTTCGGGCTGGCCAGGGCATCGCGCAGCTGGGCGGTGGTCTGATGCAGCTCACGATGGTGTTCGCCGGCCGCCTTGAGTTCGGTGGTGAGCGAGCTCAGCTGCGACGTGCTCTGGCGACGCATACCTTCCACCTTCTCCCCCATCAACCGCAGCTGCTCGTCGATGGCCGCCGCCCGCTGTTCGAAGCTCTGGCTGCGCAGGTCGAGCTCGGACGACGAAGCGGCCAGCTTGGCGTCGAGGGTGGCGCCGGCCACCTGCACGGCGTTGGTCACCGCGGCCTCGACCACCCGCTCTCGGTCTTCTCCCACCACAACGGCGGTGGCCTCTCGTTCGACCAACACCTGGGCCACCGCGGCGGCGATGGCCTGCTGCTGCACGGACTGTTGGGTGGCGGTGCGGCGCCGGGAACTGACCAGGGCCGCTGTGAGGCCGGCCACCAGGCCGACGGTAACGCTGACGATGATGATGGGGATCATGGTCACCATTGTGCGGAGGGGGTCGGACAATCTCGGGGATGGGGGCCGAGATCGTTGCAATTCCAGCGATCTCGGCGGCGAGCGCCATCGGCGCGGGCCGCCGCGCGGGCGTCGTCATCGTGGGTCACCCGACTCATTTCGGTTGAGCGCGGGTGTGGGGCCGTCGATGAACCGGTTGTCCCCAGTCCCAGTCACTACAAAGAATCTGAGAGTTGTCCCATGCTCAGTCTCATCATCGGTCATCTGACCGCCCGCCTCGGAAACGAGGAACGAGGAGCCAGCCTCGTCGAGTACGCCTTGCTGGTCGCGTTGATCGCGATCGTCTGCATCGCGGCCGTCACGCTGCTCGGCGGCACGGTGCAAGAACCGTACAGCGAGCTCAGTAGCGCCCTGTAGGGCGATGGGTCGGGCTCAGTCCCGGCCCAGCGTGAGCTCATACACCCGGCGACGGCTGAGTCCCATCTCCGCGGCCACCGTGCGGGCGGCCGAGGCGTGTGATTCGCCGGCCGCCATCGCCGCAGCCACCGCGGCCACGACATCGCCGTCGGCCGCCGGTGGTGCTGGTGGTGCACCGCCGACGATCACCACCACCTCACCCTTCACCCCATCGCCGGCCCACTGAAGGGCGCCGTCGAGGTCACCTCGATAGACCTCCTCGTGGCGTTTGGTGAGCTCACGGGCCACGGCCACCGGGCGATCGCCGCCCAGTGTGGCGGCCAGGTCGTCGAGGGTTCGAACCAAGCGATGGGGAGCTTCGAACAGCACCGACGTCCGCTCTTCGGTGGCCAGCGCCGCCAGCCGTTCGGCCCGGCCTCCGCCCCGCCGGGGCAGGAATCCCTCGAAGCAATAGCGCGCGGCCGGCAACCCCGACAGGGCCAGGGCGGCGATTCCCGCTGACGGGCCGGGCACCACCTCGATCGAATGCCCGCGGTCGAGCGCCGCCGCGATGAGCCGTTCGCCCGGATCGGACACCACCGGCATGCCCGCGTCGGACACCAACACGACCCGCTCTCCCCGATCGAGGCGTTCGACGATGCGCTCACATTGGTCGACTTCGGTGTGTTCGTTCACCACCACCATCGGCGGGGTGGGCAAACCGGCGTGGGAGAACAGCTTGCGGGTCCGGCGAGTGTCCTCGCATGCCACCAGATCGGCTGACGACAACGCGTCGACTGCTCGGGGGGCAAGATCACCCAGATTGCCGATCGGGGTGGCCACGATCACCAGCCGCCCGCTCACGACCTGACCTCGAGCTCGTCGCCGACCGTGAGCCCCCATTGCCGGAAGGACCCGGCCTCGGCCTCGATGACCGCCCGGGCGGCGAACACAGGACGCAGCAGACGATGCCGGGCCACCGTGGCTGTACGCACCACGACGAGGTCGGCATCACACCAGGCCACGTCGATGGCGAAGCGCATCCCCACCGTGTGCACCGATCGCACCGGACGAAGCAGCAGCGCACCCTCGATCCCGTCGCGACCGAGCAGGCCGCGCCGCCGCGACCGTCGGCTCTCGGCGATTTCGAGACTGGCCAGCACCGTGCCGTCACAGACCAACCACGACATGTGCACAGCGTATGCGGTCTGTCACGGCCCTCTCGACCCGGCCCGGCACCGGCGGGTCAGGAGCGCGGCGCGGGTCACACGTTGAAGCGGAACTCCATGACGTCGCCGTCGATCGGGTGATAGTCCTTGCCCTCGGAGCGCACCTTGCCCACATCGCGCGCCGCGGCCCACGAACCACAGGCGAGGAGCTCGTCCCACTGGATGGTCTCGGCTCGGATGAAGCCTCGCTCGAAGTCGGTGTGGATGACGCCGGCACACTGGGGTGCGGTGGCCCCGG
Source organism: Acidimicrobiales bacterium (assembly GCA_051011595.1). GTDB lineage: Bacteria > Actinomycetota > Acidimicrobiia > Acidimicrobiales > SHLQ01 > JAOUEE01. Next base: position 6,387 of record JBPCTQ010000279.1, read on the forward strand.
CCCGGAATGTCCACGCCCGCGATTCCTTCTCGCCGGTGGTGAGGAAGGTCCGGAGTCCCAACACGTGGTACGCAGCCCGCACGAAGCGGGGCAACGCTCCCTCACCCAGGCCGAGGCCGTCGAGCATCTCGGCCCGCTCCTCCACCGGCAGCTGGGCCGCCTCGGCCTCGAGCTGGATACACGCACCGAACACCTCGGCCCCGGCCAGCTCGGCGGCCACCGGCGCCACCAGCGTGTCGACCTCGTCGAGTTGGTTCTCGTCGATGTTGACGATGGCCAGCACCGGTTTGTTGGTCAACAAGAAGAACGGTCGCAGCAACTCCCGCGTCTCGTCGTCGAGGCCGCTGCGATACAGCGGCGTGCCGTCCTCGAGCACCGACTCGGCCGCCTCCAACACCCGCACCTCGTCGAGGACCGAGCGATCACCCTTGGCCTGCCGCCGCTTCTTGTCGAGCTGCTTGGTGACGCTGTCGAGATCGGCCAGGCTGAGCTCGATCTCGAGCACCCGGAGGTGCTCGAGGGGATCGGTGGGGCCGGGTACGTCGGGGTCGGCGAACGCCCGGAGCACGAACACGATGGCGTCGACCTCGCGGATGCCGGCCAGAAACATGTTGCCGAGCCCTTCACCTTGATGGGCTCCTTCCACCAGACCACCGATGTCGGTGAACTGCAAGCTGGCCGCCACCACGTTCTGGCTCGCCGACATCTCGGCCAGCTGGTCGAGGCGCTGATCGAAGACCTTGGCGACACCCACGTTGGGGTCGGTGGTGGCGAAGGCATAGGGGGCCGCCAACACGCTGCCGCCGGTGAGTGCGTTGTACAACGACGATTTGCCGGCGTTGGGCAAACCCACGAATCCGAACCGTTCCACTGCATCTCCTCGCCGCCACTACCGGCAGGGCACCCTACCGGCGGTTGCTACGCTCCCGATGTGGCCCACGAATCGATCGATCCCGACGTCGAGACGGCGCTCGACGCGCTGGGGCGGGCCGTGTACTTCCTCGACCGCGAACTGGCCCCCTCGGCCAAGGTGCGAGCCTTCCAGACCGCAGCGACCGTGGTGGCGGGCCTCGACGCCGCCGAGTTCGCCACCCGGCTCGAACAGCGCTCGCTCACCGATCTCGATGGCATCGGGCCCAGCACGGCCCGGGTGATCGACGAGGCCCTGAGCGGTGTCGACGACGGCTACCTGGCCGACCTCGACGTACGCAGCCGTCTCGACGAGGGGCAGGGTGCCGACCTGCGGGCGCAGCTACGAGGCGACTGCCACATGCACAGCACCTGGTCCGACGGCGGGGCACCCATCCGCACCATGGCCACCACGGCCCGGTCGCTCGGGCACCACTACATCGTGCTCACCGACCATTCGGCCCGTCTCACCGTGGCCCATGGCCTCGACGAGCAGCGGCTGACCACCCAACTCGACGAGATCGCCGCCCTCAACGACGAGCTGGCCCCGTTTCGGATCCTCACCGGCATGGAAGTCGACATCTTCGAAGACGGCTCGCTCGACCTCTCCGACACCATGCTGGCCGAGCTCGACGTGGTGGTGGCCAGCGTGCACTCGAAGATGCGCCTGCCCGAGGCCGACATGACTCGCCGTATGGTCACCGCGGTGGCCAACCCCCACGTCGACGTGCTGGGTCACTGCACCAACCGCAAGCTGGTGGGCCAGGGGCGCCCGCCGTCAAACTTCGATGCCGACTACGTGTTCGCCGCCTGCGCCCAGTTCGACACGGCTGTGGAGATCAACTGCCGACCCGAACGTCAGGATCCGCCCGACGACCTCCTCGCCCTGGCCATGGAGTGGGAATGCCGGTTGGCCATCAACACCGATGCCCACGCCCCGGGACAGCTCGAATGGCTCGTGTACGGATGCGACAAAGCCACCCGGGCCGGCGCCGATCCCGACACCATCATCAACACGTGGGCGGCCGACGACCTGGTGGCATGGGCGGCCGGCTGACCATCGGTACCGGGGCCCGAAGCCGGTAGCCTCGGTTCTTATGTCGAAGCGAACCCAGAAGAAGAAGGCGAACGCTCGCCGCAAGAAGGCCAACCACGGCCGCAAGCCGAACCTCGGCCGCAACAGCTGAGATGACTGCACCGACCCGCTCGGTGCTGCTCTACGACGGCGACTGCGGGTTCTGCACCCGTAGCGCCACGTTCATCGGCGACCGCCTTGCTCCGCCGGGCCAGGCGCTGCCCTGGCAGCGTGTCGATCTGGCCCGCTACGGCCTGGAGACCGACGCAGTGGCCGATGCGTCGTACTGGATCGACCAGCACGGCCGGCCCCACCGAGGCGCGGCCGCCATCACCGGTGCCCTGGCGGCCGGCACGGGCGGATGGTCGCGGGTGGCATGGGCCTTCGACCGCGCCCCGCTCAGCTGGCTGGCGGCGGCCGTGTACCCGCTGGTGGTGCGTTTCCGGCATCGACTGCCCGGGTCCTCCGATCGGTGCGCCGTCCCGCCGTCGGAATCCGCCGGTCGACCCTGAACCCACCACCCGACCCATATTGACGACAACGTCATGCCCGGTGTGACGTGTGCCCGGGGTGCCGCTGACACCACCACTTTCCCCTCTACCCTGTCCCCCGGTCGCTCAGGTGAGCGGCCCGGCGAGATCCCTCAGGAGGGGATACCTATGCGTAAATCACTGCTGGTTCTGCTGAGCCTGCTCTTTGCTTTCACCCTCGTGGCGGCCGCCTGCGGCAGCGACGACGAGACCGACAACGGCGACGAGGTCGAAACCACCGACGACGCCGGCGACAGCGGATCGGCCGACTCGGAGTCCTCCGATGAGGAGATGTCCGACGAGGAGATGACCGACGACGAGATGTCCGACGAGGAACACTCCGATGAGGAGATGACCGACGAACACTCCGACGACGAGATGTCCGACGAGATGTCCGACGAGATGTCGACCACCAGCGTGGCCGGCGAGTAGTCGACCACGGTTTCGTGTGCGAACCGCTCGTTTCGGTGGCCTCCGGGTCACCGGGGCGGGCGGTTCGTTCGTTTTCCGCCGCCCGCGGCAGGGCGGTCGACTACTTCGAGGGCGAGTACGGCTGGCCTTCGGCGGCCGGTGCCACCGCCCGACCCAGCGCCCCGGCCACCACCACCAGCGTGACGAAGAACGGCAGGCTCTGGAAGAACTCGCTGGGGATACCGAAGTCGCCGATCTCGACCTGCAGGATCTGCAACCGGGTTCCCAGGGCCCGAGCAAAACCGAACAACAACGCGCCGCCGAAGGCCCCCCACGGTGTCCACTTACCGAAGATCATGGCGGCCAGGGCGATGAAACCGGCCGAGTTGGTCATGTTGTCCTCGAAACCCGACTGTGACTCCATCGAGAACCAGGCGCCGGCCAGACCAGCGATGAAACCACCCAGGATGACGGCCTGGTACCGGATGGTGATGACGTTGATCCCCAGTGTCTCGGCCGCGTGGGGATTCTCACCACACGACCGCACGCGCAGTCCCCACGCCGACCGGTACATCACCAACCAGGTGAGGAACACCACCACGTACATGGCGTAGTGCAGTGGCTTCCCGACGAACAGCGTCTCGCCCAGGATGGGGATCTCCTTGAGCAGCGGGATGGAGATCTCCGAGGTCGGTGTGCCCTTGCTGTTGCCGCTGGGCACGATGACCTCGGATCGCAGGAACCCGGTCAACCCCAGAGCGAAGAGGTTGATGACCACACCCGACACGATCTGGTTGATCTGATACTTGATCGACAGCACCGCGTGCAGCGCAGCCAGCAGGCCGCCGGTGACGATGGCGATGAGGACGGCAAGCCACAACATCGGAGCGCTGTTGGCCGACCCGAGGATGGCGTAGGTCATGTACCCCACACCGGCCGAGGCCAACATCATGCCCTCGATGCCGATGTTGATGATGCCCGAGCGTTCGCACCACAGACCGGTCATGGCCCCCAGGGCGATCGGCGTCGCCAACACCAGAGACTCGTCGAGCAGGTTGGTGACGTTGGTCTGCGTGCGGGCCGACAAGGCCAGGCTCACCGTGAGGATGAGCGGCACCGCGAGTGCGGCGCTGATCACCTGGGCCCACAGGGCGATCCGGTCGAATCGGGCCGGCAGGAACGCCAACACTGCGGTGACCAGGTACACCACACCGATGACGGTGGCCACCGTGCTGGGCGAGAACTCCCATTGCAGGGGATCGGGTGGCGGCTCGAAGGCCAGCGCACGGGTGTCGCTGGTGATGTTGGGGGCCACGAAGGCGATGAGGGCGATTCCGACGAGACCGAAGATGATGCCGATGATCTGACGGCGGGCGAAGCGCCGCGACGGCGCCAGCTCGCCCTGGCTGAGGTCGGTGGCCAGCCGACGGGGGATGGGCTGACCGGTCGGTGCGGTCACGACCCCGCCAATCCCACGGTCGGGGTGGCTTCGATGTGACTGCCACCGTCACCGTGGAGCCGGAAGATGTAGCGCACGATGGCGTCGGCGGCCACGAACAGCAGCACCATCGACTGGATGATGCGCACCACGTCGATGGAGACACCGGCCTCGGCCTGCATGAGCGGTGCCCCCGACAGCAACGAACCCCACAACAAGGCGGCCGGCATGATGGCGATGGGGTTGGCCCGGGCCAGAAGGGCGATGGCAATGCCGTCGAAACCGATGAACGCGAAGGTGCCAGGCTGGAAGAACTGGTTGGTACCCGAGACCTCGGACGCGGCGGCGATCCCGGCGAAGGAACCCGACAGGGCCATGGCCAAGATGATGATGCGGTTCACGCTGATGCCGGCGTAGTGGGCGGCGTGGGGGTTGGTGCCAACGGTGATGGTCTCGAACCCGAAGGTGGTGCGCCGCAGGATGAACGCCACCACGAGGCACAGCCCGATCATCACGAAGAGCCCGGCGTGCAGGTTGGGCTGGCTGTCGACCAGTTCGGGCAGGCGGGCCGAATCGGCGATCGGGGCGGTTCGGGGCACACTGGCGTCGAGATCGCGGAGCACCACCGGATCGCGCGAGTTCACGATCCAGCGCACCATGAACAGGGCGATGCTGTTCAACATGATGGTGCTGATGACCTCGTGGGCGCCGGTGCGGGCCCGCAGGACACCGGGAACACCACCCCAGAAGAAGCCACCGGCGAAGCCGGCCAGGATGATGATGGGGATGGCTACGACACTCGGCAGGTCGGCCATGAACGTCCAGGTGCCGACCCACGCCGCCGTGATGCCGCCGACCAGGAGCTGGCCCTCGGCACCGATGTTGAACAGCCCGGCCCGGAAAGCGAAGGCCAGGGCCAGGGCGGACCCGATGAACGGCACCGATCGGGCGATCGAACCGGCGATGCGTTCGGGGCTGCCGAACATGCCGCGCAGCAACGCCCAGTAGGCCTCGAACGGGTTGATACCGATGATGGCGATCAGCACCCCACCGACGATGAACGACAACAAGATGGCGTACAGCGGGATCAGGATGGGTTGGAGATCCCATGCCGTGCGGACCTTCTGGGGAAGGCTCTGGGCCTCGCCGTTGCCGGCTTTGCCGTTCATGCCAGCACCTCCTCGGTGTCGGGGTCGGCGCCGGTGGCCATCAGATAGCCGAGTTGTTCACGGGTGGCGTCCTTGCCGTCGTAGACGCCGACCAATCGGCCGCGGTACAGCACACCGATGCGGTCCGACAGCGACAGGATCTCGTCGAGCTCGGCCGAGACCAGCAAAACCCCGACCCCACGATCGCGGAGCTCGATGATCTGGTTGTGGATGAACTCGATGGAACCGACGTCGAGCCCGCGGGTGGGCTGAGCCACCACCAGGGCGTTGACATCGCCCGTGAGCTCGCGGGCCACGATCACCTTCTGCTGGTTGCCTCCCGACAAGGTGTCGACGGCAACATCGACGCCCGGAGTGCGCACGTCGTACTGCTCGGCCAGGACCTCGGCCTCGGCTGCCACCGCCGACGGATTGCGAATCATGCGTTGGGCGAAGGGACGCTGGTAGTAGCGGTTCAACACCATGTTGTCGGCGATCGAATACGAACCCACCAGCCCGTGTTTGCCGCGGTCTTCGGGGATGTGCGCCACGCCCAGCTCGGTGATGCGGCGGGGGTTCCACTTGGTGACGTTCTTCCCCAACACCTCGACCCGACCACCGACCTTGCGGCGCATGCCGGTGATGGCCTCCACCAGCTCGCGTTGACCGTTGCCTTGAACACCGGCCACGCCGAAGATCTCGCCGGCTCGCACCTCGGCCGAGAACCCGTTCACCGTGCGCACACCGCGGTCGTCCTCGACGGCCAGATCCCGGACCGAGATCACCGAGTCACCGGGGTCGGCCTCACCCTTGTCGACCTGGAACACCACGTCGCGTCCGACCATGAGGTTGGCCAGGGATTGTTGGGTGGCGGTTTTGGGATCGGCGGTCCCGGCCACCTTGCCGTTGCGCAGCACGGTGATGCGATCGGCGACGGCCAGGACCTCACGCAGCTTGTGGGTGATGAAGATGATGGATTTGCCCTGTTCGACGAGGCTGGCGACCACGGCGAAGAAGTCGTCGACTTCTCCGGGAGTGAGCACCGCGGTGGGTTCGTCGAGGATCAAGATGTCGGCCTCGCGGAACAGCGCTTTCACCAGCTCGACTCGTTGCTGTTCACCCACCGAGAGGTCGCCCACCTTGGCGTCGGGGTCGATGACCAGCCCATAGCGCTCGCCCAGCTCGCGGATGCGACGCCGGGCCTCGTTGATGTCGAGCAGCGGGCCCTTGGTGAGCTCGTCACCGAGGATGACGTTCTCGGCGACGGTGAAGACCGGGATCAGCTGGAAGTGCTGGTGCACCATGCCGATACCGTGCGCGATGGCGTCGGACACACCGTCGAAGTCGGCCCGTTCGCCCTTCACGTCGATGGTGCCGGTGTCGGGCTGATAGAGCCCGAAGATCACGTTCACCAGCGTGCTCTTGCCGGCACCGTTCTCGCCGAGCAGGCAGTGGATCTCGCCGCGGTTCAGCCGGAGGTCGATGTCTTCGTTGGCGACCACGCCGCCAGGAAAGGTTTTGGTGACGCCCCGTACATCCAGTACGGGAGTCGACGCCGCCTCTCCTTGCATCGTTCCCCAATCGCTCGTACTGCCGAATCGCTCACGACACTAGAGCCAACGGCGGGTTGGGGTGAACATAGCCTTCCGAACGCGACCGGGCCCGGCCCCCACTAGGGGACCAGGCCCAGTCCAGAATCGCTCACGGGCGTTTTTCCCGCTACGCCACCTCCGGGAGATGCGGTGGTCGTGGTCGACTCCGGAGCACCCGTGGTCTCGGGAGCACCCGTGGTTTCGGGAGCACCCGTGGTTTCGGGAGCACCCGTCGTGGTCGTGTCATCGCCGGACGACTCGTCACAGGCCGAGTTCTCGCCCAGGAACAGACCGTCGATGCCACAGATGCCGGTGGTGATGTTGCCCACGGCGAGACCCAGTCGAGCAGCCTCGGTGGCCTCAACGGCCTCGGCGGGCAGGTCGGCGTCGTGAGCTTCGGCGTAGGTGATCAGGTCGTTGGCCGCCGTACCCACCAAGATGCCGCTGAGGAAGGCTTCCTCGATGGCCGACTGGATGAGCCGGAAGGTGACCAGGTCGACACGCTTGATCGCCGACGAGGCGAGGAACTCAGACCCGGGGGCTTCGCCACTGGAGAACGTGGTGAAGTACTCGTCCTGGTCGACACCGATGGCCCACACACCCTGCTCAGCAGCGGCTGCGATGCCACCGGAGCCCGTCTGGCCGCCGGCACCGAAGATGACGTCGGCGCCTTCACCGATGAACTGGGCGGCGTCGGACGCACCCTTGGCGATGTCGGTGAAGCTCTCGTTGTAGACCGACAACACACTGATGTCGGGGTTCACGGCCTGAGCGCCCACGGTGTAGCCGTTGACGAACTTGACCACGGGCGGCACGTCTTCACGACCGGCCACCACACCGATGACACCGGTCTCGGACAGCGAAGCCGCCAAGGTGCCGGCGATGTAGCCGCTCTCGTCTTCGTTGAAGACGACGCCGGCCATGTTGGCCGGGTACTCGGGCAGGAACTGATCGATACCGATGAACGAGACGTCGGGGTTGGCGTTGGCCGCCGCTTCGGTGTCGGACGTGATCAGGAAGCCCACGGTGATGAGTGCGTTCGGCTCGGACTCGAGCATGGTGCCGATGTTGGCCTCGTAGTCGGCCTCACTGACCGTCTCCACGAAGTCGCTCTCGGCGATCCCGAAGCAGTCGATGGCTGCCTGGAGACCTTCGAAGGCGAACTGGTTGAAGGTGCCGTCGTCGACCTTGCCGATGTCGGTGACCAGGTTGACCCTGAATCCCTCGGGAGCCTGGAGGCCCTCAGCGGCGGCGCAGGCGTCGTCGAGCGTGACGAAGGACGAGGAGGCCTCGCCACCGTCGCCACCATCGTCTGCGCTGTCATCGCCGCCGTCGGCGGCAACCGTGGTGGACGAACCTGAGTCATCAGATCCGCCGTCATCGTCGTCGTCACTGCCACACGCGGCAGCCACGAGGGCGAACGAGAGCAGTAGGGCCAAAACGGCCCAGAGCTTCCTGGACATGTGCTGTATCCCTCCATCGGTGTGCCCACCGGACTATCCGGTGCGCGTTACCGAAGACTTCCTTCTTGCCGGCAACGCTACCGGATCTGGTTGCCGGTTCTGTGTCAGGGGTGGTGTGACGTGGCACACCCCAGGGGACTCACTCCGCGGACCGGCGGGCCACAACACTGATCTCGATGCCGCCGCGAACCTGCTGATGGAGTGCGACGGAGAGGGTGACGAGGTGTTCATCCAGCACGTCGGCGACGTCATCGGCCACCGAGTTGGCCAGGTCTTCGGCCAGGATCGACTCGTGTTCCCAGCTGGCCAGGTAGAGCTTCAGTGACTTGGATTCGAGGGTGGCGGTGGTGACCAACTCGATCTCGGCCCGATAGTGATCGCGCTGGTCGGTCACCGGGCACCGGGCCAACAACTCGTCGGTGCGAAAGTGGATCTCGATCGGTGCCGTGGTGTCGAGGGTGATGATCTCCAACGCCCGGGTCGGCTCCATCGGTCCCGCACCGAGCGCCTGGAGATGAGATGTGTCGCTGCGAGCCATACCAGCACCGTACCGGCGCGCTATCCCCCACCCCGACCGGCCAACCCCGCCGAACCCGCTCCATCTGGCGTCACAAACCGGTCAATAGACCGCCAACCCACGCAAATTCGGTCAAACGCCCAACGGCACCCGCCCGAGGGGCCGACGGAGGAGGCCCAGGGGGAGAGGGTCCGG
>JBPCTQ010000280.1:0-23997 GCA_051011595.1 Acidimicrobiales bacterium
GCCGGTATCGACCTCAAGGAGCTCAGCTTCGGTGAGGGTGCGGGAGCACCGCCCTACGAGCGCCGCCAGGGCCCGTTTCCTCAGCTGACGAAACCTCTGATCGGCGCGGTCAACGGGGTGGCGGTCACGGGGGGCTTCGAGTACGCCCTCGGCTGTGATTTCCTCATCGCGTCCGAGCGCGCCCGTTTCGCCGACACCCACGGCCGAGTCGGCGTGATGCCCGGATGGGGCCTCACCGTCCACCTGGCCGAGGCCATCGGCGTGCGTCGAGCCCGCCAGCTGAGTTTCACCGGCGACTATCTCGATCCCCACACCGCGATGGCGTGGGGGCTGGTCAACGAGGTGGTGGCCCACGACGACCTCATGGGCCGAACCCTCGAGATCGGGCGCACCATGGGTGAGCTGGTGCCGGGCGCGGCCGCCAACCTGAAGGAGACCTATCGGCAGGTGCTCGATCTGGCTCCGGGGGTGGCATGGGCTGTCGAGGAAGAACGCAGCCAGGCATGGATGCAGTCCGGTTACGACCGATCGCGGCTGGCCGCCAGTCGTGAGGGGATCCAACAACGAGGACGCGGCCAGATCTGATCACCGAAGGTGTGCTGCTCAGTGGGGCAGCCGCGCACTCTCCAGCCCGTCGAGGGCGAGGTCGCTGCGCAGCTCGGCGGAGACGGCGACCGAACCCTCGTCGAGCGGTGTGCCGGTGCCATCGGCGATTCGCGTCATCATGGCGAAGTTCGCACACACGGCGGCGGCATCGATCATGACATCGACGCCGAGTTCATCGGCGACCTGCCGGCGAGCAGGGACGAGGTCGTCGCCGTGGTGGATGGCCTCGGCGAAACGGGTGAGCAGGGCCCCGTCGCGGACACCACCATCTCCGATGTCACCGCCGACCACATGGTGGTCGATCTCGTTTCCGGTCGAGAGGCCGCTCAGACCGAGCAGCAAACCGTGTGACGTCGTTCAATAGAAGCACTCGTTGAGGGCCGACGTTCGAGCAGCCAGCAGCTCGATCTGCATACGGTCGAGTGTGCCTCGGCTCCACTCGAGGTCGCCCATCAGTGCGTCGGCCGGCAGGTAGTGCGCTTCCACGAGGCGCCGAATCATCTCCTGGTCGTGCCGCGCCGCCGACAGGGCCACGAAGACGTTGGGCCCATTCGCCGGAGTGGTGGGGACCCAGTGGGCCCGGACCTCGGCGTCGGGAACGGATTCGCCGTGGGCCGATCCCGATTCGGCTTCGCCCAACGGTGGCGGAGTATGGCCGAGAGCCGTGGCGAAGGTGTCGACGGCCGCCGATGAGGCGACCACCGCCACCAGTTCGAGGTAGCTCAACGGGGACAGCCCTCGCTCGAGGATGCCCTGATGCCACTCGTGGGTGAGTGTTCCGGGTCCGCAGGACAAGCGCCATACGGCATCAATGGCGGCCCCGGGCAGCACGTGGTCGGCGTCGATCAGGCCGTCGACCGTGGTGGGGGCCACCCAGGCCGGGAGATCGCCGGCGCGGGCACGGCGACACTCGGTCACCATGGCCAGGCGCTCCGACCCGGTCCACCAGGCCCCCGGCCGGCCCCAGTGCTCCACCGCATCTCGCTGGGCCGCGGCCAGGTCTTCTCTGATCTCTGGTGCGGTACCCACGACGGCGAGTCTGCCATGGTGGGGCCTGCGGTTGCCGCTGCTGCGGTACAGGTGTCACCGTGGACCGGTGAACATCGACGGACAGCCGTACCGCACCATCTGGCGGAACCCGGACGACCCCAATGCGGTGCAGCTGATCGACCAACGACTGCTGCCGTTCGAGTTCGCCGTGGTCGACGTTCGATCGTCGTCGGCGATGGCCGCAGTGATCGCCGACATGGTGGTGCGGGGAGCCGGCCTGATCGGTGCCGCCGCCGGCTACGGCATGATGCTGGCTGCCGTCGAGGCGGTTTCATCGGGTTCGGACGACCGTCGGGGCCATCTGGAGCAGGCGGCCGCCGCTCTGGAGGCAAGCCGCCCCACCGCCGTGAACCTCACGTGGGCGGTTCGACGTCAGCTGGCCGAGCTCGACGGAATCGAAGATGCCGACGAGCTGGTGCGCCGCGCCGGTGAGGTGGCCGACCAGATCGCCGATGAGGACGCCGAATGGTGTCGGCGAATCGGCGAGCACGGGCGCCCGTTGCTCGAGACCATTCACCAACGCACCGGTGAGACGGTGAACGTCTTGACCCACTGCAACGCCGGTTGGTTGGCGTTCGTCGATCATGGCACCGCCACCGCACCCATCTACGCCGCCCACGACGCGGGGGTACCCGTTCACGTCTGGGTCGACGAGACCCGTCCCCGCAACCAGGGAGCCCGACTCACCGCGTGGGAGCTGGGCCAGCACGGCGTTCCCCACACGGTGATCGTCGACAATGCCGGCGGCCACCTCATGCAGCACGGGCAGGTCGACCTGGTCATCACCGGCAGCGACCGCACCACCTTCACCGGCGACGTGGCCAACAAGATCGGTACCTACCTCAAGGCGCTGGCCGCCCACGACAACGATGTTCCCTTCTATGTGGCCCTGCCGTCCTCCACGATCGACTGGGAAACCCGCGACGGCGTGCGAGGAACACCCATCGAAGAACGAGATCCCGCCGAGGTGACCCACATCGGTGGTGCCCTCGCCGACACCGTGGCCGACGTGCGGTTGACGCCGGAGGGCACGGCCGCGGCCAACTACGGGTTCGACGTCACGCCGGCGCGGTTGGTGACCGGTCTGATCACCGAACGCGGCCTGTGTGCCGCCGACGAAGACGCCATCGGCGAGCTATATCCCGAATATCGCTGATGGGCGGGCGAGCGATCGAGCATGAGCAGCAAACGGCTCCGGCCAGGAAGAAGCACCTATGAAGTCGCTGTGGGATGACGAGGAGGCCGGCTCCTATGACGGCGCCATCGGCGAGTGTGTCTACTGCACCCGCTTGATCGGTGGTGATACCTCGCTGGTGCTCCACGGCGGCGGCAACTCCTCGGTGAAGGCGCCGGTCGACGACATCACCGGTCGCCGCGTCGACGCGCTGCACGTGAAGGGTTCGGGATGGGACATGGCCACCATCGAGGCGGCCGGCCTCACGCCGCTACGGCTCGAGCGGGTGCGGGAGCTGCTCGACGTCGACCAACTGAGCGACCCCGACATGATGCGAGAGTTGGGTGCAGCCAAACTGGATCCGGGCAGTCCGAACCCGTCGGTCGAGACGTTGCTGCACGCGTACCTCCCACATCGGGCCGTGCAACACAGCCACGCCGATGTCATCGTGAACATCACGAACATCGCCGACGGCGAGGACGTGGTCCGGGAGATCTACGGCGACTCGGTGGTGACGGTGCCCTACGTGATGCCCGGCTTCGACCTGGCTCGCATGGTGCGCGAAGTCTGGCCTGAGCAGTCCCACGACGGCACCGTGGGGATGGTGTTGTTGAACCACGGGCTGTTCACGTTCGGTGCGACATCGGCCGAGGCCTATCGGTCCCACGTCGAGTTGGTGTCCAAGGCCGAACAGTGGCTCGCCGCCAATGCCCCGGCCGGCGATCCGGCTTCATCCGGTCCGGCGGCCGCGGCCCTGCTCACCGACCTGGCCGAACTGCGGCGAACCATGTCGGAGGTGGCCGGCCGTCCTCTGGTGGTGCAGCGTCACACCGACCCAGACGTGCGTCGTTTCGTCGGTCGGGCCGATTACGCCGACCTGGCCACCCGGGGACCGCTGACACCCGACCATGTCATCCGCACCAAGCGGGTCCCGATGATCGGTCGCGACGTGGGTGCCTACGCCGACGACTACCACGCCTACGTGGAACGCAACGCCAGCCGGGCCCGCACCCAGCTCACCGAGCTCGACGGGGCACCTCGAGTGGTGCTCGACCCGGAGCTGGGCATGCTGACGGCGGGCCCCACGGTCGGGGCCGCCCAGATCGCCGCCGACATCTATCACCACACCATTCCGGTGCTGGAACGAGCCGAGGATCACCTCGGGGGCTATGTCGCACTGCCCGAAGGCGACATCTTCGACCTCGAGTACTGGGACCTCGAGCAGGCGAAGCTGGCCGGCGGAGGTCCACCTCCCGCCCTTGCCGGCCGTGTCGGTGTGGTGACCGGGGCGGCATCGGGAATCGGCCGGGCCTGCGCGGCGGCCCTCCTGGACCGTGGTGCGTGTGTGACCGGTCTCGATCTCAGCCCCTCGGTGCCCGGCACCTTCGCCGGCGCGGCATGGACCGGCATCGAGGCCGATGTGACGGATCCCGACACCATCACCGGAGCCCTGCGATCGACCGTGGAGAACTACGGCGGTGTCGACATCGCGGTGATCGCGGCAGGTGTGTTCGGTGCCAGCACCCCGATCGCCGATCTGGCCGTCGACGACTGGCGGTCGGTGATGGCGGTCAACGTCGACTCGGTGATGGCGCTGCTCGGCGAACTGCATCCACTGCTGGCCCGGTCTCCCGTAGGCGGACGAGTGGTGATCATCGGTTCCAAGAACGTGCCGGCTCCCGGACGGGGCGCCGCCGCCTACTCGTCGTCGAAGGCCGCGCTGACGCAGCTGGCACGCGTGGCTGCGTTGGAGTGGGCCGATGACGGAATCCGGGTGAACACCGTGCATCCCGACGCCGTCTTCGACACCGGACTCTGGACCCCGGAACTGCTGGCCGAGCGGGCCGCTCGGTACGACCTGACGGTCGACGAGTACAAACGGCGCAATCTTCTGGGTACCGAAGTCACCGCCGCCACGGTGGGGGAGGTGGCTGCGCTGTTGTGCAGTGATGCCTTCGGGGCCACGACGGGTGCACAGATCCCCATCGATGGCGGAAACGAACGAGTGGTCTGAGCCCCCACGATCGACCTCTTCTGCGGGCCCTCGAGGCCGCGGCCTGATCAGTCGGCGGTGAACAGGCCGGCGTCGAAGTAGTCGCGCCAGGCCTTGATCTTGTCGCCTTCCATCTCGAATGTCCCCATCACCGGGAGGGCGACCGTCTTGCCGTTGATCACGAGCGTGTCGGTTCGTTCGTTCATGACCAGGTCGCCCTGCACCAACTGGTGGTGGATCTCGAACGTGATCGATTCCGCCATCACTCCCAAGAACGATTCGAGGAACCCGCGGATGGCTTCTTTACCTTCGGCCGGATCCATGGGCATGTTGTGATACACGGCGTCGTCGGTGAAGACCGCGAGGATGGCTTCGATGTCGCCCCGGCCCCAGGCTGCGGAGAATTCCCGGATGGTCTGGTCATGGTTGCTCATGGCCGTCGACACTACTCAGGGCGCCCCGATCGTTGTCCAGTGCAGGGTGACGGCCCATTTCGCAAGGATTCGTCGAAGGTCTACCCTTGCTCCTTCGCAGGGTGCACATGACCGATACGCAGCGATTCTTTTTCATCCACATCATGAAGACGGCCGGCGCCACGTTTCGTCAGCACCTTCGGCTCAACTTCACCGAGGAACAGCGGTACCCGAACCCCGCACTGGAATCGGTGCCACCCGTGGAGTTCAACCTGTTGGTCGACTACGTCACCAACCTGAGCGCCGAGCGGCAACAGCAGCTGCGCTCCTACGCCGGCCACTTCCCGTTCGTAGTCACCGAACTGTTGCCCGTGCCGGTGACCACCTACACCATTCTGCGCCACCCGGTCGACCGCGTGCTGTCGTACCTGAAGCAGCGGCGCGTCGAGTTGGGTGTCGACACACTCGAAGAGGTGTACGAAGACACCTTCACCCGCCAGTGTCTGCTCGACAACCATCAGGTGAAGGTGTTCGCGTTGTCCGTCGACGACGAGCCCCAGAGCATCATGGATGTGATCGCCATCGATCAGGCCCGGTTCGAGCGGGCCTGCACCAACCTGGAGCAGGTCGATGTGGTCGGGCTGACCGAACGCTACGACGACTTCTGTGCCGCCATTGTCGATCGGTTCGGCTGGCGGCTGGGCGACGTACCCAACCGGCGAGTGGCCGATCCGGTCGAGGTCTCCGACAGCCTGCGGTCGCGCATCACCGCCGACAACGAATTCGACATCGCGTTCCATGACTTCGGCCGCCGGTTGATCGACAGTCGGTCCGACGCGGCCATCACGTGACGAGGGAGCTGCACTGTGTATCCGCTGTGGGATGAAGTGATCTCACCCGTCCTGGTGGCATCGGGCGCCCGTCGGCTGGTCGAGATCGGCGCTCTGAGGGGAGAGAACACCCGTTTCCTCCTCGAGAACCTGGGCGACGAGGTCGAGCTGCATGTGATCGACCCGGTCCCCGAATTCGATCCGGCCGAGCACGAGGAACGTTTCGGCGGACGGTACGTGTTCCACCGCGACATCAGCCACAACGTCTTGCCGTCGCTGCCACCCGTCGACGTGGCCTTGGTCGACGGTGACCACAACTGGTTCACGGTGTTCCACGAGCTGCGCATGCTCACCGAGGTGAGTGACGCTCACGGGGTGCCTGTTCCGGTGCTCATCCTCCACGACGTGGGGTGGCCCTACGGTCGCCGCGACCTCTACTACACACCCGAGCGCATCCCTCCGGAGTTCCGCCAACCCTACGCCCAGCGGGGGATGCGGCCCGGCCAGGACGCCCTCATGAAACGCCCGGGTCGTGGAACCAACCCCACCCTCGACAACGCCCTTCACGAGGGTGGGCCTCGCAACGGGGTGATGACCGCGCTCGATGACTGGATCGATGGTTTCGACCGTCCGGTGCGTCGAGTCGACGTACCGATCTACTACGGCCTGGCCATCGTGGTCGAGCAGGCCCGCCTCGACACCAACCCCGAGCTGGCCGCGGCCCTCGACGACCTGGAGACGCTGGCCGGCCGGAACCGGCAGCTGGCCCTGAGTGAGCAGATCCGGCTCGACAATCTCTGGGTCGACAACGTGCTCGCTCAGGCCATGCAGGAGAAGGCCACCGACCGCGCCAGTCGTCGCTACCTCGACCTGCTGAAGGGGGCGTTGCTCAACGAGCACTATCTCGAACACGAACTGCGTGTCCATCACCTGCTCCAGACCGTGAAGAAGGGTGGGGAGGCCAACGTCGAAGCACTCCGCGACCCGGTCCGGGAGCTGAATCTGAACTGGCCCGACCTGGTGCAGCAGCGCCAGGTCGGTGGCCGACTTCCGATCCAGGGCGGCGAGGTGGCCGGCCCCCATTTCGCTGGAGGCCGGGTCAGGCTCGACCAGATCGAGGAGGCACTCGATCGCAGGAGGGAAGCGGCCACCGCGGGCGACATCGTGGTGCTCGACGCCGCGTCGGCCGGCACCGGGGTCTTTGCCCGTGGATATCTCGACGCCCACGCCGAGCCCGACACGCAGGTCGTGCAGATCGGCCGGTTTCGGGCCCGCGAGGGCGACGAGCTCTCGTTGGACTCGGCCCATCCCGATCTGGGTGTCATCCGTGATGTGTACGCGCGGTACGGGCTGCTCGACGAACGGGTGCAGTTGCTCGGTGGCGAATCGGCAGCAACCGCCGCCGATGCCTCGGTCTCGCTCATCTCGCTGTTGCTCGTGGCCGAGGATTCTCTCGATCCCGCCGCGGTCACTGCCCTGCTCGGTCGGTGCGCGGCCGACGCCGAGATCCTCGTGCGAGGTGACCACGACGATGTCGTGGCCCTGAGCGAAGCCCTCGACGACACGTCGATCTCCTGGCTGGCCGAGGATCTGGCCCAGCTGCACGTCGCCGGCACCTCCGGTGGCGGCGACGTTCGGGATCGCCCAGTGCAGGCCGAGCGACCTGTGGCCCCAGGCCCTCGAGCCGGCGATCGGCTCGATCTGTCCGTGGTGGTGTGCTTCTACAACATGCGCCGTGAGGCCCACCGCACGCTGCAGTCGCTGTCGCGTTCGTACCAGGTCGACAGCCACGGCCTCGACTACGAGGTCATCGTCGTCGACAACGGCAGCAGCCCCGATCAACGGCTGGGCGAGGAGTTCGTGCAGCAATTCGGCCCGGAGTTCATCTACGTCGACCTCGGCGCCGAAGAACGGGCCCACCCGTCACCCGCGGTCGCGCTGAACCACGGCATCGAGCGGGCCCGAGGCGACATGGTGGCCATCATGATCGACGGCGCCCACGTCTTGTCACCGGGGGTGTTCAAGCACACCCAGAAGGCGGTCGCCGCCTACGAACTGCCGGTGGTGATCACCCAGCATTGGTACGTGGGCCCCGGGGAGCAGAGCGAAGTCATCTACGACGGCTACGACCAGGCCTACGAGGACCGCCTGTTCCGATCGATCGACTGGCCCCACAAGGGGTATCGATTGTTCGAGATCAGCCATCCCATTGCTCGCCGGGATTGGTTCGACGGACTGGGCGAGTCCAACTGCATCGTGGTGCCCCGAGCCGTTCTCGAACAGGTGGGCGGGTACGACGAACGATTCTCCGAGCCCGGCGGCGAGTACAGCAACCTCGAATTCTACGAACGGGTGTCGACCGACCCCCGAGTGGAAGTGGTCAAGCTGCTCGGAGAGGCCTCCTTCCACCAGGTGCACGGGGGGACCACCACCAACCAGCCCGACCCATCGGTGCGGTCCGAGCGCTTGGCGCACTACAAACAGCGGTACGAGGACATTCTGGGCCGGCCGTTCCGCGGGGCCGGTCGTGAGGTCCAGTACCTCGGCGGCCTGCGGCGCACCTCCAAGCGGTCGAGGGCTCGGCGGCTGGTGTCGTGGCAGTGGCGGTCCGACGACCAGCTCCGCGATGTCGATGGCCCGCCGGTGAAACCGAGTCCGGTGGGTGATGAAGCCCGCAGCGAGTTCATCGAGGCGGCGTACAACCACCTCGGTTGGAAGGACGTCACCTGGATGGGGCAGCCGGTCGAGATCGCCGGCACCGACCTGATCGCCTACCAGCAGCTGTTCACCGACGTGGGCCCCGACACCGTGGTGCTCGTGGGCGACATGGCGGCCGGCCGATGCCTGTTCTGGGCCTCCATGTGCGACCTGGCCGGTTCCGGTCAGGTGATCTGGGTGCCGGGTGACGAGGAGGTCGCCGACATCGTTCACCCCCGGATCTCACGGGTCGGCGGGGCTCCCGAGGAGCCGAGCACGGTGCAGGCGGTCTCGAGCGCCGCGGGGGCAATCGAGAACGCTCTGGTCGTGCTGGCGCCGGTTCCGGTCATGGCGGCCATGGCGCGGTTCCGGGCCTACCGGGACCTGATCGGGGTCGGTTCCTACGCGATCTTCGAGCACACCATCGTCAACGGCAACCCGGTCTGGGTGTCCTACGGCCAGGGTCCACGCGAGGCCGCGTCCATGACGGCCAACGACGACCCGGACTTCGTGATCGATCTGGCCGCAGAGCGTGGGGTGTTCACCTTCAATCCCGGCGGGTACCTCAAGCGGGTGAATTGAGCCGAGCCGGTTGCTGATGGGCCGGACCGATAGCGTGGCGCCCAGGTGAGATGACATGTGGTTGGCCTGGGAGATCGCGATCGGTTTGGCGGTGGTGCTGGCGCTGGTCGGGCTGGGCCTGCGCACGGTCGACCATCCCCGGGCCCGCGCCCTCATGCCGTTCGCGTTCGAAGCCTCGGTGTTGTTCGCGTTGTACACGTTGTGGCGCTTCGCCGGACGACTCTCCATCATGGAGACCGACCAGGCCATCGAGCGGGGCCGCCGCCTGTGGGAAATCCAACAGACCATGCGGCTGCCCGACGAAGCCGATCTCCAGGCCATGATCCTGCCGTATTCGTGGGTCGTACAGTTCGCCAACATCTACTACGCCCTGGCTCATGTGCCGGCGATGATCATCTGCCTCTTCTGGCTGTTCTGGCGCCACCGGGCCTACTACCCGCCCATCAGGAACGCCCTGGCGGCCAGCACTGCGGCTTGTCTCGTCATCCAGCTGTGGCCGGTGGCCCCTCCTCGTTTCGTCGAGGATCTGGGCATCATCGACACACCCGAGCTGTACGACCAGTCGGTGTACAGCGCACTCGGCTACCAGGTGGCCGGCCAGCTTCAGGCCATGCCGTCCATTCACGTGGCGTGGGCGGTGTTGGTGGCGGTCGCCACCTGGCGAGCAGGTGGGTCTTTGGCTCGTTTTCTGGGTATGAGTCACGTGGTGCTCACCATGTGGGTGGTGATGGTCACCGGGAATCACTTCTGGCTCGACGGCATCGTTGCCGCCCTTCTGGTGTGGCTGGCGCTGGCCGTCGATACCCGGCTGCGCACCCGCTTCCGGCGACACCAGACCGAGGTGGCCTGGGAACCGCCTGTTCTCGCAATGGTGGGGGCCAACAGCCACAATGACTCGTTCGTGCAGTCCGCAACCCAAGGATCCGCTGATGGCCGGCCAGGTGCACCTCGAGATCGACGGGCCGATCGCCACGTTGACCAACGACAACCCTGACAAACACAACGCATTCGACGACGACATGGATGCCCAACTCTTCGCGGCGTTGGCCGAGCTGAGCCAACGCCCGGATGTACGAGCCGTGATCTGGAGGGGCGAGGGCAAGTCATGGTCGTCGGGTCGCGACGTCGGTTCCATCGGCGTCAACCAGACCGAGCTCACCCACCACGAACTGATGTCGAGAGGCCACGTCGGCATCCAGCAACTGTGGAACCTGGAGGCGCCGGTCATCGTGGCCATACAGGGGTGGGCCCTCGGCGGATCATTTCAACGGGCGTTGCTGTGTGATGTCCGCATCTGCGCCGAAGGGGCCAAGTTCATGCTGCCCGAGGTCGGCCACGGTGTCATCCCCGACACCGGAGGGGTGGCGGTGCTCCATGCCATGTGTGGGCCCGGATTGGTGAGCGACATGGTCCTGACCGGTCGCCGTCTGTCGGCCGAGGAAGCGCTCAGCCACGGCATCGTGAGCCGAGTCGTGGCCCCCGACGAGCTCGACAGCACCGCCCGGACCATGGCCGAGCAGATCGCCGAGGCGCCCGCCGTGACCGTGAAGCTGGCTCGGCGCGTCATCAGTCATCTCGACCGACCGGCGATCCGCACGTCGATGGACGACGAGTTGATCTACCAGACGTTCCTCAACAAGAGCGACGACTTCGCCGAGTTCAAGGCGGCACGAGCCGACGAACGGGCCCCCCGCTACCGGGGCAGCTGAGGCTCTCAGCCCAGTAGCAACACCATGGTGGTGACACCGACCACGGCCACGGCCGACAGCGGCAGACCGAGGCGGAGATAGTCGCTGAACCGGTACCCGCCGGGCCCGTAGACCATGGTGTTCGTCTGGTAACCGATCGGGGTGAGAAACGACGCCGATGCGGCCACGGCCACGCCGATGAGGGTGACCCGCACGTCGAGACCGGTGTCGGCCGCCACCGTCACCGCAGTGGGGAACACCAGGGCGGCGGCGGCGGTGTTGGTGATCAACTCGGTCAGCAGCATCGTGGTCAGCAGCAGACCCACGATCACGCCTACATCACCGAACGAGCTGGTGGCATCGAGCAGGCCATCGGCGAGTTGGTCGGCCAGGCCCGAGCTCTGGACGGCGGTACCCAGGCCCAGCGCGCCGGCGATCATGAGGACCACGTTGAGATCGACGGCGTCGCGCGCCTCGCGAGGGGTGAGGACGCGAGCCACGACCAGAACGCCGATTCCCAACACGGTGGCCCTGGTGACGCTGAGGAGATCGAGCAGCGGCAGGATGGCCACGCCGGCCAGCGCAATGGCGGCGATGGGCGCCTTGGCCGACGCCCGGAGGTCGGGACCGTCGAGTCGCGACACGAGCAGGAAGTCAGCCCGATCTCGCCACTGGTTGCGGAAATCGCGTCCGGCCAGCAACAGCAGGGTGTCGCCCGTACGCAGCCGGACGTCACCCAGTTTGGTGCGGATGGCTTCGCCCGCTCGGTGGATGCCCACCACTGCCGCTTGGTAGCGGCCACGGAACTCGGCCTCGGCCAGCGTCTCTCCCACGAGCGGTGAGGCCGGCCCGACCACGGCTTCGAAGAATCCCTGATCGCCGTCAGAGGGCAGGTCGGCCAGGAGGTGGCCGTCGGCGGGTTCGAGGCCCCGACGGCCCTGGAGATCGACGATCTGATCGACCTGGCCCACGAAGACGAGCTCGTCGCCGGCCCGCAGCGTCTGCTCGGGGCCGACCGGGGCGATCACCCGGTCCAAGCGCCGCACTTCCACCAGGAAGACTCCTTGGAGGTGGCGGAGGTCGGCTGCCGCGACTGATCGCCCATCGACCGCTCCGTCGGGTATCACCCGCATGGTGACGGTGAAGGGCCGGTCGGACTCGGCCGACGCGTCGCGGGGGCGGCGTCGGGGAGGGAGCAGTGGGGCGCCGAACACCACGATCACGGCCAACCCGACGATGACCACCGGACCGCTCACCTTGGCCATCTCGAACAGCGAGAAGCCCTCGGCTCCGTTGGCCTCGAGCAGGCCGGAGACGACGAGGTTGGTGCTGGTGCCGATCACCGTGAGCGTGCCACCGAGGATGCTGGCGTAGCTGAGCGGGATGAGATACTTCGACGCCGACCGTCCCTCCCGGTCCGACCAACGGGTCACCTCGGGAACCAGCATGGCCACCACGGGGGTATTGGCCACGAACGCCGACGCCCCGGCGGAGGGGGCGATCAGCCGGGCTACCGCAGCGCGGGTGCCGCCGGCCGGCCCCAACGTGTGACGCAGAACTGGTCGGAGCGCACCGGTCTTGGAGATCCCTTCGGCCAGCACGTACAACCCAGCCACCGTGATGGGGGCGATGTTGGAGAAGCCACTGAAGGCCTGGTCGGCCTCGATCACACCGACGAGATACAGACCACCGGTGGCCCCGAGCACACCCACGGGCGGGGAGAGGCGACCGGACACCAGGCCGGCAATCATCACCACGATCACGCCCAGGGTGATCCATGCGTCGCTACTCACGGTGTACCTGTCGGCCGGTCGGCGCCCTGCCGTAGGGCGTCGGGCGACGATGAGCGGGGCCGGCCACGGTGTTGACGCTACCGCGACGGCCCTGTGTGGAGGGCGCCGTCACCGAACCAAACCCATGGCGACAACAAGTCATTCGGTCTCGAGCGCAGTGGTGGACACAGCCGCTTGGGACCCGGCTCAGCCGCCGTGCCCGGCGATGACCGTCTCTCCGTAGCGAGCCACCACGTCGAGTGCACTGTTCCAGTTGGCCCCTGGCACCGAGACGCCGGTCCAGGTCACACCCAGCTCGGCCAGTGCATCGAGCCCCTCGAGATGGGTGTCGACATCGAAGTCGGCCGAGGCCGGATCGCCACCGGCCGGGTTGGCGAAGGCCACGTCGACGTCGTGGTGGCTGCGTCCCGCCCGATCCAGCCGAGACCGGAGATCGTCGAGGCCTCGCGCCAGGTCGTCGGGGGTTTCCATGGCAACGGTGCGGCTGGTGCGGGCCAGCCACGCGGGGGCGGGGAAGGGGTTCCAACCGGCGCCGTGGTCGCACACCCGCTGACGGGCACGGGCGCCGTTGCCGCCGATCCAGATCGGGGGGTGCGGCTGTTGGATCGGGCGGGGGTGGCTGGAGATGCCTCGGGCCGAGAAGCGGCGACCCTCGTAGTCGAGGTCGTCGGTGGTCCAGATGGCTCGAATCACCTCGAGGGCCTCGTCGACCAGGTCGTTTCGTTCGTCGAAGTCGACCCCGAGGGCTCGAAACTCGGACTTCAGGTAGCCGGTCCCCACCGCCAACGTGAACCGCCCACCGGACAAGACGTCGACGGTGGCTCCCCCTTTGGCCGTGATGAACGGATTCCGGTAGGGGAGGACCACGATGTTGGGCATCAACCGAAGGGTCTGGGTGGCGGCGGCCATGAAGCCGAGCGCAACGAAGGGGTCGAGGGCCTGGTGGCCTCCGGCGTCGAGCCACTTCTGCGACGGCGCCGGGTGATCGGTGAAGGCCAGACCGGCGAAACCGGCGCTTTCGACGGCCTGGGCGAAACGAACCAGGTTGGCCGGTTCGAGGAAGGCCGGGTCGCATTCCCCTGCCGCCAGCGGGTGGGTGATGGAGAACTTCATTGGGTTGGCTCCAACAGCCGCACCATGGATTCCTGGGCGAAGGACGCCACGAGGTGGCCGTCGTCGTCGTGTACGTGCCCGACACCGAAACCACGCCCGCCGGCGGTGATGGGACTGTGTTGGCTGATCAAGCACCACCGATCGATACGCACCGGTCGATGGAACCACAGCTGATGGCTGGTGACCGCAGTGTGCAGGGTGACGGTGGAGTCGGCCTGGCTGTACCCGGCATGGGGTCGCAGGGCGGTGCCGATCACCGTGAGATCGGTGGCGTGGGCCAGCAAGGCCTGATGCACCGACTGGGTGGTGTCGGCCAGCGCCGGCACGCGACTCCAGAACGCGTAGTCAGCCGGTGCGGCCGACCGGTCGGTCAGGTCGACTCCTCCGACCACTCGGTTCTCCCAAGGAATCATGTTCATGTCTTCTGGCTGGGCATCGTCGGGGCTGCCCACATCGGGTGGCGGGTCCTCATGGTCGAGCCCCATCTCGGTGGGATCGTGCAGGGACACCTGGGCGACGAAGAAGACCTTGTCGTTCTGGGCCGCGGTGATGCGTCGGGCCGAGAAGGTGCGACCGGACTGGGTGGCCTCGACATCGAAGGTGAGGGGTTCGTCGAGGCTGCCCTCGCGCGGGAACAGCACACTCATCGACTTCACGGCCTTGTCGGGGTCGGTCGCGGTGGCCAACACCACCGCCTGGGCCAGCAATTGGCCACCGAAGATGCGCCGGTAGTCCATGTCGATGTTGGGAGCGGTCCAGGTTGTCTCGCCCACTTGTTCCACGGCCAGGCAACCGAGCACGTCGTCGAGGGTGATCAGCGCCATGTCAGTCTCCCTCGGCCGGCTCGAACAAGGGAATGTGATAGTCGCCGTTGACCTCGAAGGTGACCTGCACCGCCATGTCGATCTGCACGTCGTCGTGTTCACAGTTGACGATGTTGGTCCCGAGGCGGATGGACGGGTCCTCGTCGACCTCGACGAAGGCGAACACGAACGGAACCTCGAACCCGGGCATGAACTCCTGATGGTTGATGGTGAACGTGGTCACCCGGCCTCGACCCGAGACGGGGGCGGGACCAACCGATCGACTGTGGCAGTACGGGCACACGGGCGACGGCGGATGATGGAACCGATCACAGTCGTCGCAGTGATGCAGCCGTAGCTGCCCATCGGCTCCCGAGGTCCAGTAGAAGCGGTCGAGGTCGTCACAGTCGACGAAGCGGGGTGGCACCTGCTCGCTCATGCCACACCCCGCGTGAGCAGCAGGGCGCCGGTCTCGGGGCCTCCGCCGGCCGCCACGGCCGCCACCTCCGGTTCACCCGGTATCTGGCGGTCACCCGCCTGGTGGCGAAGCTGCAGCACTCCTTCGTGCAAGAAGCCGTAGCCGTGCAAACGACCGCCCGACAACTGGCCACCCCAGGTGTTGAGCGGCAGCTCACCGTCGAGGGCGATCCGGGTGCCGCCTTCGACGAAGGGACCTCCTTCGCCCCGGCCGCAGAAACCGAGCGCCTCGATCCAGGCCATGGCGAGCCAGCTGAAGCCGTCGTAGAGCTGGGCGGTGTCGACGTCGGCGGGGTTGAGCTCGCTGCGTTCCCACAATGATGCGGCGGAATCTCGCATGGGCATGGTGGTGAGGTCGTCGAATTGATCCCATGACGGGCGGCCCCGAAGGGCCGTGCCCATGGCGTTGACGCCGATCGCGGGACTGGGGCAGTCGGGGGCGTAGTCGCGGTGTGAGACGATCACCACGGTGGAGCCATCGCAGGGCACGTCACAGTCGAACAGGCCGAACGGTTCGCTGATGGGTCGGCACGCCAGGTAGTCGTCCATGGTCATCGGTTCGGTGTAGATGGCCTTGGGGTTGCGGGCCGCATTGGTACGCGCGTTGATGGCGATGGCGCCCAGGTGTTCGCGGGTGGTTCCGTACTCGTGCATGTGGCGCTGGGCATAACAGGCGATCCAGTTGGCCGCCGACGTCACGCCGTAGGGAATGAGGTACCGAAACGCCGGTGGCATGCCGCCACCGCCGCCGGCGCGCCGGGGTCCGCCACTTCCCTCGGTGACGGTCCGAAACACCACGACGTGACGGGCCAGGCCGGCCGCGACGGCCAGTACGGCCTTGTGCACCGCTCCCAGTTGACCGCTGGTCTCGGCGGCGCCGTCGCGCCAGTTGAGGCGGAAGCGGAGGGCATCGTGCAGCTCGGCTCCGCTGGCACCACCGAAGCTGCCCCCCGATCCGGGATAGGTGGAGATCCCGTCGATGTCGTCGACGGTGAGGCCGGCGTCGGCGATGGCCGCCAGAGTGGCCTCGATGGTGAGATCGAGTCCGCTGCGGTACAGGCGGCGACCGATGTCGGACTGACCGATCCCGCTGATGATGGTCTGCCGCTCGAGAGGCTCAGGCACTGGGATGGTCTCCGGTCGAGTCGAACATCTGCGACACCACCACGTCGGCGGCGTCTGCGGAGGCACCCTCCCACGCCACCCCGCCGTGGTCGAGAACGATCACTCGATCGCAGAGATCGAGCGCGTGGCCGACGTGCTGTTCGACGACGAGCACGGTGGTGCCGCGGCTGCGGATGTCGGCCAGGTGGTGGTACACCTCGTCGACGATGATGGGTGCCAACCCCAACGAGAGCTCGTCGGCGATCAACAGCCGGGGTGACTCCACCAGCACCCGGGCCAGAGCCAGCATTCGCTGCTCACCGCCCGACAGGGTGCCGGCCATCTGGTTCTGGCGCTCGCCCAGGCGGGGGAAGATGTCGTAGGCCTGCTCGAGGCCGAGCCCGACGCCCTGGCGTCCGAGGCTGCGGTTGAACGAGAGCGAGAGGTTCTCGGCCACCGTCAGGGTGGCGAAGACCGATCGACCCTCGGGGGCGTGGGCCACCCCGGCCCGGGTGAACTGCCAGGCCGCGGCATGGGTGAAGTCCTCGCCGTCGATGCTGACCGTGCCCTTCGTGGGGTGGACCAGCCCGCTGGCCACCCGGGCCACGGTGGTCTTTCCGGCTCCGTTGCCGCCCAACAGGGCCACCGCCTCACCGGCCGCGATGGAGAGGGACAGGCCGAACAGGGCGCGGAAGGGCCCGTACCCGGCCTCGACATCGGCGAGCTCGAGCAGCGGGGGAGTGGTCAGGACGGACCCTCCAGGTCGCCGAGGTAGGCGTGCCGGACCGCAGGATCGGCCATCACCTGGGCCGTTGGCCCCTGGGCGATCAGCCGGCCGAAATCGAGCACGTAGGTTCGTTCGGTGAAGGTGGAGACGAGCTCGACGTCGTGTTCGACCAGCAGGATGGCGAAACCCCGTTCGTCCTGAATGGTGCGCAGTGTTCGCGCCAACAGGCTGGTCTCCTGGCGATCGAGACCCGACGACGGCTCGTCGAGCAGCAACAGCTTGGGGTCGGTCATGAGTGCTCGGCCGACCTCGACCAGACGGCCCTCACCCAGGCTGAGCGACTCGATGGGGTCATCACCCCGGTGGGCCAGACCGAGCAGTTCGAGGACCTGATCACAGGCCTCGATCTCGTCGCGGCGGGCCCGTCCCAGCCCGAAGACATCCTTCAGGAACGAACCGTTGCCGCGATGAACCCGTTCGGCGATCAACAAGTGTTCGCGCACGGTCGTGTCGCTGAACAGCTCGATGCGTTGGAAGGTGCGGCCGATGCCCTGCCGGGCCCGTCGATGCACGGGCCAGGTGCTGATGTCGGCGCCGTCGAAGAGAACGGAGCCGTCATCGCTGGGGATGACCCCGAGCAGGCAGTTGAAGAAGGTGGTCTTCCCTGCGCCGTTGGGTCCGATGAGACCCACTCGTTCGCCGGAGTCGACCTGGATGGACACCTCGCTGAGGGCCTGGATGCCGGAAAAGGACTTGGCCACGCCGTCGGCATCGAGCAACGGAGTCACGACGACACCTCCTCGGGCCGCGACTCGTCGTCGAGGTCATCCGGAGGCTCATCGGTCCGGCCGGCCGACAATCGGTCCAGCCGGGCCTGCATCTTGGCGGTCGAGCGTCGTTTGCCGTACTCGACCAGGCCCTCCGGGTGGCGGGCGTACTGGATGGATGTGAGGCCGAAGAGCACGAACCGCCACTTGCCGGAGAGGCCGAAGATGTTTCGGAGAATCGTGCGCTCGAACAAGCTGAACGATGCACCGGCCAGGATGGCGCCTTCGACGGTCCGTGCACTCAACGACACCACCAGGACCAGCCAGAACATGGCGGCCAGGGGCGCGAAGTTCTGCTCGTAGTTGACGTTCTTCTGCTGGATGGCCAGCAACGCGCCGCCCAGACCGGCGATGAAGGCCGAGGTGGCGAAGGCCACCAGCCGGGCCCGCGCCGGGTTGATGCCGATGGACTGGGCAGCCAGTTCGCTGCCTCGGAGCGCTCGTAGGGTTCGCCCGATGGTGCCCTCACGAAGTTGGATCACCACCACCGAGGTGATTACCAGCACGATCACACACAACGTGAGGTAGCTCTTGTCGTTGGCGAAGTCGAGCGGTCCGACGGCGGGACGGGGAACCCGGGTTCCTTGCAGGAGCGAGGCCGCGCCCACCCACGTCTGGCGAACGACCACCGCGTCGAAGAAGAAGGCGAAAGCCAGCGTGGCGACGGCCAACCAGACGCCCCCGAGCCTGCGCACCGGCAGCGAGAGCAGTGAGCCCACCGCCGCGGCGATGGCGGCGCCGACGAGGGCGCCGGCCAGCACCGACACCTCCCAGCGCTCGGCGAATTGGTACACCGAGAAGGCGCCGATGGCGGCGAACGTGCCCTGGCACAACGAGATCTGACCAGCCATCCCGGTCATGACCGTGATGGAGAGGAAGATGATCGACATGATGACACCCTGGGTGACCAGGAAGATCCAGCTGGTGTCGGCCTGGGTGTAGACCCACAAGCCGCCGAACACCACCACCAACAGACCGAACACCCAGGTGGCGACGGTCAGGATGAGACTCCGGGTCATGGCCGCCGATTGCGGCGGCGGGGGGTCGACGCCGGCCAACGGGTCGGTCGTTTCGGTCGACGCGCGGATTCGGGGCGAGAAGACGAGGATCCCGAACAGCACCAGGAAGGGCAGGGCCAGTGTGAAGTTGTCGGCCAGCGGTTTGAGCCAACCCGCGTCGGTGGCCCATCGAGGCAGATAGGTGTTGGACAACGCGATGACGATGCCGATGCCCAACCCACCCAACATGGCTCGGGGCATGCTCACCAGCAGGCCGCACGCGGCGGCGGCGATACCGATGACGATCAGCTCGAAGAAGGCAATGTCCTCCAGCGTGTTGAACCGGGGTGCGATCAGCACGCCGGCCAGTCCGGCGAACAGACTCGACAGGGCCCAGGCGAAGGCCGAGATCCGATCGGAGCGAACACCGGCCAACTCGGTCATACGAGGGCTCTCGACCACGGCCCGCATGGCCAGCCCCAGCGCGGTGAAGCGGAAGATGGCGCCGAGGACGGCGATGGCCAACAAGGCCACGGCCATCTGGGTCAGTTCGTTGCGACTCCACCCGTACACACCGAAGGGGTCATAGAACGGGGGACCGTTGCCGTTGGGCAACAAACCCTCCGGTGTGCGGCCGGCCACCGGCTCGAAACCCACGATCAACTCGAACAGATTGGGCAGCGCCACGCTGAGCCCGATGGTCACCACCAACTTCGAGACCGCCGACGCGGTGCGAAGGTGACGGAAGATCAGGCGCTCGAGCACCAGTCCCAGCGCGGGTGCCAGGATGAGAACCGACAGGACGAAGGCGGGGAACGCACCCCATTCCCACTGGTTGCGGGCCTGGAAGTACATGGCGGCGCTGATGTAGGCCTGGGCACCGAAGGCCAGGTTGAAGACCCCCGACGTCTTGTAGGTGAGCACGAAGCCCAGCGCGATCAGCGCATAGACGGTGCCGGGGGGAGTGCCTTGGAGGACGGCCCGGAAGATGTCTTCGAGCGCGCTGGCCAAGATCACAGGGTGATCCTCACCGGCTCACCGGGCCGCGGGTCGCCGCCGTCTGGTCGGGATCGCACACCCCCAGCGTGTGGCATCTGGTCAGATCCGGGGTCGGTCTCAGTCGGCGAAGTTGGTGGGTGTGGGCTCGGCCCAGTCGGTGGTGGAGTTGTCCCAGCACAACCAGGGGGCGTCGGGTTCGCTCACGGTGACGAACACGTCGCTTTCGACCTTCACGGGCGACAAGCACTCCAGTGCATAGTCGTTGGTGGGGTCACCCTCGGTGGGTGCGGTGTGCTGACGGGTCCAATCGATGGGATTGATCAGGCCGCCGGCGTCGTACGCAGTGAAGCTGTTGGTGGCGGCCAGAACCGTGTCGCGTTCGAACTCGGGACCAGCGGCCAGCAATCCTTCGAACGCCAGGTCGGCGTTGATCCAACCGACCATTGCCAGTTCGGACAAGTCGGCGCCCGTCTCGTCCATCCAGGCCAGGAACTGTTGCTGCAGCTCGATGTCGGTTTCGTACTCGAAGGGAACGAACTGGGCCACCACGTAGTCGCCCTCGAACAGGCCTTCTGACTCGGCGACGAACGGTTGGTTGTAGGTGTTGGGGTGATACATGAGGACATCGCCCATTCCCTGGCGTTCGAGCTCTTGCGCCAGGGTCTTCATACCGTTGAGATCCATACAGGTGGCGATGAAGTCGACGCCGGCGTCCTTCATCAGGGTGACCTCCGGGCCGATGCCGTTCGGAAGGCCGAAATCGATGTTGTCGTTCAGGTAGCCCATGGTGAGACCGAGCTCCTCGCCGTAGAGGTTCACCGAGGCCTCCAGCGATTGGGCGCAGATGCGCGAATTCTCGCTGACGCCATAACCGAGGCTGGCCACCGTGGTGGCGCCGGCGTCGTTGGCCGCCCAGGGCACCCCGCGTTGGGTGCAATCGGCACACGTCACGGGGAAGTGCCCGAGGATGTTCTGCCGGTCGGCGGATTCCTCGGCGTGGATGTTCCACACGTAGCTCGGGACGCCGGCATCGTTGAGATCTCCCCAACCCGACGCCACCAGGGTGGCCGAGAAGGCCCCGAAGATGTCGTCGTTGGACACCACCTCCAGTGCTCGGGCCTGGTTGTTGCTCAGCTCGTCGTCGATCTTGTCGGCCAGCACCATCTCACGCCCATAGATGCCGCCCTCGCTGTTGCGCCAGGCGAAGTAGGCCTCGATGCCCTGGTTGTAGCAGTCCATGATGCAGGTGCCGAGCGGATTGTTCTCCTTGGTGGCGATGGAGGCGTAGCGGATCTCGGTGTCGTTCACACCAGGCACACCCTCGATGGCGACGAAGGTGTCGCGTTCGCTGGGTGCACTGCCATCGGTTTCGCCGTCGGTATCGGTCGTGCTGTCAGGTGCGCTGGTGGCCGGCTCGGTCCCGGAGCCCGTCTCGGTGGCAGGTGGTGCAGTTCCGTCAGCTGACGAATCATCGCTGGTGGCCGAATCGGTGCCCCCGTCGTCGTCACCGGAGTTGCCGCAGGCGGCCGCCACCAGTGAGATCAGCAGGATGACTGCGAACAGTCGGCGCATCGTTACCCCCAACACAGATCAACTCACACCGAACCCCGAGGCCGGCCAACCTGACGGTAATGCTGGCCGCGTGGCAATGTCAGATCACTCTCGAAGGGGGTCCCGCAGATGCGGTTGCACCATGACGACGCCACCGAGGCGTTCCGAGCCGAGTTCTCGGCCTGGCTCGATGCCAATCTGCCCGATCCGGCGGAGGCCACCGAACGAGCGAAGTCCAGTGCCGATACCCCTGAGTGGGCCCGCCGATTCCAGGCCAAGATGTTCGACGACGGTTGGTTGGTTCCCGCCTACCCGCCCGAGTTCGGGGGTCGCGACGCCGGGCTGTTCGAACAGCTGGTGTACTTCGAGGAACTGGGTCGGCGCGACATCACCCGGAGCTTCAACCCGCAGGGCCTGGGTATCGTCGGCGCATCGATCGTCTCGTTCGGGAACGACGACCAGAAACGCGACTACGCCATCCCCATCCTGCGGGCCGAGATGATGGCCGCGTTGGGGATGAGCGAACCCAACGCCGGGAGTGACCTGGCCGGGCTCAGCACCCGGGCCGTCGTCGACGGCGATGAGTTCGTGGTGAACGGTCAGAAGGTGTGGACCTCGGGTGCCCACGATGCCGACATGATCCTGGCCTTCGTGCGTACCGATCCCGATGCGCCCAAACACAAGGGCATCTCCGCGCTCATCATCGACACCGACAGTGCCGGCCTGACCCGGCGGCCCTTTCCCGACATCACCGGACCCGATCACACCGACTTCAACGAGGTGTTCTTCGACGATGTGCGCGTTCCCGCCGCCAACCTGGTGGGCGAACTCAACGACGGGTGGCGGATCTGCAACGGTGCACTGGCCCACGAACGGGCCATGTTGTGGATCATGTGGTCGCAGGGGCTCGACAAGATGATCGACGATTTCGTGGTCGAGCTGCGGGGTTCGGCCAAGGCCGACGATCCGGTGCTTCTCGACAAGCTCGGCCGCCTCATCGCCGACGCCCAGGCGCTGCGGCTGCTGGGCAATCGCCAGCTGGCCAAGCAACAACGGGGACTGGTGCCAGCCGAACAGTCGATCCTCAAGGTGATGGGTTCCGAGGCCCAGCGCGAGCTGGCGCTGCTGGCGGTGGAGGCCTTCGGCCCCTATGCCCTCGACCAACGGCAGGTGCCCGACCACCGGAGTGCCTTCGCCAGCGATCGTCTGGTGGCGACCTGGTTCGACCGGTATCTGTTCGGCTTCGCCGGCACGATCAGCGGCGGTACCAGCGAGATCCAACGCAACATCATCGCCGAGCGGGTCCTCGGCCTGCCCCGCTGACGGAAGGAACCGACGATGGACTTCGAATTCACCGACGAGCAACTCGATCTGCAGCGTGCGGTCCGTGATGTGCTGGGCCAGGAGTGTCCTCCCGACCTGGTCCGCCAGGTCACCGAGGGTTCGGCCGATGGGGCCGCGTTCTGGGCCACCCTGGTGTCGCTCGACTGGCCGGGCCTGGCGTTGGCTCCCGAACACGGCGGCACCGGCTACTCGTGGGTCGAGTTGGCCATCGTGCTCGAGGAGCTGGGCCGGGTGGCCGCGCCAGGGCCCTTCCTGGCTACGGTCACCCAGTTCGCTGCGACCGGCGCTGCGGTGGGATCGACCGAAGATCAGCAGCGGTGGTGGGTGCCAGTGGTCAACGGAGCCATCACCGGAGCGTTGGCACTCGACGAAGGGGCGGGCACGTGGGGTGTCGGCGAGGTGGCCGCCACGGCCACACCCGATGGCGACTCACTGGTGCTGGCCGGAACCAAACGTTTCGTGCTCGACGGGTCGACGGCCGACGAGATCGCGGTGGTGGTGCGCCTCGGTGGCGAGGCGAGGGTTGTGGTGGTGCGCCGGTCCGACCTCACCGTCGATGCCTACCGGCCCATCGATGCCACCGCAGTGCACGCCGACTTGGTGCTCGACGGGGTGCGAGTGGACCAGGATCGACTGATCGGTGATGGGACGGCCGAGCAGGGCCTGGAGCGCGCCGTGGGTGAGGCCACCGCCGCCGTGGCTGTCACCACCGTGGGTGCGTGCCAACGCATCTTCGAGATGGCGGTCGATTACGCCAAGGAGCGCCAGCAGTTCGATGTGCCCATCGGGTCGTTCCAGGCCGTCAAACACAAGCTGGCCGACATGTACCGAGACGTGGAACGAGCCCGGGCGCTGGCCTTCTACGCGGCCCTGTGCCTGGCTGAAGGTGACCCATCGTGGGAGCGGGCGGTGTCGATGGCCAAGGCTGCGGCCGGTGAGTGTCAGCAGCGGTGTGTGCAGGACGGCCTCCAGCTGTTCGGAGGCATCGGCTATACGTGGGAGAACGACCTCCATCTGTTCCTGCGTAAGGCCAAGGTGGGCGAGCTCACCATGGGCAGCGCTTCCCAGCATCGCCAACACGTCGCCCGCCTCACCCTGGCCTGACCCCGCCCAGCCGAACTGGCGGTACAGCGCGTCATACGTGACGCGTAGGACCGCCAGAACGCCGCCGCAACCGAACTGGCGGTGGAGCGCGTCATACGTGACGCGTAGGACCGCCAGAAACGCT
>JBPCTQ010000281.1:0-20841 GCA_051011595.1 Acidimicrobiales bacterium
TTGTCTCACTGATCGGCATCGTGGTGCTCGCGGTCGCGGGTCTGGCGTTCACCTTCGCGTCGGGGAACGAGCCCCTGCTGGGCCTCGATCTGCAAGGTGGTGTCTCGGTGGTCCTCCAGCCCACCGAGGAGGTCGACGACGACACCCTCGACGAAGCCATCGAGATCATGCGACGACGGGTCGACGCCCTCGGTGTGGCCGAGCCCGAGATCTCTCGGCAGGGCTCCAACATCCTGGTTTCCATTCCGGGCGTCGACGACCAGGAGCGGGCCATCGAACTGGTGGGCCAGACCGCAGAGCTGCGGTTCCGGCCGGTGTTGCAGGACTTCGGTGTGGTGCCGGTGACCGCGGCAGGTCAAGCCACCCTCGAAGCGCTCACCCCGGACACCACCGTGGCGCCTCCCACCACAGAGGCCGGTGGCCCCACCACCACCGGCGACGCCCCCGGCACAACCGCACCGGCATCCACCACCTCCGCCCCGACATCCACCGTCGCCCCCACCACCACGGCCGGGGGTGGCGACGATGCCGCCGCGCCGCTGCCCGGTGTGCGTCGGGCACCCCTCCGCCAAGCGCAGTCGACGACCACCACCACCCCGACTACCACCACCGCACCGACGACCACCGCACCGACCACCACCACCGTGGCCCCGGGAGCGAGCACCACGGTGTCGCCGGCCGGCCCGGACCTGCCCACCCCCACGTCGATTCCCGGCGAGATCCCCGAGGTGGTGGCCGATCCCGATGCACCCCTGGGCACGGCCGAACGGTGTCTGGCCGACTTCGCCAGCCGTGAGCTCGACGGCGTCGAGATCCGCTCCGAGCAGGGTTTCGCCGAGGTCAACGAGTTCGGGTTCACCGATCCCGAGAACGACCTGGTGTGCGACACCGTCGTGTTGCCCGAGGAGGCCGACGAGAGCGGCGTGGCACCGGCCCTGCTGTTGAGCCCGACGGCGTTCACCGGCGTGGTGGTCGGCGATGCCGTTGCTCGCCTCGACGTGGGGAGCTGGTCGGTTCAGGTCGATCTCCGGGGCGGGTCCAACGGAGCCGACTTGTTCGACGAGTTGGCGGTGGAGTGTGTGACCCAGGCGCCGCAGTGTGCGTCGGGCCGGATCGGCATCACCCTCGACGGGGTGGTCCAGTCGGCCCCCACGGTGCAGGCCACCGAGTTCGGCGGCACGGTCCAGATCACCGGCAACTTCTCCGAGCGCGAGGCCAAGGACCTGGCGCTGGTGCTGCGGTTCGGCGCCCTTCCGGTCGAGCTCGAGATCCAGAACACCGAGCAGGTGTCGGCCACCATCGGCGAGGACTCGCTGAACGCCGGCATCACCGCCGGCATCATCGGGCTCATCGTGGTGGCCCTGTTCATCATTGCGTACTACCGCTGGCTGGGGGTCATCGCCATGGCCAGCCTGTTGGTCAGCATGGCCCTGTTGTGGACCATCGTGTCGTGGTTGGGTGAGAGCCAGGGCCTGGCTCTCACCCTGGCGGGTGTCACCGGGCTGATCGTTTCGGTGGGTGTGTCGGTCGACTCCAACATCGTGTACTTCGAACACCTCCGTGAAGACGTTCGTAACGGCCGCACGCCCCGCTCGGCGGTCGACCGCGCCTTTCCGGTCGCCTTCTCCACCATCTTCTGGGCCGACATCGCGTCGCTCATCGGTGCGGTCGTGTTGTATCTCCTCACCGTGGGCGGGGTGCGCGGTTTCGCGTTGTTCCTCGGCCTGTCGGTTGTCCTCGACCTGGTGGCCACCTACTTCTTCATGCGGCCGGCGGTGAAGGCGCTGAGCCGATCCAAGTCCTTCGAGGAGAACCCCGGTCGTTTCGGGATCCCACCCCGAACCGACCTCGACGAGAGTCCGGTGACGGCATGAGCTTCGTTGGCGATCTCTACTACGGCAGGACGACGGTCGATTTCCCGAAGCTGTGGCGCAAGACCATCGTGATCTCGGCCGTGCTGGTATTGATCAGTGTGGGTGCC
Source organism: Acidimicrobiales bacterium (assembly GCA_051011595.1). Classification (GTDB taxonomy): domain Bacteria; phylum Actinomycetota; class Acidimicrobiia; order Acidimicrobiales; family SHLQ01; genus JAOUEE01. The sequence continues at coordinate 1,982 of JBPCTQ010000281.1, forward strand.
TTGGTCACCCGGGGCCTCAACCTCGGCATCGATTTCGAAGGTGGTACCAGCCTCGAGGTGCGGGCCGATGCCGACGTGTCCGACGTTCGCGACGCCATGAGTGGCGCCGGCGCCGAGGACGCCCGTATCCAGACCGTGGGCTCCGACACCATTCGTGTTCGTACCAGCGTCGACGACCCGGAGACCGTACGCGGGCTCCGGCTCGCCCTGGCCGACGAGGTCGGTGTTGCCCCCGAGGACGTGTCTGTCAGCGTGGTGGGTCCCACCTGGGGAGATGAGATCACCGACAAGGCTGTCCGCGCCCTCATCGTGTTCTTCATTCTCATCGCCGTCTACATCTCGGTCCGCCTCGAATGGAAGATGGCCGTCGGTGCGCTGGTGGCGGTGGTGCACGACATCGTCATCTCCGTGGGTGTGTACGCGTTGTTCCAGTTCGAGGTCACGCCGGCCACGGTGATCGCCTTCCTCACGATCATGGGGTACTCCCTCTACGACACCATGGTCGTCTACGACAAGGTCCGCGAGATCTCGGGACGCGTCGGCGCGACGGGCCGCTACACCTACACCGAGATGATGAACCTGGGTCTCAACCAGGTGCTGGCCCGAAGCATCAACACCACCATCACCTCGGTGATCCCAGTGCTGTCGATGCTCGTCGTGGGTTCGTTCATCCTGGGTGCCGTCACCCTTCAGGAGTTTGGCATCGCCCTACTGGTCGGGCTCATCGTCGGCGGGTATTCGTCGCTGTTCGTGGCGTCGCTGGTGGTGGCCAAACTCAAAGAACGTGAACCCGGAAACATCCAGCTCCGGGAACGACTGGAGGCCCGCGGCGAGGGTGGCTCCACGCGTATGGTCACCGCCGAGGACGCCACCGTCGGGGCCGCGCCCAAACGCACGATCCGGGCCACCAGCTCCGGACGCGAGACCAGCAGCCGCCCGGCGCCCGGCTCAGGCGCCATTCCCCCTCGCCCGCGGAAGAAGCGCCGACGCTGACCTCGCTCGGTCGAGGACGGTACCGTGGACCCATGCCCACCGCCGACGACCTGAGAGCGCTCATCCGCGACATCCCCGATTACCCCGAGCCGGGCATCATGTTTCGCGACATCACACCCCTCCTGCGCTCACCCGGGGCCCTGGCCGCGGTGGTCGACCAGATGGCTGCCCCCTGGAGCGGCATCGACTTGGTGGTGGGGATCGAGTCCCGCGGGTTCATCCTCGGGGCACCCATGGCCCATCCGTTGGGTGCCGGTTTCGTGCCGGTTCGCAAGCCGGGCAAGTTGCCGTACGACACCATCTCGGTGTCGTACGACCTCGAGTACGGCACCGATTCGCTCGAACTGCACACCGACGCCATCGCCGACGGTGAGCGGGTGCTGATCGTCGACGACGTGTTGGCCACCGGCGGCACGGCTGCGGCCACCATTCGTCTGCTCGAACAGGCCGGCGCCACGGTGGTGGGCTGTTCGTTCCTGCTCGAGATCGCCCCGTTGTCGGGCCAGGCCGCGCTGGGCGAGATCCCGGTCGACGTGGTGTTGTCGTACTCATGAGTCCGCGAGCGGTCTGACCGTGTCCACCATCAGCCGCGTTCTTCCCTGGCGGCGAAGTGCCGAAGAGCTGTCGGCCGATCTGCGCGGCCTGCTCGACACCTACCGCACCCATCACCAGTCCGAACCGGTCGATCGCATCTCCCGGGCGTTCCGTATCGCCAATGAGGCCCACGAGGGTCAGTTCCGCAAGTCCGGCGAGCCGTACATCCATCACCCGCTGGCGGTGGCCACCATCGTGGCCGAGCAGGGGGGCGACGACGTCACCGTGGCTGCGGCCCTGGTGCACGATGCGGTCGAGGACACCGCGGTCACCCTCGAGTTGTTGCAGGCCGAACTCGGCGGTGAGGTAGCCGAGATCGTCGACGGAGTCACCAAACTCGATCGGGTCAAGTTCGACACCAAGGAGCTGCAGCAGGCCGCCACCATCCGCAAGATGATGGTGGCGGTGGCGAAGGACCTGCGGGTGTTGATCATCAAGCTCGCCGATCGTCTGCACAACATGCGCACCATCGCCGCCCTGCCCGAGTTCAAACAGGAACGCACCTCACGCGAGACGGTCGAGATCTATGCCCCGCTGGCCCACCGTCTGGGAATGGGTGAGGTCCGCCAGCAACTCGAGGATCTCGCCTTCGCGGCCGCGTACCCCAAACGGTACGCGGAGATCGATCACATGATCTCGGTCCGCGATCCCGAACGCGACCTGTTCCTCACCCAGGTCATCGGCGACGTGCAGACCCGCTTGGCCGAGCTGGGCATCGGCGCCGACGTAACCGGCCGTCCGAAACACCTGTACTCGATCTACGAGAAGATGCAGGTCAAGGGCCGCCAATTCGACGAGATATTCGACCTGGTGGGCATTCGGGTCATCGTCGACTCGGTCCGGGACTGCTACGCGGCATTGGGTTGTATCCACGCCACGTGGAAGCCGGTGCAGGGGCGGTTCAAGGACTACATCGCCATGCCCAAGTTCAACCTCTACCAGTCGTTGCACACCACGGTGGTGGGGCCCCAGGGGCGGCCCGTCGAGGTGCAGATCCGCACCTCCGAGATGCACAACCGGGCCGAATTCGGGGTGGCCGCCCACTGGGACTACAAGTCGAAGTCGCCCAGCGAAGAGCTGGCCTGGCTCAACCGCATCGCCGAATGGCAACAAGAGACCCAAGATCCTTCGGCCTTCATGGCCAACCTCAAGGTCGATCTCGAACAAGACGACGAGGTTTTCGTCTTCACCCCCAAGGGTCTGGCCAAGGCGCTGCCCGACGGCGCCACTCCCGTCGACTTCGCCTACGCCGTCCACACCGAGGTGGGGCACAGTTGCACCGGGGCCCGGGTGAACGGACGATTGGTGCCGCTCGACACCCGCCTGTCGTCGGGCGACACCGTCGAGATCAGCACGTCGAACGTCGCCCACGCCGGCCCGTCCCTCGACTGGCTCCAGTTCGTGGTCACCCATCGGGCGGCCAACAAGATCAAGCAGTGGCACAGTCGCGAGCGCCGCGAGGACGCCATCGAACAGGGGCGTGACGAGCTCACCGATGCGCTGCGGGCGGGTGGACTGCCGGTTCACAAGATGCTCCAGGGCGAGGTGCTGGCCGAGGTCAGCGATGCCATGAACTATGTCGACCTCGATGCCCTGTTCGCGGCCATCGGCGAATCACATGTGTCGGCCAAGCAGGTGGTGGGCCGGGTCGATCGTTCCCTTCGGTCCACCTTGCCCGATCGCGACGAGAACCTGCCGGTGTCGATCAGCCGCCGCAAGCGAAAGACGGCCGAGACCACAGGAGTTCACGTCGAGGGTCTCGACGACGTCATGATCCGGCTGTCGAAATGCTGCACACCCGTGCCGCCCGACCACATCATGGGTTTCGTCACCCGGGGCCGGGGCGTCTCGGTTCATCGCACCGATTGCGCCAACGCCCAAGAACTGGCCTCCGGGCACGCCGACCGCCTCATCGACGTCGAGTGGATCGAGAACCACGCCGGTCAGTTCCTCACGGCCATCGAGATCAAGGCCCTCGACCGGTCGAATCTGCTGGCCGACATCAGCAAGATCCTCAGCGACAACCGCCTCAACATCATCGCGGCCGACACCCAGACCGGGAGCGACCGGGTCAGTCGAATGCGGTTCGAGTTGGAGATGGGTGATGTGGGTCACCTGCAACGAGTGCTGTCGGAGATCCGCGACCTCGACCACGTGTACGACGCCTATCGGGTCATTCCCGGCAAAGGCGCCTGATCAGCCCAGCTCCCGGGCCACGGCTTCGGTGAGGACGGCTCGGCCCTGTTCGTTGGGGTGGGCCGGATCGCTGAAGTGGTCTGGTTCGAGTGCTCCGGTGAGATCGAGTGTCCGGGCCCCGGCGGCCGCAGCAGCCGCGTGGTACCGCTGAAACAGGCGGTTGTGGCCCTCGCTGCCGTCGGGGTGGAGTTCGGCCATGGCATCGCTCACCGGCATCATCATCACCACGACGTCGACTCCCTGGTCCACCAGCTCGGTGGCGGCCGCTTCGAACGACATGGCGGCTTCCTCACACAGCGTCGGGTTTCGGAAGAGCTGGGTGTGGTAGTCGATCTGATTCTGCACGGTGGTCCCGGTTCCGCCGTTTCCGAGGTGGAGACCCTGTCCCTCGTCGACGTGGCTGTTGCGGTACCGGTCGAGGAGGGGACTGGTGTACGCGGATCGCGGTGTGCCGATCGTTCTCTCGGCGTCGCTCACTCCACCTACCTCGCCGAGGCCGGCGAAGGCGCGGGCTCGATTCCCGGCGAAGGACTCGAAGAGTGTGAGGCGGCCATCGGTGCAGGGAACCACGGTCGTCCAGGTGGTGACACCCATGACGACGGTGTCGGGCATCACCCCCGCGTCGGCCAGTTCGTCGAGCCAGGGCCCCGCCATCGAGGGCAGCAGGCCGTCGGTGGCCGCGTTCATCGTGCTCAGCCCGGTTGATTCGGTGAGCGCCAGCGGGTCGACGCCCCGTTTCACCGACGAGTCACCGACGAGCAGCACGTCGATGGTCGAGCCGGCGTCGAGCAGGCGCCCCACCTCGATGGTGTGGCCGAGATAGTCGTAGTTGAGCCAGAACCCGCTGGAGAGCCCGAGAATACCCTCGGTGGTTGCGGTCCGGAACCGGTCGATGGCGCCGGTGACCACGCCGCTGGTGGCCAGGATGGTCTCGGCGGTTGCGCCCTCGCATCGTGGAACCTCGACCACCGCCTGCTGGATCTGCTGGGCCAACTCGGCCGCCTCGTCGGTGAAACCCCAGTCGCCGAGCAGGGCGGGATCGGCCTCGAACTCGGCGGCGGCGGCTTCGAGGGCCTCAGCCGCGGAGCGGGCGTCGTCGGCCCACCCGGCGCCAGCGGTGCAGGCTGCCGCGCGAGTGGCGTGGTCGACCGCAGTGGCCAGGTGATCGCGGGCCGCCCCGACCGGTACGGGTTCGAGCAGCGAGGCGTCGATGATGGATGGCTCAGTGCCGGATGGGTTGCCGCCGTCCGCGGACCCGCATGCCGCGCCCAGGAACAGGACCACCGACAACGAAGCCAGGAGGCGGGCCGAGGGCATGGTCGCCCAGAGTACCGTCGCCCGCGCGTCTGATGGCCCTACCCTCCAAGGCGATGACGAGCCGGCCGCCACCGTCGAGTGTGAACGGGCGGTACCGTCTGCGGGGCCGGATCGTGGGCGTCGGATTCGACAGCGGCGATCGGGTGGTGATCGGTCAGTGGGACGACTCGCCGATCGGCCCCTTCGTCGATGTGATGTGGGCCGAACCGGGTGGTCGCCGCCTGCTGTTCGCGGATGGTCAGCGGTCAGCCGACTTCATCCGTGCCGTGTACCGATTCGACGAGTGTCGTATCGGGCCGATCTCGGCGGCGCGCGACCCCCGCACTCTGTCGGTGACTGTTGCCGATCGCGCGGTAGCGGTGTCGAGGGGCCGTTCGCTGCCGGTGTTCGGTCCACGACCGAGATGGGTGACCCGGTACATCGAGGGTCCGATCGCCAGTCGCCTGCTCCGTGTCGACACCTACGGCGTCTCTCCGACTGGTGTGCACGAGTGGTACCAGGCCCGTCGGTGGGCACCGCTTCGGTCGGCCACTGCGACGATCGACGGTGTCTCGTTGGGGGCAATGGCTCCCGTCGACCCTCCTTGCCGGTTCGGGTTCAGCGAAGCACCGCGCCGTCCGTCGTGGACCGAAGTCCGCCCGTGGTTGTACGACCCCGATGCACACCTGGCGACGGTCGTGGGGGAGTAGGACAGCTATCGCAGCCGGGCCAGGGAGGCCCTCCGGGCCAGGTACGAGACCCCGATGGCCAACAGGGTGATGATGCCGAGGGTGGCGCCCGTGAGTCGCAGGGCATCGGACCAGCGCCAGATGTGGCCCTGGCTGAACCGCCAGAAGGCCGCCCCGCCCGGCCCGATGGCCAGCAAGAGCACGGCGGCACTCCAGCCGGTGAGCCACACCCGATGGCGGCGCCGCACCGGATCGTCTCGTGCCGGTCCCTCCCGGGTCTCGGGGAGGCGACCGATCTGCAGACTCATCGCCGCCAGCAGCACTCCGAGGGTGATGATCACCAGGTGTTCGGGCCACAGCGGACCGTTCCCGGTCAACGAGGTCTGATCGCCGGTGGGCCCCACCGCCACGTTCTCCCAGGTCAGCCCGTCCGACGACAGCAGCACCCCTTCGTTTCCGAGTGCAACCACCACGGTTTCGGATCGGGCCAGGGTGGCCACCGCCACTGCGTGGGGTCCTCGCGACTCGTAGGCGCAGCCCAGCGGGCACCACCGCCAGTCGAAGCGCCCGCGGTCCGATGGCCATCGCCACACCACCGACCACGCCGTTCCGCCGTCGGTGCTGCGTTCGACCACCCCGTCGCCCACACGAAAACACGTCGTCTGGTCGGCGTGGCAGGCGGTCTGGGCGCTGAGTGGCACCGGTGGAGTGGCCGGCCGTCGAGGTCGCCGCGGGCAGCTGCTGCGATTCTCCAAACGAACCCACGCTCGACCATCGGCGCTGCTCCAGACGTCGGTGCAGGTGGGCGGTTCGTCCTCGTCGAGCAGCGGGCTGATGGCCACTGCCACCCCATTGGGGGCTCCCTCGACACCGAGCACGTGTTCGGTGCCTTCGTCGATTCGGCTGGTGGCCACAGTGGTGAGCAGCCCGACGGCGAGCACACCCCGCCCGACGCCGCCGGCCCAGCGCGCCGTTGGCGGGTGGGACGTGATCACGGACACCGCCAGCACGCTGGGTAGCACCAGCAGGTCGCTGTGGTCGGCGGTGAGCGAGCTCGGCCCGACGAGGACACCAAGGCCGGCGGCGGTGAGGTCCGAGGCCCATTGCGACAGGTTGATGACCGTGTAGAACGTCACCGTGACGGCCGTGCCCACCACCCATGGCCGGGCGCCGGGCCACAGGGTGCCGACGAGCAGGGGGAACACCACCAGGCCGGCCACGTCGGACACCTTTCCGGTGACCGGCCCGCCGAAGGTGGCCTTCAAGACATGGTCGTTGAGGGCCCAGGCCACAACGAGGGCGATCACCAGGGGATGGGCCAGCACCCGGGCCCGGACGGCCATCGGCTCATTCCACCGGCCGTGGGGGCCTTGCATCGGCCCAGAGTAGCCAACCAACCTCGTTGACCGTTCGGCAGGGGGGAATTGCGGCGGGACCGCGAACGGCCACCGGTAGTCTGGCTGGCTGTGGCTACCCCCCTCTTCCAGGCGCCCAAGGGCACCCGCGACGTCCTGGCACCGGAGTCGACCCGGCAACGTTCGCTGATCGATCGCTTCGCCGAGCAGGCCACCCTGGCCGGGTATGGCCAGGTGGCAACACCGATCTTCGAAGACCTGGGTGTGTTCCAGCGCATTGGTGAGTCGACCGACGTGGTCACCAAGGAGATGTACGACTTCGAGGACAAGGACGGCCGGCGCCTGGCCCTGCGGCCCGAGTTGACCGCTTCGGTCGTGCGCGCCTTCGTCCAGCACCGCCCGGCGACACCGTGGCGGGCGTGGTACGAGGGCCCGCAGTTCCGGTACGAGCGGCCCCAGGCCGGCCGCTATCGGCAGTTCACCCAGGTGGGGGCCGAGGTCTTGGGTACCGATGACCCCCACGCCGACGTCGAGATCATGGCCCTGGCCTGGCGATTCTTCGAAGACCTGGGGCTGGCTCGCGTCACCCTGTTGGTCAACAGCCTGGGCGACGAATCGTGCCGCCCGGCCTACCTGGCGGAGCTCTCGACCTACCTGCACGACCGGTCGGCCGACCTCACCGAGCAGAGCCGGACCACCCTGGCCGTCAACCCTCTCCGGGTTCTCGACTCCAAGCGGGAACCCGACCAGGCCGTCATCGACGAGGCCCCGCTCATGGTCGATCACCTCACCGCCGAGGTGGCCGAGCACTTCGAGGCGGTGAGCCAGGGACTCCAGGCCCTGGCCATCCCGTATCAACTGTCCCCTCGGTTGGTTCGCGGCCTCGACTACTACCAGCGCACCACATTCGAGTTCGCGGCCGACGCCCTCGACAGCGCCCAGAACGCCATTGGTGGTGGGGGCCGCTACGACGGTCTCGCCGAGCAATTGGGGGGCCCGGCCACGCCCGGTGTCGGTTTCGCCCTGGGCGTCGAACGGATCCTCATGGCGTGTGATGCCGAGTCGGTGTTCGCCGGCCCCGACATCAGTCCCCAGGTCTTCGTGATCGATGTCACCGACGGTTCCCAGGCGCTGAGCCTCACCGACCAGCTCCGCCAGGCCGGCGTGCGGGCCGACCGAGCGTTCGAGCGCCGTTCGATGAAGGCCCAGATGAAGGTGGCCGACCGTTCCGGGGCAGCCTGGGCGGTGCTCATCGGCGACGACGAGCTGGCCCGCAACGAAGCCACCCTTCGTGATCTGCGCGGCGACGCCGGCCAGGTGACGGTTGAACGAAGTGCCCTGATCGAACGATTGCTGGAACTCACCAGCACGAACGGAGAATCGTGACCGACGAACCCCTGTCCGACGCCACCTCGATGCGATCCGACATGTGCGGAGGGCTGCGGATCACCGACGTGGGCCGCGAGGTCACCTTGTGCGGGTGGGTCGACCGGCGGCGAGAGCACAGTGAGCACCTGGCCTTCGTCGACCTCCGCGATCACACCGGCATCGTGCAGTGTGTCGTCGACGGCGCCCGCGATCTGCGTAGCGAGTTCGTGTTGCGGATCACCGGCACGGTGCAGCCCCGCCTCGACGGAACGGTCAACGACGCACTCGACACCGGCGAGATCGAGGTCAAGGACTGCACCGTCGACGTGTTGTCCGAAGCCGAACCGCCGCCGTTCCCCCTGCACGAACGAACCGACGTCGACGAGACCATCCGGCTCCGACATCGCTACGTCGACCTGCGCAAGCCACGCATGCAGCGCAACCTCCGGGTGCGGGCGCAGGTCAACAGCGCCATCCGCCAGGCCATGGAGTCCCAGGGATTCGTCGAGGTCGAGACCCCGATGCTCATCGCCAGCACGCCGGAAGGGGCGCGCGACTTCGTGGTGCCGAGTCGCAAGGAGCCGGGTTCGTTCTACGCACTGCCCCAGAGCCCGCAGCTGTTCAAGCAGCTGTGTATGGTCGGCGGGTTCGATCGGTACTACCAGATCGCTCGTTGTCTCCGCGACGAGGACCTGCGGGCCGATCGACAGTTCGAGTTCATGCAGCTCGACGCCGAGGCCACCTTCGTCACCCAGGAAGACGTGTGGTCGTTCATCAACGAGGCCGTCCGCGGGGCCACCGAGGCCGTCACCGGTCGTCGGCCGGGCGCCATTCCGCAAATGACCTGGCTCGAGGCCATGGAGAGATTCGGCACCGACAAACCCGATGTGCGGTTCGGGATGGAGCTGGTCGAGCTCACCGAGCTGTTCGCCGACACCGAGTTCAACGCCTTCAAGGCCGATTGTGTGAAGGGCATCAAGGTCGACGGCGGGGCCGAGCTGGGTCGCAACAAACTCGACGGGATCACCGACGACGTCAAGAGCTGGGGAGGCAAGGGCCTGGTGTGGATGAAGGTCGAGGACGACCGCACCCTCAGCTCCCCCGTGGCCAAGTTCTGTAGCCCGGCCGAGCTCGAAGGACTGGTTGCGTCGTTCGACGCCCAACCCGGCGACTTGTTGTTGCTGGTGGCCGACGAGCGCCGCACGGTGCGGTCGCTGCTCGGCCGACTCCGCCTGGAGATGGGCCGACCGCCGGTCACCGAAGGTGGCCTTCATTTCCTGTGGGTCACCGACTTCCCGTTGTTCGAGCACGTCGACGACACCGGCCGGCCGATCCCGGCCCACCACCCCTTCACCATGCCCCACCCCGACGACCTCGAGCTGCTGGCCACGGCCGAGGGCGCCGATCTCCTCGACGTTCGGTCCCAGTCGTATGACCTGGTGCTCAACGGCTGGGAGCTGGGATCGGGTTCGGTTCGAATCCATCGCGCCGACATCCAGCAACAGATCTTCGCCTTGCTCGGCATCACACCCGAAGAAGCAGAGGCGAAGTTCGGCTTCTTGTTGGAGGCCTTCCGCTACGGCGCCCCACCCCACGCCGGTTTCGCCGTGGGGATCGATCGGCTGGCTGCATTGCTCGCCGGGGAGGAGAACATCCGCGAGGTGATCGCCTTCCCGAAGACACAATCGGGCGGTGACCCGCTGACCCATGCCCCCAGCGCCATCGACGAACAGCACCTCCAGGAGCTGGGCCTGCGGGTGTTGCCTCGAGACTGAGGCTCGGCCGGCTCAGGCGGCGAGGAACTCCACCACGACCGCGTCGCCCGGGGCCATCGGAAAGGCCGGTGCCGCCGATTCGGTGACCCGATCGGGGAACTCGTGGATACGCAGCTCGACGGCGTGATCGCGTCGACGAGCGAGACACGAGGTGGTGCCGGTGGGGGAGACCTCGAGGCCCAACCGTTCGAACTCGTCGGCCAGGCGGGCCGCAACTTCGCCTGCCCCCGCCGTTGTCGTCATCAGGACCAACCGCTCCCGGTGCACCTCACGCGGCGGGCGGGGACCCAGCTCGGTGACCGGAACCAGCTCACACGGCATCTCGATGCCGGACAGGGTCTCGTGCAGCGGTGCCAGTGTTCCCAGCGTGGTCGGCTGGTGCTGGAGACGCGATTCGGTGGAGAACAGATCGGAGCCGTGGTGGGTACCCGGATCGACCGGCTCGGAGACCTCGGGCTGCTCGGCCCGCATGGCGGCGAGCACGGCGGGGTGGATGTCCGCTGCCCCCATGGCCGCAGCCGCAGCAGCGGCGTCGGCGCCACTCGACGTGCTGTCATCGGCTGACCGAGCCGGGTTGTCGGGCAACGGTGGCTGATCGACGACGGTGTCGGTCGGCTCGGATGGGCTGGTGAACTTGTCGGGGAGGCTCCGAGTGGCGCTCACCCTGTCTGATCGGATCTCCTCGTCGGGTGCTTCGGACACCGCGCCCCGTCGGAACTCGAAGACCGAGCTGCGGCGGCCGGTTGCTCGACCGTAGATGCGGTAGATCAACACCCCGACGGCGCCGAGCAGCCAGATCCAGTAGAAGACGGCCACAACCGAAGGCATGTGTTGTCCATCGGCGCCAGGGCCCCGATTCATGAGCCCTCACGACCGGTGGGCCGGCTCGACTACCGTCGCGGCATGCCCCGCCTCGGAATGTGTTCAGCCACCCTTCTCCGTGACCCACTCGACACCAGTGCGACCGAACTGTTGGAGGTCCTCGACGCCATCGCCGCGGCCGGATTCGAGTCGCTCTCGTGGTGGGCCATGCACGGCAGCATCCTGGGCGACGGCGCCACCGACGCCATTCGGAGCAGGGGCCTGACCGTCGGCGCCCTCGAGGTCGCGGCTTCGTGGGCCGGCGGCAACGACACGGCCATCGAGCGGGAACTGGCGTTTCTGGCGCCGGTTGCCGACGAGTTCGGTCCCGAGGTCATGGTCAGTGTCTCGCTCGACCCCGTTGTCGACGATCAACCAGCGGCCGCCGGGCTGCGTCAGGTCACCGAGTGGGCCGAGGCCCGGCACATGCGGGTGGCACTGGAGTTTCTTCCCTGGACCGGCGTGGCCAGCATCCACGACGCCCATCGCCTGTGTGAGCTGGTCGACCACCCGGCGTGCGGGCTCCTGCTCGACACCTGGCACTGGGCCCGTCAACCAACGGGCAGTGATCTGAGTCAGCTCGACGACATCGACCTGACGCGGACCACCTACATCCAGCTCGACGATGCGCCTCGCCAACCAGTGCTCGACGAACTGTTCGCCGAGACCATGGCCCATCGACTGGCCCCCGGCGACGGCGAGGTCGATCTCGCCGGCTTGCTCGACGCGGTGCGGGCCAGCGGCGCCGATCCCTACATCGCTCCGGAGGTGTTCAACGCCGAGATGCTCGAGGGCGGTTCGGCCGCCATGGCCGCCTACATGCACGAAACCACCATGCGGGCCCTCGATCGCGTCGGATGGGCTCCCTCGGACCCATGAGCAGCGATCTGTTCAGCAACGCCGCGGCCGATCAACTCGAGAGTCGATCCCCGTTGGCGGCCCGCCTCCGTCCCATGAGCCTCGACGACATCGTCGGCCAGGACCATCTGCTGGGTGCCGACCGCCCGCTCCGCGCGCTCATCGAGGCCGACGAGTTGTCGTCGGTGATCCTCTGGGGACCTCCCGGTACCGGCAAGACCACCCTGGCTCGGGTCATCGCGCGCCACACCGCGCGACACTTCGAGGAGCTCTCGGCCACCAGCGCCTCGGTCAAAGATGTGCGGCTGGCGGCCGATGAGGCCGAACGACGGTTGGGCGAGCGAGGTGTCGGCACCATCTTGTTCCTCGACGAGGTGCACCGCTTCAACAAGGCCCAACAAGATGCGTTGTTGCCGTCGGTCGAGTCCGGCCTGCTCACCCTCATCGGCGCCACCACCGAGAACCCCTTCTTCGAGGTCAACGCTCCGCTGCTGTCCCGATCGGTGTTGTTCCGGCTGGAGCCGCTGGGGCCCGAGGCCGTCGCGGTCCTGGCCCACCGAGGTCTCGACGAGCTCGGCGCGAGGGCCGACGAGGGTGCGGTCGACCATCTGGTTGGTCACGCCGCCGGCGACGGACGCCATGTGCTCACCAGCCTCGAAGTGGCAGTGGCCCTGGCCCGGGCTCGCGGGTCCGATGAGATCGTGTCGGTCACCGACGCCGAGGCCGCACTGGGCACCAAGGCGCTGCCCTATGGCCGAGACGCTCACTACGACATCATCAGTGCCTTCATCAAGAGCATCCGTGGGTCCGACGTCGACGCCGGGTTGTACTGGTTGGCCCGCATGCTCGAATCGGGCGAGGACGCCCGTTTCATCGCCCGGCGCCTGGTCATTCTCGCCTCCGAAGACGTCGGTATGGCCGATCCGCAGTCATTGCTCGTCGCCGACGCCGCCGCCCGTGCCGTGGAGTTCGTCGGACTGCCCGAGGCCCAGCTGAACCTGGCCCAGGCGGTCGTGCACCTGGCTTCGGCTCCGAAGTCCAATCGGGTGACTGTCGCCCTCGGACGAGCCCGGGAGGCCGCCCGCCAACCGGTCAGCCAGGGTGTGGTACCCAAACACCTGCGCGACGGCCACTACAAGGGCGCGGCCTCGTTGGGCCACGGGGAGGGGTACCGCTATCCCCACGACGATCCCCGCGGATGGGTCGAGCAGCGGTATCGCCCGGCTGAGCTCGATGGCCAGATCTACTATGAGCCATCCGGACACGGATTCGAAGCCACCTTGGCCGAACCCCAGGGTGGCGTGCCCGTTTCAGAGCCAGACCGGCCACAATGAGGGGACGCACCACCGAGGGGTGACCGCCATGTTCAAACGAGTGATCTGGACCGGAGTGGGCTACGGGCTCGGGTTCGGCAGTTCCATCTACGTCCAACGCCGTGTTCGGCGTGCGGTCGAACGGGCCCCGGAGCGGGTTCGGGCCGAGGCGGCCGCCCGCAGTCGAGCGGCTGCCGGGCGGGCCAAGGTCATCGCCACCGAGGTACGTACTGTTGTCCGTGAGACCCGTGCGGCCACTGCCGAAGACCCCGACTCCAACACTGTTGATCTGCGGGATCGACCCGAGTGGCGGTCGCTGGCCCGGCTGGCTCGGCGCTCGGCCTGAGACGTCCGATTTGATCCACGGCATCTGAGGCCCGCCAGTAGGCTTGGCCGGCCATGACCACTTCGAGTTCGGGTGTTGCATGAAAGCCAACGACCTTCGTCGGGCCTTCACTGATTTCTTCGCCGACCGCGACCACACGGTGGTCCCCTCGTCGAGCCTCATCCCCCACGACCAGACCCTGCTGTTCACCAACGCGGGCATGGTGCCGTTCAAGCCGTACTTCCTGGGCGACGAGGAACCGCCCTACTCACGGGCGGTCAGCGTGCAGAAGGTGGTGCGGGCCGGAGGGAAACACAACGACCTCGACGAGGTGGGCCGTACCAGTCGTCACCTCACCTTCTTCGAGATGTTGGGCAACTTCTCCTTCGGTGACTATTTCAAGGAAGAGGCCATCGCCTACGCCTGGGAGCTGGTGACCGATGTTCTCGGCTTCGACGGTGACCGGCTCTGGGTGACCGTGCATCTCACCGACGACGAAGCGGCCGACATCTGGCGCGACGGTGTCGGTGTGGCTCCCGATCGCATCCAGCGACTCGACGACGACAACTGGTGGCGGATGGCCGACACCGGACCCAACGGCCCGTGTTCGGAGATCTTCTTCGACCGGGGCCCGTCGTTCGGTGCCGATGGTGGGCCGGCGACCGGCGGCGAGGAGCGATTCCTCGAGTTCTGGAACCTCGTCTTCATGCAGTTCGACCAGCAGGCCGACGGCACTCAGGTGCCGCTGCCCAAACCGTCGATCGACACCGGCGCCGGGCTGGAACGGGTGCTCAGTGTGCTCGACGGCCACGACTCGGTCTGGGGAACCGACGAGTTCCAGCACCTGCTGGCCGCGGCCGGATCCGTCACCGGCGTGGCCGACGGCGACAGCGAGCGCACCGATGTCTCGCTGCGGATCCTGGCCGACCACGCCCGCTCGAGCACCATGTTGGTGAGCGACGGTGTGTTCCCGTCCAACGAAGAGCGGGGGTACGTGCTGCGGCGCATCCTGCGGCGGGCTGTTCGCCACGCCTACCTGCTCGGTGTCGACGATCCGGTCATGCCCCGGCTGGTCGACACCGTGGTCGAGATCATGGGCGATCCGTATCCCGAGCTGGTGGCCAACCACGATGTGATTCGTGATGTGGTGGCTCGTGAGGAAGCCGGGTTCCGTCAGACGTTGGCCTCGGGGTCCAAGACCCTCGACACCGAGCTGGCCGGCTTGTCCGAGGGTGATGCCCTGTCGGGGGCGGTGGCCTTCCAGCTCCACGACACCTACGGATTCCCGCTCGAGGTGACCCAGGAGATCACCGCCGAGCGTGGGGTCGAGGTCGATCTCGAGGGTTTCGAGTCGGCCATGGCCGAACAACGCAATCGCGCCAAGGCCGACCAGGCCACCAAGGCCGGCGCCGGTGCGGTCGATGTCGCACAGTTTCGTGAGCTCCATCAAGCCGGTGGCGACACCGAGTTCGTCGGTCGTGACACCGACACCGTCGAGGCACTCGTGCTCTACGCCGACGCCGAGTCCATCGTGCTCGACCGCACGCCGTTCTACGCCGAGTCGGGCGGACAGATCGGCGACACCGGAACCATCGAAGGATCCGACGGCACCGCCGTGATCGGCGACACCACCTACGGGGTCCCCGGCCTGCACCGACACCAGGTCGTCGAGCTGACGGGCACCGTCAGCCCCGGCGATACGGTCACGGCCTCCATCGACAGCACGCGCCGAGCGGCCATTCGCCGCAATCACACGGCCACGCACCTCCTGCATTGGGCGCGGCGGCAGGTCCTGGGCGACCACGTGCAGCAGCAAGGTTCGTGGGTGGGTCCGGACCGGCTCCGGTTCGACTTCAGCCACTTCGAAGCGGTCACCCCAGAGCAGATCGAAGCCATCGAGGACCTGGCCAACGCCGAAGTCCTGGCCAACAGCGCATGTCACCACTTCGAGACAACCATGGACGACGCCCGCGACCGAGGCGCCCTGGCGTTCTTCGGCGACAAGTACGGCGATGTCGTACGTGTCCTCGAAGCCGGCGAGCACTCGATCGAGCTGTGTGGTGGCACCCACGTCAGCGCCCTGGGCGAGATCGGGGCGATCAAGGTCGTCGCCGAATCCTCGATCGGCTCCAACCTCCGCCGTATCGAGGCGGTCACCGGCACCGCCCCCATCGACCGACTACGTGATGCCGAGACGCTGCTGAGCGGGTTGGCCGATCGCCTCGGGGTGCAGGCGGCAGAGCTCCTCGATGGTGCCGACAAACGTATGACCGAGATCAAGGACCTCCGCAAACAGATCGCCGCGCTGCATCAGGCGGCCGCGCTCGGTCGGGCCGACGAACTGGCGGCCACGGTGGCCAACGGTGTGGTGGTGGCCCGCGTCGACGGTCTCGACCAGGCCGGTCTGCGCGATCTGGCGGTGGCGGTTCGCGATCGGGACGGCGTGGGCGCCGTGGTTCTCGGCAGTGCGCCCGAGGGCGGCGGGGCGGCCATGGTTGCCGCCGTCACCTCTGAGAGCGGGTTCGACGCCGGCGAGTTGCTGGCCGAAGGAAAGACCCTGATCCAGGGTGGGGGCCGGCCGGCCGCCGACATCGCGTCGGCCGGCGGTAAGAATCCCGACGGACTCGATGCGGCCCTCGACGCCGCTCGTCGTGCCACCGACTGATCCCCGCCGAACCGGAGGTCGAGCGCTCGGCATCGACTTGGGTGAGCGTCGCATCGGCGTTGCCGTCTCCGATTCCGATGGCCGGGTGGCCACACCCATCGAGGTGGTCACCCGTTCCGGCGACCGCGGCCGCGACCATGTGGCGATCGCCGCGTTGGTCACCGAATGGGAGGTCGACATCGTGGTGGTCGGCATCCCCTATTCGCTCGACGGCTCGATCGGACCGGCGGCCAAGAAGATGCTGGCCGAGAGCAATCGACTGGGTGACGCCCTGCCGGTGCCGGTGGAGACCTACGATGAACGATTCACAACCGTGACCGCTGAACGAGCTCTGATGGACCAGGACATGAACGCCCGAGACCGACGCCAGGTGGTCGACAAGGTCGCCGCGGCCGTCATGTTGCAGGCCTGGCTCGACGGGTCACCGCAGTCATGACCGACGATCGCGACGCCGAGTCGACTTCGGGCGGTACCCGCCAGCGGTTCGTCACCCGAGAGGACCTCGGCCAGGACACCATCGTCACCCCGACGGTCGACGCCGAGGATGGCGCCGACGTCAGACCCCGCGATGCCACCGTGGGATGGGAAGACATGGCCGTGGGCGCACAGACGGCGATTCCGGAGTCCAAACCGCCCAAGGCCGAACCGGTCACCGCGGCCGGGTACGACCCCGAAGCCGGGCAGGACTTCGACAGCCGTGACTATGTCCCCCTGCCGAACCGATCGGGACCGCTGCGTCGTATTGCCATCATCGGTGTCGTGCTGTTGGTGGTGGGTGTCATCGCCTGGCGCACCGGCAGTGCCTGGTACGACCGACAGGTCCATCCGCCTGGCGATCCCGGAGAACTGGTGGAGTTCACCGTCGAGGAAGGGTGGACGCTCAACCAGATCGCCGACGGTCTGCGCCAGACCGACGTGATATCCAACGCCACGGTCTTCCGCTTCTGGTGCAACCGCCAGGACGACTGCGGCGACTTCCAGGCCGGCAAGTACCTGCTCAACGAGAACATGGACTTCGACGAAGCCACCGACCTGATGAACGAAGGGCCGGTGCCCATCGAGTTCTTCACCGTCAGCGTGCCCGAGGGGCTCACCGTCGAGGACATCACCGCTCGTATGGTTGCCGAGAACAACGAGTTCGACCTGATCGAGGCCCGCGACGCCACCAGCACCCAGCTCGTGCAGTCCGAGACCCTCGCCACGGCGTCGGGCCGGATCTTCTTCGTTCCCGGCTTCCGTCACATCCTCGAGGGCATGCTCTTCCCGGCCACCTACGAGATCTCCGAGGAAGACCAGACCGACGAGGTCCAGCTGCTCCAACGTATGGCCGAGGAGATGGACCGCCGGGTGGCCGCGCTCGAAGCCGGGGTCGGTCTGCCGCCCGAGGCCGAGGCACTCGGCCTGACCACCTACGACATGGTCATCATCGCCAGCCTCATCGAGGAAGAGGCACGGGTGGAGATCGATCGACCCAAGATCGCTCGGGTGATCTACAACCGACTGCTGAACAATGAAGCCCTCGGCGTCGATGCCACCACTCGATACGCCGTCGACAAGGAGCCGGGCGAGCCCCTCACTGAGTCCGACCTGGCCAACCCTTCTCCCTACAACACGCGAAACCTGGCCAACCTCGGCCTCCCGCCCACACCGATCTCGGCGCCGGGGGAAGCAGCCCTGCGCGCCGCGTTCTCGCCCGAGGAGGGCCCGTGGTTCTACTACGCCCTCACCGACGAGGGCGGAATCTCCGGGGCCCATGCTTTCGCGGTGACCCTCGAGGAACACCTGGCCAACGTCGATCGGTGTCGCGAGCTGGGCTTTTGCTGATGCCCGGCATCAGCGGGGCGACTCGGCTGGCCGCAGTCATCGGTGATCCGGCCCGGCATTCGTTGTCGCCGGCCATCCACAACGCCGCCTTCGCCGAGACCGGATTGGACTGGGTCTACCTGGCCTTCGACGTGAGCGCCGAGCACCTCGATGGTGCCCTCGCCGCAGCACGCACCCTGGGTCTGGGCGGTTTGTCGGTCACCATGCCCCACAAGACCGCAACCGCCGGGCTGGTCGACTCGTGTTCGGTGCCGGCTCAGGCGCTCGATGCGGTGAACTGTGTGGTGCCCGGGGACGATGGCCTGCACGGCGAGAACACCGACGGCGACGGTTTCCTGGCCGGACTGCGGGCCGACGCTGGAATCGAACCGGCCGGCCTCGATGTCCTCGTACTGGGCGCGGGTGGTGCGGCCCGCGCCGTGGTGGAGGCACTGGCCCGGCATGGCGCGGCATCGGTAGGGGTGCACAACCGCACCCCGGAGCGGGCTCGAACAGCAGCTGCCATGGCGGGTTCGGTGGGTCAGGTGGTCGACCTCGACGAGCTCGATCGTTATCACCTCATCGTCAACGCCACCCCGCAGGGAATGACCGGCGGTTCCGATGCCGCCTTGCCCTGCCCGGTCGACGGACTCCATGGCGGTCAGTGCTTGGTCGACCTGGTGTACCAACCGGCCGAGACGCCCTGGTTGCGGGCGGCCCGGGCCCGGGGCCTGGAGGCTCACAATGGCTTGTCCATGCTGGTCCACCA
>JBPCTQ010000282.1:0-3530 GCA_051011595.1 Acidimicrobiales bacterium
CAGCCTCCGACACGAGCCGACTCCGACTCGACCGCGTCGATCACCCGCTGCAGTCGTTGCGTGAGCACTGGTGCCATCTCGGCGTGGGTGAGGACGAAGAGACGGTCGGCTTCGATGCCGTCGATCAACTGGATCGCCACATCGTCGGGCGTGCGGCCGGTGGGTCCGGTGAACGAATCCTCGATGCCGGATCGCCACGCCTCGGCATCCGGGCGACGTTGTTCGACCGGCAGTCCGGCGGGTCGGTTGCGTTCGCTCCGCATGACCGCAGTGTCGGTGTTGGCCGGGCACAGCACGGTGACCGACACGTGAGGCTGGTACGCGGCCAGTTCTTGATGGAGCGTCTCCGAGATCGACACCACTGCCGCCTTGGTTGCCGCGTACGGGCCGAGGAACGCGATGCCACTCTGGATACCGGCCACCGAAGCCACGTTGACGAGGTGGGCTCTGGGACGGGTGGCCAACCGGGGTAGGAAGGCGGCAATGCCGTGAACGACCCCCATGAGATTGACGTCGACGACCCAGCGCCAGTCGTCGACGGTTTGATCCTGAATGAGGTTGAAGGTGGACACCCCGGCGTTGTTGACGGCGACATCGACCCCACCGAACTCGGCCACCGTGGCCGCCGCGAACTGCTCCACCTGGGCGGCGTCACCGACGTCGGTGACCATACCGACCGTGGCGGTGATCTGGCTGAGCTCGGCGACCACGTCCTCGAGCGGGGCCGGTTCGACATCGGCCAGTGCCAACGAACAGCCACGATGGGCCAGCCGTTCGGCCAGGGCCCGTCCGATGCCCGAAGCCGCGCCGGTGATGGCCACCGTTGTGTTGTCGAGCTTCACGAGAGGTCGTCCACCAAGCCGGTGATCACGTAGCGAACGTGATCGTCGAACAGACGGTCGGCATCGACGTCGACCGTCGGCGACGTGGTGGTCTCGTGGCCGAGCTCGATGGCGGCGTGCCCCAGTACGGTCCAGACCAGCATCCGCGCCGCGTCGATGGCGGCATCGGTTTCCACTCCCTGCTCCCGCATCGTGCGAACCAGCGGTCGGGTGGCCTCGACCATGACGGGGCGCCAGCCCCGCATCAGCAGGCGGTTGTCGGCGAAGGCGCGGCGGCGCAGGCGAAGTTGGTGACACCAACGCAAGGCGTAGGTCGCCCATGGTTCGTCGGCGGTTGGCGGTACATCGAAGCCGCGGCCCAACCGGGCGGCCATGGCGTCGAGCAAGGCGTCCTTGTTCCCGACGCGGCTGTACACCGGAATGGGGGAGACGCCGAGATCGGTGGCCACTCGGCGCATGCTCACCGCATCGAGACCCTCGGCGGCCAGGATGGCCAGCGCCGCATCGATGATCCGGTCCGCCGTGAGCGGGTCGGCCGCATCGATGACCGGGTTGACGGCTGTCATAACGATGATATTACAGTGTTATCCAAACCAGGCAAGGATGGGGTGCGATGGCGTGGGACTTCGAGACCGAACCGGCTTTCCAGGCCGATCTCGACTGGATGCGGGCCCTGATCGACGAGACGATCATCCCGCTGGAACCGGTCATGGGGCACCTGGACGAGCACGACAAAACCCTCATCCGCGACCATCTCCGACAGCAGGTCAAGGACCGAGGCCTCTGGGGGGCGTTCCTCGACTCCGAGCTGGGTGGACTCGGTCTCGGCCAGCTCAAGCTGGCGCTGATGTCCGAGCAGATCGGGCGCTCGATGTGGTCGATGGTGGTCTTCGGCGTGCAGGCACCGGACTCGGGCAACATGGAGTTGCTTGCTCACGGCGCCACCGCCGAACAACAGGAACGATGGTTGTGGCCCAACTACCGAGGCGAACTGTCGAGTGCGTTTGCGCTGACCGAACCACAGTTCGCCGGCGCCGATCCGACTCGCATCGGCACCACTGCGGTCCTCGACGGCGGCGAATGGGTGCTGAACGGCGAGAAGTGGATGATCACCAACGCATCGGTGGCCGACTTCATCCTGGTCTTCGCCGAGACCAACCCCGAGAACCGACCGCACAAGCACGCATCGGTTTTTGTGGTGCCGCAGGGTCATCCCGGTCTGGAGATCGTTCGCGACATCAACACCATGGCTCACCCGGACGCCGAATACGGGCGCCCAGGCAACCATGCCTATCTGCGCTTCCACGATCTACGTCTTCCCCAGGACCATCTCATCGGCGAACCGGGTGACGGCTTCGTCCTGGCTCAGAAGCGGCTCGGTGGCGGTCGGATCCATCACGCCATGCGCTTTCTGGGAATGGCCCAGCGCAGCTTCGACATCATGTGCGAGCGGGCGGTGAGTCGTGAATCACACGGCAAGCTGCTCGGATCCCACCAGATGATCCAGGACTACATTGCGTTGTCCCACATGGAGATCGAATCGGCACGGCTGCTCACCTTCCGAACGGCGTGGAACATGGATCGCCTCGGCGCGGCCGCCGTTCGACATGAGCTGGGCATGGTGAAGGCGCTCGTGTCCAAGACCGTGCTCGGTGTGCTCGATCGAACCATCCAGGTGTGTGGGTCACTGGGATACTCGAGCGAGTTGCCGGTGGAGGCGTGGTACCGCAGTGTCCGTTTCGGTCCCATCGGCGACGGCCCGGACGAGCTGCACAAGAGTGTGCTGGCCCGGGTGTTGCTCAAGGGCTACCAGCCGGCCGAAGGCTGGCCCAGCGAGCACATCCCCAGCCGGCTGGCCGACGCGGAAGCCAAACGGGACGAACTGCTGCTGGCCGCGGGGGCGACGCCATGAGCTCGGCCATGGTGATGGCCGGTCCCGGGCAGCATCCGGAGATCGAGACTCGCCCGGTACCCAGTCCCGGCCCTGGCGAAGCCGTGGTGCGGGTACGGGGTTCGAGTCTCAACTATCACGACACGGTCAACCTCATGGGCCTCATCTCGGGTCCATGGCCCCGAGTGCCGATGACCGATGGGTGCGGAGAGGTCGTCGCGGTCGCCGACGATGTCCGTACCGTGACCGTCGGCGATCGAGTGATGGGTGCCTTCAACCCGTTCTGGCTCGACGGCACCATGACCCGAGCCAACCGGCGCTGGATTCCGGGAGACCACGGTGACGGCTGGCTGACCCAGCACCGGGCCTATCCGGCGACGGCACTGGTGCGTGCGCCCTCCCACCTCAGCGATGTGGAGGCGGCCACCCTCGTGTGCGCCGGCCACACCGCATGGAGCTCGCTGCAGACGGCGTCGATCACCGCAGGCGATGTGGTGGTCACCCTCGGCACCGGCGGCGTCTCGCTGTACACGCTGCAGCTGGCCAAGGCGATGGGAGCCGCGGTCGTCGTCACCTCGTCATCCGATGCCAAACTCGACGTGGCTCGGTCGCTCGGGGCCGACCACGTGGTGAACGACGACTCCACCCCGGACTGGGAGTCGCTGGTGTTGGAAATCACGGAAGGCCGAGGCGCTGATCTCGTGGTCGACCTGGGCGGACCGGACACGCTTCGGCGCTCGGTGGCGGCCACCCGGATGGACGGCACCGTCGCCGTGGTGGGGGTGCTCTCGGGTTTC
>JBPCTQ010000283.1:0-3731 GCA_051011595.1 Acidimicrobiales bacterium
GGCCCAGGTCGCCGGTGCGCACGAAGCCGTCGGCGGTGACCCGGTCCTTGTCCAGGTCGGTGGCGGTGTTCGGCGGGCGCACCAGCAGTTCTCCCACACCGTTGTTGTCGGGCCCATCGATGCGGGCCTCGACACCGGGGTGGGGCCTCCCGATGGCACCGATCTTGTCGGGATGCTCCTTGGCGTCAGCCGCTGTCCAACCGATGACCTCACCGATCTCGGCTTGTCCGTATCCGTTCAAGACAGTGACGCCGAAGCGTTCGGTGAATCGCCGGGCCTGGAACGGGGAGAGGGGAGCCGTGATCGACCGCACGTAACGCAGTGGCTCGAGCGCTGAGATGGTGGTGTCGTCGCTGAGCATCGCCATGGCCGCCGGCGGCAGCACCGTCGACCGGATGCCGTGTCGTTCGACCAGCGCGGCGAAGTCGGTGGTGGCGAAGTGGTTCATCATCACCAGCGGTGCACCGGCCCGCAGCCCGAACAGGGCGTTGTAGATGCCGGCGTTGAGCGCCATCGAGACCGGGATCAGGTTCGGCGAGGGTGGTCTGCGCGGGTCGGGCGATTTGGAGCGCAGTGGTTCGAGAACCCGATCGATGATCTCCAGGTAGGCCCCATGGGAGTGCAGGACCGGCTTCGGTCGGCCGGTGGTACCCGAGGTCCAGAGCACGAACGCGGTGCCCGCCTCGTGCACCTCGTCAGATTGCCGCCGCTCGACCTGGCCCCCCGAGACGACGGCCGCGACATCGAGATCGGGTTGTGGGTGACGTGGATTGACCGGGACGAAGACCTGCTGGTTGCGCCAGCAGGCGAACATCCCCACCAACATGTCGACACCTTCGGCCACGACGGTCACGGGCCGATCGGCGTCGACCTCGATCCGGTCGGCCAGCTCGTGCACCTGAGCGATGACCTCCCCCTTGGTGAACGAAGCGTCGATGGTGTGGACCAACGGCGCATCGTCGGCCAGTGGGTGTTCGGCGAGCAGCGAATACAGGTTCACGGTTCGAGCGGTCGCCACGCCGGTTCGCGCTTCTCGGCGAAGGCTGCGGGTCCCTCGGCCTGGTCGGGGTGACCCCACATCGACACCAGGTGTCGGGCCCCCTCCTTGCACGCGTCGGTGAGTCCGGCTTCGAGGGCGCCCCACAGGGCCTTCTTGGTGGCAGCCATGGCGGCCGGTGAGTTCTTGGCGATGGTCTCACCCAGCTCCTGAGCTCGTTCGCGCAGCTGGTCGGGGGGATCGACGATCTCGGAGATCATGCCCAGCTCGTAGGCCCGCTCGGCGCCCATACGTTCGTACTTGCCCATGAAGGCCATTCGCATCACGGCCTCGACGGGCATCTTCTTCATCAGACCGATGGCTTCGATGGCCACCACCTGACCAACCGAGGTGTGGGGGTCGAAGAACTGGGCGTCGCCGGCGGCGATGACGATGTCGGCGTCGGCCACCCAATGGAAGCCGCCTCCGCAGCAGATGCCGTTGACCGCGGTGATGACGGGTTTCCAGACCTGCTGGTGCCACGAGGTGAAGTGGACGTCGAAGTCCTCCATCGACTGCCGGTACCGCTCCATGCCGACGCCGTCGTCGGCGATCTCGGTGACGTCGACGCCGGTCTGGAAGTCGCGGCCATTGCCGGTGTGCACGATGACCCGTACGGCCGGATCGCGGTCGAGCTCGGTCCAGGCATCGGCGAATTCGTCGCGCATCGCCGCGTTCATGGCGTTGCGTACGTCGGCCCGATCGTTGATGAGCCACCCGACCGGCCCGTGGCGCTCGACGATGAGGTGCTCGTAGGTCATCTCGGGGTGTCCTCCCAGCTGGCGCCGTGGTGGGGATCGGGCTCCCGGGGCAGGCCGAGCACCTTCTCACCGATCACGTTCTTGTTCACTTCGGTCGTCCCGCCCTCGATGGTGTTGGCTCGGCTCCGGATCATGCCCGCCACCTCGTAGGGGAGCGACTCGGACCAGCCGTCGCCGGCAGGGAAAGCCATGGCGGCCAAACCGAGCATGTCGGTGGCCAACATCTGGATCTGCTGGTTCAGCGTGCCCTGATGAACCTTGCCGATGGACGCGGCTGGCCCGGCGTGCCGCCCGCCTTCACCGTGGCCCGCACTCGATCGTTGGTCCAGCCCCGGATCTTCTCTTCGCTGTAGAGCCGCATCAGCCGATCGAGCCCGACCGGATCGGGGTGCTGCTCGTGAGCGGCTTGGACCAGTCGCATCACGCCACTGCCACCGATGCGGTCGACGCCGCCCGATCCCGAACCGGCGACCATTTGGCGTTCGCCGGCCAGTGTCGAGTTGGCCACTCGCCAGCCGTCGCCTTCCTGGCCTACGCGGTGGAAGTCGGGCACGCGAACCTCGTCGAGCCAGACCTCGTTGAAGTCGACCGTACCTCCCATGTGCCGGAGCTCGCGGACCTCGACGCCCGGACTGCGCAGGTCGACGAGGAAGTAGGTGATGCCCTTCCGTTTGGGCACGGTGGGATCGGTGCGGGCCAGACAGATGGCGAATTCGGATTGATGGGCCCAGGTGCTCCAGACTTTCTGGCCGGTGAGGATCCACTCGTCGCCATCACGCTCGGCCCGCATGGCGAGCGACGCCAGATCGGACCCGGCGCACGGCTCGCTGAACATCTGGCACCAGCGTTCGGTGTTGTCGACCATCGGTGGAAAGAAGCGCAGTCGCTGTTCTTCGGTGCCGTGGGCGAACAGGGCCGGCGCCATGTTGTGGAGCCCGAGCGGGTTCAGTCGCCCGAGGTTGAACGGCATCAGTTGTTGCTCGACGAGGCGGGCCTGTTGCGGACGCAGGTCGAGCCCGCCGTAGGCGACCGGCCAGGTGGCCACGACCAGACCGGAGGCGGCGAACGTGGGGTACCAGGCCTCGTAGTCCTGCCGGCTGCGGACCGATCGGATGGCCTGGCGACCGTCGACGGCTGCGCGCCGCCACGACTCGGGGATCGTGGTGTCGATCCAGCCGGCGACCGTGGCGATGAGTTCGTCGTCGTCGGTCTCGGGACCGATCGGTAGTGGCTTGGTGTCCATGTGCTGTTCCTGATTCACCACCCGTCGACCCAGTGGTTGACACGACCCGTGCGCAAGTGGATACATTATCCGAACGGTCGGACCAGTCCAGCTGAGGACCCATGCCCCACACCGAAGCCAGCTTCGCCGAGTCCGAGCCCGTCATCGAGGCGGCTGTGGTCGACCATGGCTGACGGCTCCGCCATCACCGGCGATCGCATCGAGCGGCTGCGGGCCCGAATCGGTGTCACCCAGCCGCATCCCCAGCCGCCGTGGTATCGCAATCCCGGGCCTGATGCCTTCCGCCACGTGGCCGAGGCCTACGGCGACGACAACCCGCTGTGGTGCGACCCCGACCACGCCGCCGACAGTGTGTGGAGCGGTCCCATCGGCTCGCCGGCCATCAACGGCGGCGACACCTTGATCGGTGAGAACGAAGTCACCGAGCTCGACCCCGAGACGAAGGCGCTGTTGAAGGGTGACCCGCTGAAGGGTGCCCATGCCTACTACTCGGGCAGCTACCGCGAGTGGTGGGCACCGGTGCGGCCCGGCCAGTCGATCAGCCGGCGCA
Source organism: Acidimicrobiales bacterium (assembly GCA_051011595.1). GTDB lineage: Bacteria > Actinomycetota > Acidimicrobiia > Acidimicrobiales > SHLQ01 > JAOUEE01. The sequence goes on from JBPCTQ010000283.1 coordinate 3,591, forward strand.
ACGCCCTGGTGGCGGCCCACGACAAGTCGAGCGAGTTCGCCGAACGCACGGTGCACGAGTGGACGGCCGAGGTGTTCGCCGCGTCCGATCACGTGCTGTCGGCCCAGTATCGGTTGATGATCCGCACCGACCGGACCCAGG
>JBPCTQ010000284.1:0-3623 GCA_051011595.1 Acidimicrobiales bacterium
AGGTGTCGAACCAATGGCAGTCCTGGCAGGTGAAATAGCTCGGCCGCCGCTCGAGGCCCAGCGGTTCGCCCCCCCGGGCCAGCACCGCGGCCACCGCACGCTCGGTCGCACCGATCGCCCGCTCGGCCAGCTCGCCCCGGTCGTAGCTGGCCACCGACCCGGTGGAGTGGCTGACCACCAGGACCGACGGTGCCGCGCCTTTCTGGCTGAGCCCGTGCACCAGGCTGAGGTACCCGGCCTGTTCGAGCCGGCTGTCGTCGACGGACGGGAAGACCACGACCGGTCGGGACGAGCCCTCTTCGACCAGGTCGACGGCGCCGCGCAGACGCAATCCGCCGGCGGGATGATCCCACTGCAGCCGATTGTCGATCACGTACCGGTCGAAGTCGCGTTCGTCGAGTACCGCCAGGGTGCGCTCCAGCCACGAGCCGGCCCGGTGGACGGTGGCCACCAGCTCCGGCGTGTCGGCCCCGATCAGGTAGTCGGCCAGCCACGGTGCAACCGACGAGTCGTCGGCTCGGGCCCGCCGCACCACATCGAGCAGGGCCGACCGAACATCACCGTCGAGACGCCCGACCTCGGCCGCCGCGGTCTTGGCCAACGCCTTGAAGGTGTTGAAGATCGCCGGCTCGAACCCGTCGTCGGGGCCGGCCACCGAGGCTTGGCACCACGATGCGGCGCGCACCAGGAAGTCACTCACGAGCACCCAGGTGTCCCAGTCGAAATCGTCGTCGGGACACTGGAGGGCATACGGCTCGAGTCGCTCGATGAGATCGAGCTCCACCGAACGCAGGTCGCTCACCACGGCTCGTCCTCGCCATCGTCGAGCTCAGGCGACTCCGCCGCGGCCTCGGCCTCGGCCCGCGCCAGGTCGGGGGCGTCGGGGCACTCCTGCACCACGCCGCACCACGCACAGAAGTCGCTGGGATTGGTGGCCGGCCACTCGCCGACAGCCACGGCCTGGTCGATCTCGACCAGCGGGCGTGCGGTGCCGATCATCCGTTGGGCCGACGCCTCCAGGCTGTCGAGGGTGACGGGATACTCGGTGACCGTGCCCGGGTCGAGCGTGACGACCACCGTGGTCTGGGGGGCCACCCCGTCGCGTAGGGCGGCCAACAAGGCGTAGAACCCGGCCTCGTCGACGTGGGCCGGGCGAACCGCGCCGGACTTGACCTCGATCACCGACCGCGCCCCCCGGCCCAACACCAGGTCGGTGCGACCAGTGAGCAGCACGCCGCTGTCGGCGAACTCGACCCGGAACATCTCCTGGGCCGTTCCGGGAAGGGACCGAACGTCGCCCAGCAGGCGGACGAGGGTGCGGCCCTTCTGCTCGATGATCTCGCGCAACTCGTGACGGCTCTCGACCGAGAGGTCCTCGATGTAACGAGCCTGGTCGGGTTCGGTTTGGGCCAACACCGGCATCAGCGCACCCAACCACGGGGCGGGGCCGGGCACCTTGTCGGACATCAACAGCATCGCCGCGGCGGTGTCGACCACGGCACCCACCACGAGCGGTGTGCTGAGGGCCAAGTCGGTGGTCTCGGCGATCACCGAAGCCGGGCACCGAACCGCGGCCAGCATCCGGCTCTTGGTGACACCGAGCGGTCCACCGGCCCGATCCCAGTCGCGGGTGACGTCGGCCAACTGGCGCTCGAGCTCACCCCTGAGCTGGGCCACCGAGGACGCACCCGGATGATCGGGGGCGACCGGTCGGGCCACGATCTCGGCGACGGTGGCCATCAGGGCCCACCACGCCCGAAGCGGGCCGGATCAGCGACGGTGTCGCCGCACATCGACGATGTCATCTCGGGCTGTCATCTCACACCGTGACCCGGGCCGCATCACAGGTCGTACCGATACACGTTGGTGTCGCGCTGGTGGAACCCCAGGCGCTGGTAGAGACGATTGGCCGCCTCGCGTGAAGGGCGAGAGGTGAGATCGACCGTGGTGCAACCCGATGCCCGTGCTCGTTCGATGGCGGCCTCGTTGAGCATGGCTCCCACTCCTTGCCCCCGGACTTCCTCGTCGACCACCACGTCTTCGATCCAGGCCCGCAGCCCGGTCGGGATACGGAACATGGCCAGGGTGAGGCTGCCCACGATGGTGCCGTCGTCGTCGCGGGCGATGAACAGGACCGACGCATCGCTGTCGACGATGGCCTGCAGGGCATCGGCGCCGGGCGCCGGGTTCGACGACGACAACTGGGGGGTGAGGCGCCGGAAGGCCTCGATCAGATCGTCGTCGACCACCTGGGCTTCCGCTATCTCGGCCAACCTCGGCTCCTCCTCGACGGCACCGGGGTGGACCCTACTGTGACCGGGCCGTCGGCAGGTGGGTCGCCGTCCGCTCCCCCACTCGTGCCGGATACGGTGTGTCGTGATGGCGAATCCTCTCGAACCGGGCGAGAACGCACCCCTGCGATGGATCGACGAGCGGGAGCTGCGCGGGCCGGTGCTGATCTGCGCCTTCGAAGGTTGGAACGACGCCGGTGAAGCGGCGTCGAGTGCGGCCGGCTTCCTCACCCGCCGATGGAGTGGCGAGGCGTTGGCCGAGATCAGCGCCGAGGACTTCTACGACTTCACCACAACCCGCCCGGTGGTCACACTCGACGAAGACCACGAACGCCACATCAACTGGCCCGAGAACGTGTTCACCGCGCTCACCGTGCCCGAATCGGCCAACGACGTGGTGGTTCTGGTGGGAACCGAACCGCAGCTGCGCTGGCGCACGTTCTGCGAGCAGATCCTCGAGGTCGCCCGACGAGTCGACGCCAGCATGGTCATCACCCTGGGGGCGCTGCTCACCGACGTACCGCACAGCCGTCCCGTCCCCATCTATGGCCGGGCCGACGATCCCACCACCGCCGGCGACCTCGACCTCGAGGTGTCCACCTACGAAGGGCCCACCGGCATCGTGGGTGTGCTGCACCGGGCTTGTCAGGACGCCGGTCTCCCCGCGGTCGCCCTCTGGGCGGCGGTGCCCTCCTACGTGTCGGGCGCCACGTCACCCAAAGCGGCGCTGGCGCTGCTCGAGCGCCTCCAGACCGTGCTCGACATCTCGATGGTCACCACCGACCTCCAGATCGCGGCCGCGGCCTACGAGCGCCAGGTCGACGAGCTGGTGGCCGAGGACGACGAGACCGCCGAGTACGTGGCCCAGCTCGAGGCCGCGCACGACCACGCCGTCGAGTTCGGTGCCACCGACGAGATCGAGGTCATCCGCCCCGACGACGGCTTCGACGACGCCGACCCCGACGAGCTGGTGGCCGAGGTCGAGCGCTTCCTGCGCGACCAACCCGAGTAGCGGTCAGCCGGCAAGCCGTCACACGTGCGATCGAGCCTTGGCGGCGCGGCGTTGCTGGGCCCGCTCCCACTTGCGTTGTCGACTGCGGCACGCCTTGCGACAGAAGCGGTGGTTGGTGTGACGGGCCTCGAAGAGCTCGTCGCATCGCCAGTAGGCGCAGCCCATCAGCCGCTCGGGATCGAAATCGTCATACAGGTCGGTCGCGGGCTGATCGTCGATGACCACAGGCTACGCCCGGCATCGGGAGAGGACGTTGGACCTTGGCTCCCTGCCTACCCGGCAGTAGCTTGAAGGTATGGGCATACCTCTCCGAACCGTGA
>JBPCTQ010000285.1:0-3848 GCA_051011595.1 Acidimicrobiales bacterium
TCGGCGAGGCCATCTTCATCAACGTCACCGTGTCGCTGTTCGCCGGCCTGATGCCGGTGCCGGGCGGTGTCGGCGTCAGCGAGGCCGGCCTCTCGGCGGGGCTGACCGCGGTGGGAGTTCCCGGCGACGTCGCGGTCTCCGCGGTGATCCTCTACCGCCTGATCAGTTACTACCTGCCCCCGATTTGGGGCTACCTCTGCCTGCGCTGGCTGACTCGCCACGACTACCTGTGAGGAACGAGAATGCGGCGTCGCCTGCATCGACAGCACCCCTGGTCCAGGGCGACAACTGCTGAGACGGAGCATCGACCATGACCTTCGAAGAGACGATGGACACCATCGCCAAGGGATTCGAGGCGGTCGGCGTCACCGTGATCGTGATCGGCGGTCTGTTCGCAATCGCCTACGGCATCAAGAGCTTCCGACACCTCAACATCTTCTTCGCCGATGTGCGCCGCGAGTTCGGCCGTCCCCTGATCCTGGGGCTCGAGATCCTGGTCGCCGCCGACATCATCAAGACCATCACCGTCGCCCCGAGTCTCGAAAGTGTCGGCGTGCTGGCCATCCTCGTCGCCGTTCGTATCGCGCTCAGTTTTTCGCTCGATATCGAGGTCGACGGCATCATGCCGTGGCGGCGGGCCGAGTTCGAGCTCGCCAAGGAGCTGGCTGAGCGGACGGACGAGCCCACCGACGACGGAACGGGTTGACGGCGTGAAGGGTCGCCCTTGGCCACGCTGGTTCGGCCGCCGGCTGCGGGAAGCAGTACGAGACAACGTGTGGTTCCTGCCGGCGCTCGGTGGGTTGAGCGGCCTGCTCTTGGCCGCCGCCATCGGGACGGGTGGCGGGGCGGAGCAAGACCCCTGGACGATCTCCGTCGACCGCTCGCGCGACACGCTGTTCGCGTCCCTCGCACTGGTGTTCACCGCACTGAGCATTGTGCTGGCGTTGGCCTCGGTGGCGGCCCAGAACGTGGTCGGTCGCTTCGGCTCTCGAGTGTTGCGTATCTATGCTCGACGATCGGCCGACCGGTGGGTGATCGCCATCTTCGGCATGGCCTCGATGTTCATCCTGACCGAGCAGTTCCAGCTCCGCCGGCTCGAACCCGACGCCCCGGCACCCATCGCCGGTCTGGCGATATCGGTGGTACTGCTGGTGGCCACCGGCGCCACCGTGATCTGGTACATCGCGTCCCTCATCCGGTGGTTCCGGACCGACCGGGCTGTCGCGGGAGTGGTGAAAGCGGCCCGCGAAACGGCGCGGGACACGGCGCGCCATCGTCGGGGGACCGTGCCGACATCCGTACCCGAGCGACCGGACGACGCCATCGACCTACCCGCCCACCGTTCTGGGCACCTGGCCGAGGTCGACACGGAAGCCCTCTTGGAAGCGTGCCGGCGAGTCGATGCCCTGGCCGTGATCCACGGCCCTATCGGTGTGCCGGTCATCGCGGGCGAACCCCTCGGGTGGGCGGTGATCCGAAAGCCTGACGACGAGCTGGCGCCGGCCAAGCGGGTTGCCGAGTCGATCGACGTGTCGGGCACCCGCGAGCTGGAACAGAGCCTCGAGTACTACATCGTGGCCCTGGTCGACGTCGCCATCCTGGCCCTCTCACCTGCGATCAACGATCCGAACTCGGCGGTCGAGGTGATCGAGGAGATGAGCTTCTTGTTCCACGAGCTGGTCGATCTGCCGCTCGGCCCCTACGCCGTGCCCGACACCGACACGACGCCGGGTGTCGTCGTGCTGGCCAGCACCTTCGGCCAACTGGTCGAGTTGGCGACCGAACAGATCCTGACCTACGGCCTCACTGACCCCAACGTCCGACTGGCGCTGCGCCGTTTCGCGGTCTCGTTGCAGCACCTCGGGCTTGACGACGCCGATCGTGCTCACGTCGATACCTTCGCCGCCCAGGTGGAGTAGCCCTCCACAATCCACCGTCGGAAGCTCACGGCTCACTGGTTCGCATCGGACGGCGACCCCGAATCCGAATCCCCTCGGATGACCACGTCGAGCGGCGGCGCGAACGGGATCCCTTCGCGCTCGAGTGTGGCAACGATCGTCCGCACCGCATCGTCGATCGCCTCGTTGCCCTCCTGGATGGACGACGGGTGCCAGAACCGCACCGACAGTTGCACGCCCAGGCCAATCGACCGGGCTCTCATCGAACCGACGCGTTCGATGGTGTCGAGTTCGGAGAGCGCGGCACGCAGCACCTCCTCGACGTGATCGATGTCGTTCCCGAAGCCGATGGCCACATCAACGTCGGACCGCCGGAGCTGGTCGACCGTGTAGACGGTGACCGTCTTCGACAGCATGTTGACGTTGGGGATGTGGACTCGTCTTGCATCACGAAGTCGCAGCACAGTGCTTCGGTTGGTGATCTCCAGCACCTCCCCGACCAGGTCATCCACGGCAATCTCATCGCCGACCGAGAACGCCGGACGGGTGACCAGGGCGGCACTGGCACCCATTCCCTCGATGATCGGCCGCAGAGCCAGCACCGCGATCACGCCGAAGGCGAGCAGCACCACCGTCAACCATCCGATGTCGGCACCGAGCGTGGTGAGGGCCCAGCCGACGGACACCGCGAGGACCAACACCTGCGAGACGCGCAGGGTCAACCCGACGAGCTGCCGGGTGTGATCCTTGTATCGAGCGAGTCGTTGACGGCGCCATCGGCCGATCAGCCACGCAACAAAGAACCCGACAACGAGCACCGCCCCTGCGGCCAACAGACTCTCACCATCCAGCTGCTCGCCGGCCAACGCCTCATCGATCGACCCCCAGTCGACGAGCGAGGCAATCACGGTCATGCCGCACCGCCGCGGTGGCGCTCGACGGCGTCGTCGACCTCGAGAAAGATCTCGTCGTCGCCGAGGCGGTCGAGTAGACCCGACCGGGCGAGCATGTCTCGCACCGGCCCGCGAACGCGGGCCATCGACACCGAGACCTCGGCGGCCTCGAGGTCGTCGAGCAGATCGCCGAGCTCCTGAATAGCGGTGGTGTCGATGTCGGACACACCCTCGAGGTCGAGCACCAGTGCCGGGGGTTGGGGATCGGTGTCGATGAGGCGCGCCTTGACATCACGAACGAAGAAGGCCGCGTTGGCGAAGAAGAGCTCGTCGTCGATCCGGTAGATCATCACACCCGGGACCCGCCGGGCATCGGGGTTGCGCTCCATGTCACGGAACGTGTCGGTGCCCTCGACCTGTCCCAGCTCAGCCGTGTGAGGGCGGACGACTCGGGCGAGCGCAACGATCAATGACAGCCCGATGGCGAAGGCGATGCCGCCAAGCATCCCCAGAACGAGGACGGCGGCAACGGTGACGGTGCCGAGCCAGAACTCGGAGCGGCGAATACGCCACAGCGCCCGGAAGTCGTCGAGGGCGAACAACCCCATGCCGGCCACGATGACGATGCCGGCGAGCACGGCGTTGGGCAGCTTCTCGAAGAACCCGGTGAGGAAGAAAAGGGTGACCAACACCAGCGCGGCGCACATGAGCCCCGTGAGGTTCGTCTGGCCGCCGGCGTCGCGCTGCACGAAGCTACGGGACTGGCTGCCGTTGACCGGAATGCCCGACAGCAGACCCGAACCCAGGTTGGCCGCTCCGACGGCCAGGAACTCCTGATCAGCGTCGAGGGTGTAACCACCGGTGGCCGACAACGAGCGGGCCGTGAGGAAGCTGTCGGGATAGGCCAACAGCGCAATTCCCAGGCACGGGAGCAGCAGCTGTGTGAGCTGATCGAACGTGACGTCAGGGATTCCCGGCACCGGCACGCCCGACTCGATGTCGCCAACCACCGCGACACCCTCCTGGTCGAGATCGAACACGAGGACCAGAACGACAC
>JBPCTQ010000286.1:0-3796 GCA_051011595.1 Acidimicrobiales bacterium
TGGGCCACCCAGCCGGCGAGCACCACCGGCAGCGTGGCCAGGGTCGACGCGGCAGAAAGTTTGGCCAGGAAGTTGCCGCGTGTGCTCACGTTCGACGTGACCCAGATCGGAATGGTCGACCCGTCAACCGGATTGAGCTGCACAGCCAAGAAGAACTCGTTCCAGGCGAGGATGAAACAGAGCAGGGCCGTCGCGGCCAGACCGGGGGCGACGATGGGCAGGATCACGGAGGTGATCTGGCTGCGGATGCTGGCGCCGTCGATCTCGGCCGCTTCGATCAGCTCGCGCGGCACCTCGCTGAAGAACGACCACAACATCCACACCGCCAAAGGCAGGTTCATCGCCGTGTACAGGATGATCAGGATCGTTCGGGTGTTGAGCAGATCGAGATCGCGCCCGATGATCCACAGCGGCAAGATGGCGGCGACGATCGGCAAGAACTTGGTGGAGATGAAGAAGAACAGGAGGTCTCGCCACTTGGCCGCCCGCCTGATGGCCAGCGCGTAGGCAGCGGGAATGGCGAGGAGCAGCACCAGGATCGTCGAGATGATGGTGATCCAGATCGAGTTGGCGAAGGCCTCGCGGAAGCCGAGCAGGCCCTGGGTCTCGGCCGTCACCTCGTCGTACTGAGTCAGTGTCGGATCGAAGAAGAGCTTCGGGTCGGTGTTGGCGTCGAGCTCGTCCTTGAAGCCGTTGAGCACCATCCAGAAGATGGGGAACACGAAGATCAGGGTCACGATCCACGCCAGCAGACCGAGCACGATGTTGGTACTGCGTCGCTGACCGACAACCGGCCCGGTGTCGCTGTCGCTCACGGCTTCTCTCCCTCAAGCAAGCTGGACAGCACCCGCAGGCCGAAAGTGGCGATGATGATCGAGGCCACCACTACGACGATGGCGTAGGCCGACGCCTGGCCGAACTGCCAGCCACCGCCGATCGAACGCTGGAAGACGAAATAGGGCACGTTGGTCGAGTCGGGACCACCGCCGGTGATCACATCGACGTGGTCGAACACCTGGATCAGGTAGATCGAACCCAGCAGCACCCCCAGCTCGATGTAGGGGCGCAGCTGCGGGAGGGTGATCTGGAAGAAGATGGAGCGGCTCGACGCGCCGTCGACGCGGGCCGCCTCGAGCACCGACTCGTCCTGACCCTGCAGCCCGGCCAGCATGATCAGCATCATGAACGGGGTCCACTGCCACACGAGCACGGCCACGATCGACCACAGGGGCCAACGGCTGACGAACTCGATGCGCTCGAACCCCATGGCGTCGAGCAGCCAGTTCAAGATGCCGAACGACGCGCTGAAGATCTGGTTCTTCCAGAGCAGCCCGGCGACCACCGGCATGATCAGGAACGGGGTGATCAGCAGGGTCCGCACGAAGCCGCGACCGAAGAACTTGCGGTCGAGCAGCAGGGCCAGCAGGGTGCCGAGCAGCAGCGACAGCAGCACGCCTGCCACCGTCATCACGATGCTGACCCACACCGCTTCGTGGAAGAAGCGGTTGTCGACCAGCTCGGTGTAGTTGTCGAACCCGACGAAGGTGCGGGGCGACGGAGGGACGATCGTCCAGTCGGTCAGGCTGTACCAGAGACTGAACAGGAACGGCACCTGGGTCACGATCACCGTGAACACCAGGGCCGGCAGGATCGGAAGCCGGCGGCGCCAGCCTTCGCGACGCTGCAGCTTCTTCACTGCAGCCGCGCGTTCCTTCTCCTCGACGGCGACCGACTGATCGGTATCACTCATGGGATCCCCTCCGCACCCGAGTGGCTGACCGCCTGCCGGCCCACCCTAGAACGGGTGGGCCGGCGGCTCTCAGGTCGTCAGCTGCTCACCTCGGAGGCGATCTCCTGGCACGCGCTCAGCGCGTCTTCCACGGAGGTCGATCCGGCGATGGCCGCCGAGAACTGCTCGGTGCAGCGGGTACCGACGTCCTGGAACTCGGGCACACCGACGTACTGCACACCCGGTAGGCCCGGGCGGGGGGTGGTGCCCGGGTTGTCGATGGGTGCCGCCAGCATGGCGTCGAGGGTCTTCCCGGCGAAGGCCTCAGCGGCCGCCTGGTAGTCCGGGTTGTCGTAGGTGGACTGACGGGTACCCGGGGGTACGGCCGCCCAGCCGCCCGGCAGCATGGTTCCGGCCGAGTTGATGTACTCCTCGCTGGTGGCCCAGCTGATGAACTCCCAGGCCGCGTCCTGGTCGGTGGTGCTCACCGGGATGGCCAGGGTCCAGGCCCACAGCCAGCCGGAGGTGTCGGTCACGTTGGTGGGAGCCAGGGCGTAGCCGTTGAGACCCTGCACCGGGCTGTCGTCGGCCTCGAGCAGGCCGGCCGCCACGGTGGCGTCGTACCACATGGCGACCTCGCTGTTCTGGTACAGGGCCAGGCACTCGTTGAAGCTGGCGTTGGCCGCATCGTCCTGGCCGGCGTCGTTGACGAGGTCGACGTAGAAGTTCATCGCCTCGGCGTACTCGGGCTGGTCGACCTGAGCGGTACCGATGGAGCCGTCGTCGTTGGCCTCCCACCAGGTGCCACCGAAGGTGTTGAGCACGGTGGTGAAGGACGCGCCGAGGTCACCCCAGCCGGGCTTGCCGCGCAGGCAGATGCCGGCCATCTCGTCGCTGTCGATGGCCCGGGCGATCTCAGCGACTTCATCCCAGGTGGGGGCGTCGGGCATGGTGAGCCCGGCCTCGTCGAGCACATCCTGGCGGTACATCAGGAACGACGACTCGGCGTAGAACGGCGAAGCGTAGAGCTCGCCGTCGACCGACAGACCGTTGCGCACGGCCGGGATCAGGTCGTCGATGTTGTAGTCGGGATCGTTCTCCGCGTACTCGTTGAGGCCCACGAGCCAGCCGTTGGCGCCGAACTGCGGGGTCTCGTACATGCCGATCTGGACGACGTCGAACTGGTCGCCGCCGGCGCCCACGTCGCGGGTCGTGACCTCACGCAGTGTCTGCTCCTCGAGGACGGTGTAGTTGACCTCGATGCCGGTCTCGGCCGTGAACAGCTCGGGAGTGAGGCTGGCGATGTCGTCGAGCTGCGGGTTGCCGACGATGGCCACGTTGATCGAGCGGTCGCCGCTGGTGCCATCGTCACCCGACGAGTCGTCCTCGCCGGTCCCATCGGCTTCGGTGGTTTCGCTGCCGTCATCGCTCGAGCTGTCGCCCGAGTCGTCGTCACTGCCGCAGGCGGCCGCGACCAACGCGAAAGCCGCCAGCGCGGCGATGAGCAGTAGCCAGGTTCTCGAAACCCGGCGATCGGTTCGATGCATTTTCAGTTTCCCCCTCAGGGACTTGCCGAGTGGGAGAGATTTCTCTCCCGACCGTTCGCCGCATGTTTACTTTGGTTCATGTTGGATTTCAAGTAGTAAGTCTGCGATCACCCCCGTTCATGCCGGATTTCCGGTCTCTGGCGCCTGTGTTCATGTTGTTATAGGGTCGGCGGTGTGGCGAACGACACCCCGGCCATCCCCCTGGGCACTGCCGCACTGGGGTCACTGAGCGGCCGTCTGACGCGTCCTCCCTACGACCGCGGCCGGCTGCAGCCGAGCATCGTCCACATCGGCGTCGGCGGTTTCCATCGGGCCCATCTGGCCACCTACGTCCACGAGCTGTGCAGCCAGGGCCGCACCGATTGGTCGATCGTCGGCGCCGGCGTCTTGGCGACCGACGCGGTCATGGCCGACGCCCTGCGCGCCCAGGATCACCTGTACTGCCTCATCACCCGCGGTCCCGACGACACCGACGTTGAGATCATCGGCAGCATCGTCGACTACCTCTATGCGGCCGAGG
>JBPCTQ010000287.1:0-3067 GCA_051011595.1 Acidimicrobiales bacterium
GCAGCACGTCGTCGTCGTCGACCAGGTTGGCTTGCATCAGACGGTCCATGACCCGCACCATCTCGACGTCCTCCTGGCGAAAAGCCAGTTCGTCGTCACCCGCCTCCGGGAATCCCATGGCTCGCCACCAGCGAACCGAACGCTCGTGGGGAACTCCGCTCAGGGTCTCGACGTCGGCCTTGCGCAGCGTGGGTGGATCCAGCCGGGCGGCGTGTTGTACACCCGACAGGGTGTCGCTGAGGTCGGGGCCGGGGCGGCTGTTCACCCACCCATCTTGACCGGTACCGGCGACCGAGCCCGAACCGCCGGCCAACGGCTGTGGCGGGAGCCGACCGCGGTCTGCTAGTCAGGCGGCGTAGTCGAGGAGGGTGACATGGCGCACGATGTGGTGATCAGGGGCGGCACGGTGGTCGATGGCACCGGTGGCCCGGCGCGCCAAGCCGATGTGGCCATCGACGGGGAACGAATCACCGCCGTCGGCAGTGTCGATTCGGCCGGGGCCGGCCAGGTCATCGACGCCGAGGGGCGCCTGGTCACCCCCGGTTTCGTCGACATCCACTCCCACCTCGATGCCCAGGTCAGCTGGGATCCGCTGATGTCATCGTCGTGTTACCACGGTGTGACGTCGGTGGTGATGGGCAACTGCGGCATGACCTTCGCTCCGGTCCGGGCCGGGCAGGCCCAGGTGTTGGCCGAAGCGATGGAGACGGTGGAGGACATCCCGGCTTCGTGCATCCTCGATGGCCTCCCGTGGGACTGGGAGGGATTCGGTGGTTACCTCGATGCGCTGGGTGCCATGCCCATGGGTATCAACGCCGGCGGCTACGTGGGCGACGTGGCGGTTCGTTTGTACGTGGCCGGCGACGAGGCCTGTGAACCCGACTTCCGGGCCACCCCCGAGCAGTTGAGTCAGATGTCGGCTGCGGTGGCCGAGGCCATGGAGGCCGGTGCTCTGGGCTACTCGATCTCTCGCAGCTTGTTCCACCGGGTGCCCGACGGGCGCAATGTGCCCGGCACGTGGGCTCCGCCCGAGGAGTTCTTCGCCATCGCCGAACCGCTGGGCCGGTTGGGGCGCGGCGTGCTGGAGTCGGCTCCGCGCTACAACGACGAGAACACCAATGCGTCGCGGGTCGACGAAGAGCTGGCCTGGATGGCCGAGCTGAGCCGCCGCACGGGCCGTCCGTTCAGCTTCAACCTGCAACAGATCGGATCGCTCGGCACCCATTATCGCGACGTCGTGCGCCTGGCCGAGGAAGCCAACCAGACGGGCGCGCAGCTCCGACCACAGATCACACCCCGCAGCGTCGGGGTGTTGTTCTCGCTGGCCGCCAACACCTTGCTCGACGATCTGCCGTCGTATCAGCCCCTGAAGGATCTCGACCTGGCCGGCCGGTTGGCGGCGCTGCACGATCCCGACGTCCGGGCCCGGTTGATCGCCGATGGCACCGAGGCGGGCGGGGGTCTGTACGAGCGCATGTACCTGATGCCGGCTGACCAGCCCGCGACCTACGACTACAGCCCCGACGACTCGATTGCGGCGACGGCGCGGGCCAGCGGGGTTTCACCGGTCGAGGCCTATATCGACGCCATGGTCGAGTCCGACGGGTTGTCCATCGTCAACTGGCCGGTAATGAACGAGGACCACGACGCGGTGCGGGAGTTGGTCACGTCGCCCACCACGATCATGGGCCTGGCCGACGCCGGAGCCCACGCCACCCAGATCATGGATGCCTCGCAGCCCACCTACTACCTGGCCCACTGGGTACGCGACGAACAAGCCGTCACCCTCGAGGAGGGAGTGCGGGCCCTCACCGCCGACACTGCCCGGTTCATCGGTTACGCCGATCGGGGAACGGTGCAAGAGGGGAGCTTCGCCGACGTGAACGTGATCGATCTCGAGGGCCTGTCGCTGCCGGTTCCCGAGATCGTGCGCGACTTCCCCGGCGACATTCCCCGATTCGTCCAGAAGGCCGAGGGGGTCGAGCACACCTTCGTCAACGGTGAGCACTTCATGGCCCAGGGCGAACACACCGGTGCGCTGCCGGGCCGCCTGTTGCGTTTGACCGAGCAGTAGCGGCGACCGGTTCCTGAGAGCACGGCACGGCACGCCGGCGGGCTCCGCCGACACCAGACGGCCTTTGGTCCCTAGGGGACCGGGTGGAGGTGTGGCACCGTGGGGACATGGACGGTTGGTCAGATCCTGGGTTTGCCGCGGTCAGCGACACGTTCGAGGAGCAACTCGAGCGAACCAACGGTGGCGCGGCCCTGGCCGTGTATCACCGGGGGGAGAAGGTCATCGACCTCTGGGGTGGGAACCGCACCATCGAAGGTGAACCCTGGGAGTCCGACACCTTGGCCATGTGCTTCAGCACCACCAAGGGCGTGGCGTCGTTCGCTTTGCATCTCCAGGCCGACAAGGGGCTGATCGACTACGACGAACCGGTGGCCACCTACTGGCCGGAGTTCGCCCAGAACGGCAAGGAAGCAGTGACGGTCCGTCATGTGCTCAGCCACTCGGCCGGTCTTCACCGGCTGCGCAGTGTGATCGAGGGTGCCCATCACATGCTCGACTGGGAGCACATGGTCGACGCCCTGGCCCGGGAGAAGCCGGCCTACGAACCCGGCACCCAGGCCGGCTATCACGCCCTCACGTACGGGTGGTTGGTGGGCGAGATCGTTCGGCGGGTCACCGATCGGCAGTTGTCCGACGTGGTCGTCGACGAGATCGCCGGTCCCCTCGACCTCGATGGCCTGTACCTCGGTTGTCCACCGGAGCATCGCCACCGGGTGGCGCCCCTCGAACCGATGGGCACCATGCGGGGTCGGATCCCCAAGCCGCTCCTGCGGGTCGAGAAACAGATCGGCAAACAGATGGGCCGAGCCCTCAGTGCGGTGCGGTCGCCCGTCAATCCCCGTCGGATGGTCAATGCCCTCGTACCCCGAGGCATGGAAGACGTGATCACCTCAACCGAGATCATGGATGCCTCGATTCCGGCGGCGAACGGGTTCTTCACCGCCCGGTCGCTGGCTGCCATGTACGGCGTGCTCGCCGGCGGCGGCTCGATGG
>JBPCTQ010000288.1:0-19863 GCA_051011595.1 Acidimicrobiales bacterium
ACGGCCAGATAAAGACGGGGCGAGATGTCATCATCGCCGCCCTGCTCGGCGGTGAAGAGTTCGGCTTTGCCACCGCTCCGCTCGTGGTGTCGGGTTGCATCATGATGCGGGTCTGCCACCTCGACACGTGCCCGGTCGGCGTCGCCACCCAGAACCCCGAGCTACGGGCCAAGTTCACGGGCTCACCCGAGTTCGTGGTCAATTTCTTCGAGTTCATCGCCGAGGAGGTGCGCGAGCTGCTCGCCGAGCTGGGCTTTCGCACGTTGGCCGAGGCCATCGGCCACGTCGAGTGCCTCGACACCTCGGCCGCCATCGACCACTGGAAGGCGTCGGGTCTGGACCTCACGCCGATCCTCTATCAACCCGAGCTCCCGGCCGATGCCGAACTGCACCAGACCACTGGCCAGGACCACGGCCTCGATCGAGCCCTCGACAACCAGATCATCGAACTGGCCGCACCGGCTCTCGAAGATGCCCAGCCCGTCACCCTCGATCTGGCCATTCGCAACGTCAACCGCACCGTCGGCACCATGTTGGGTTACGAGCTGACCAAGCGGTACGGCGGAGCGGGACTGCCCGACGACACCGTCGTCATCAACTTCACCGGCTCGGCCGGCAACAGCTTCGGGGCCTTCGTACCCAACGGTGTCACCCTCCGGTTGGTGGGTGATGCCAACGACTACACCGGGAAGGGCCTGTCCGGCGGCCGCATCATCGTGCGACCCTCCGACGATGCCGCCTTCGTGGCCGAAGACAACGTGATCGCCGGCAACGTCATCCTCTACGGCGCCACCGGCGGCGAGGTGTTTCTCCGGGGTCTGGTCGGTGAGCGGTTCTGTGTGCGCAACTCCGGCGCCCTCGCGGTGGTCGAAGGAATCGGAGACCACGGCTGTGAGTACATGACCGGTGGTCGGGCGGTGATCCTCGGGCCCACGGGCCGGAACTTCGGTGCCGGAATGTCCGGAGGCATCGCCTACGTGCTCGACGACAACGGCACCTTCGATTCCCGCGTCAACCACGAGATGGTCGATCTGGGACCCCTCGACGACGACGACGTGACCTTCGTACGAGACGCGATCGAACGACATCAGAAGGAGACCGATTCGGCGGTTGCCGGCCGGTTGCTGGCCGACTGGCCCACAACGCAGGCCGGTCGCTTCGTGAAGGTCATGCCGCGTGACTACAAACGAGTGCTCGAGGCCCAGGCCCGAGCCCGAGCCGAAGGGCTCGACGAGACGGAGGCAGTGATGGCTGCCGCACACGGGTGATGTGATGGGTGATCCACGCGGATTCATGAAACACGGTCGAGATCTCCCGCGGTACCGACCGCGCGAGCTGCGACTGCTGGACTGGAACGAGGTCTACGAACCGTTCGACCCCGAGCGGCTCAAGACCCAGGCCGGCCGTTGTATGGACTGCGGGATCCCCTTCTGCAACAACGGCTGCCCGCTGGGCAACCTCATTCCCGCCTGGAACGACCTCGTGTACCGCGATCACTGGCACGAGGCCATCGATCGGCTGCACGCCACCAACAACTTCCCGGAGTTCACCGGCCGACTGTGCCCGGCGCCGTGTGAGGCGGCGTGTGTACTGGGCATCAACGAGGATCCGGTCACCATCAAACAGGTGGAGGTGGAGATCATCGACCGGGCCTGGCAAGAGGGCTGGGTGAGCCCACAGGTCCCGACCCGCAAGAGCGGGCGAATGGTCGCCGTGGTGGGGTCGGGGCCAGCCGGGCTGGCCGCCGCCCAACAGCTCACACGAGCCGGCCACGATGTCGTGGTCTTCGAACGAGCCGATCGAGTCGGCGGACTGCTCCGGTACGGCATTCCCGAGTTCAAGATGGAGAAGCGGTTCCTCGATCGGCGGATCGCCCAGATGGAGAGCGAGGGCACCCAGTTCCGGCCCGGCACCGACGTGGGTGTCGACATCTCGGTGGCCGAGCTCCAGGCGTCGTTCGACGCGATCGTGCTGGCCGGTGGCGCCACCCAGGCGCGAGACCTCCCCATTCCCGGTCGTGATCTGGAGGGTGTCCACCAGGCCATGGAGTATCTGCCCGGCGCCAACCGGGTGCAGGAAGGCGACCTCGCCGAACCCCCGATCGATGCCCACGGCAAACACGTGATCATCATCGGCGGTGGTGACACGGGCGCCGACTGCCTGGGCACGGCCCACCGGCAGGAGGCGGCATCGATCCATCAGTTCGAGATCATGCCCCAGCCACCCGATTTGCGGCCCGAGGCCAACCCCTGGCCGACCTGGCCGATGATCTACCGGGTGTCGTCGGCCCACGACGAAGGCGGCGAACGCGAGTACGCCATCAACACCACCGAGTTCCTCGGCTCCGACGGCAAGCTGGAAGCCCTCCAAGCCGTTCGGGTCGAGCAGATCATCGACGACAACGGCATGCGCTTCGAACCCGTACCGGGCTCCGAAGAGCAATTCCCCGCCGACCTGGTGTTCCTGGCCATGGGATTCACCGGTCCGGAGCCGTCACCGCTGATCGATGACCTCGGCATCGAACTCGACGGGCGGGGCAACGTGGCCCGAGATCCGGAGTATCGCACCAACGTCGACGGCGTGTTCGTGTGTGGCGACATGGGTCGGGGCCAGTCCCTCATCGTGTGGGCCATCGCCGAGGGTCGGTCCTGTGCGGCGGCGGTGGACGCGGCCCTGACCGGCACGACCCAGCTGCCGGTGGCCATACCGTCAGACGCTGCGCCCCTGCGCTGAACGACCTCGAAACCCGGCACGCACCGGTCTCAGAACCACTGGTCCGTTTCCTCAACTCCCGTCGGCCCATGTCGATGCATCAACTGAACGTAACGGTGCGTTCGTCTGACGAGGAGCAGCATGGGCACGATCTCGATCCGGACCAAGATCCTTCTTGCTCTGGCTCTTCCCTTGCTGACCGCGGTCGTCCTGCTCGGCTGGGGCGCCAGTCGCTACCTCGACACCACGGACACCGACGTTCGGTCGTTCCTGCTGATCGGCAGCGGCATCATGCTCGGTGTGACTGCCCTGGCCACTGCGCTGGCCTGGCGGGCGATCAGCCCGATCGAGACCCTGGCCCAGGACGCCAGAGCCGTGGTCGATGTGCGTCTGCCCGCGTTGCTGGAACGGATGCGGTCCAGCGAGAATTCCGAAGAGCTCCGGTTGGCCCGCCTCGAGGTGAACCGCAAGGACGAAGTCGGCCAGCTGGCCGACGCCTTCAACAAGGTGCAGGAGGCCACCGTCGGTGTCGCCGTCGACCAGGCGGCGTTGCTGCGGCGAGGTATCGGCGATCTCTTCGTGGCCCTGGCCGAACGAAACCAGCACCTCATCGAACGACAGCTCGCCTTCATCGACGAGCTCGAAGCGGACGAAGAGGACCCTGATCAGCTCGAGGCCCTGTTCCATCTCGATCATCTCGCCACCAGAGCGCAACGAAACGCCGAAAGCCTGCTGGTCCTGGCCGGCCGTGACCCCCAGCGACCGACGGGCGAATCGATTGGACTGCACGACGTGATCCGCGTCGCTCAGGGTGAGGTGGAAGGTTTCTCCCGGGTGGAGCTGGGCGAGTTGGTGGAGGCCGCCATCGACCGGTCGGTTGCGGTGGACATCGCTCACCTCCTGGCCGAACTGCTCGAAAACGCCACCATGTACTCGCCGCAGGAATCGACGGTGTCGGTCAGTGCCGAAACCGATGGTCGAGCCGTGGCCATCAGCATCGTCGACAGCGGGCCCGGCCTGTCTCCCGAGCGCCTGCGGGCCGCCAATCAGTTGTTGTCGGACCCGCCGCTGCTGGGCCTCACCGGGGCCAGCGATCTCGGTTGGAACCTGGTGAGCCGCCTGGCCGACCGCCATGAGGTGCACGTCGAACTCCGCCCCACCGCCACATCGGGTCTCCAGGCCATCGTTGCCCTCCCGAGCCGACTGCTGCTGGGTGCCCCCCAGACGGCCGAGGACAGCCCCGAGGCGCCCGTTGACCTGCTCTTCGAGGCCGACGATGATGCGGCAC
Organism: Acidimicrobiales bacterium; assembly: GCA_051011595.1. GTDB lineage: Bacteria > Actinomycetota > Acidimicrobiia > Acidimicrobiales > SHLQ01 > JAOUEE01. The sequence goes on from JBPCTQ010000288.1 coordinate 4,001, forward strand.
CGCCGCTCGAACCCGCCCTCGAACCGGCCGCCGAAGCCCTCCCCGAACCGCCGCCGGTTGAACCGACCGTCGAACCGGTCGCCGAAGCCCTTCCCACCCGCGAACTCCTCCCCGAACCGCCGCTCGAACCCACCGTCGAACCGGTCGCTGAGGCCCTTCCCACCCGCGAACCCCTCCCCGAACCCCCACCGGTGGAACCCACCGTCGAACCGGTCGCTGCCCTCGGGGATTCGTCGGGCATCTTCGCCGACCCCGATCCTTTTGCCCCGGCGCCGGTGCACACCCCTGTGCCCAGCCCCGCACCCGAGGTGCCCTTCGGCACCCTCGGCAACGAGATTCCCGAGGAACCGCCGTCGGCCAACGAACGCATCATCGCCACCATGGCCGATGAGTCGGGCATCGACGATCCCGAACCCGCTCCCGAGCTCCCCGAACCCGAGGTCACCGCAGCCGGGTTGGTACGACGCCAGCGTCCAGTAGGTGGCGAGACGGCCGGCGACGAAGAGAGCCGGACACCCGAAGCTCTGCGAGAGATGTTGTCGCGCTATCGGTCGAGCCTCGATGAAGGCCGAGCCGGAAACCCTGACGAAGCCCAGGAGACCGAAGAATGAATCCCATGAGCGAGGCGGCACAACACGTGTCGTGGCTGGTCGCCAACTTCGTGGCCAACCAGCCCGAGGCCCACGAAGCCATCGTGGTCTCTGTCGACGGCCTTCCCGTCGCGGTGTCACACGGCATCGATCGCGACTCGGCTGACCGCTTCGCTGCGGTGTCGTCGGGCCTGATCGGCCTGGCCCACGGTGCGTCACAACGATTCCATGGCGGTCACGTACACGAAGTGATCGTCGAGATGGAACGGGCCTTCGTCCTCGTGACCGGCATTCCCGACGGCTCCAGTCTTGCCGTGGTGGCGGCCGGCGAAGCCGACATCGGCACCCTCGGCTACGAGATGGCGATGCTGGCCGAACAGATCGGCACCTACCTCACCCCCGAGCTCCGCACCGAACTGCAATACGCCCTCCCACGATGACCATGCACGACTCCACCACCGACGCCCTCAACAGTCGCTCGCTTCGGGTCCGTCCTTACGCCCTCACGGGGGGCCGGACTCGTTCATCGACCGACCTGCCCCTGGAAACCATCGTGCGCACCACCGCACACGGAGCCAGCCAACTCCACCACCTCAACCACGAACGTCGGCGTATCGCCGACATGGGTCGCGATCCTCTCGCCATCGCCGAGATCAGCGCCCACCTGCAGGTCCCTCTCGGAGTGGCCCGGGTGCTGGTGGGGGACATGGTGACCGAAGGGCTCCTCATGACCGCTCAGGCAGCGCAGACCTCACCCGATGCGCGTCCTGACGCCTCCTTGCTGGAAAGGGTCCTCAATGGTCTTCAGTCGCTCTGACTCCACAACCACCTCGGGGGAGCCGGCCGATCCGGGCAAGGTTCCCATCCCGGTGAAGATGATCGTGGCCGGCGGTTTCGCGGTCGGCAAGACCACCTTCGTGACATCGCTGTCGGAGATTGAACCCCTCACCACCGAAGCGAACATTACCGAGGTCAGCGAGGGTATCGACGACACCGGCAGCGCCACGGCCAAACGGGGCACCACCGTGGCCATGGACTTCGGTCGGATCAGCCTCGGTGACGACCTGATCCTGTACTTGTTCGGCACCCCAGGCCAGGAACGCTTCCACTTCATGTGGGACGACCTCGTGCGGGGCGCCATCGGAGCGGTTGTCCTCGTCGACACCACTCGCCTCCAGGACTGTTTCCCAGCCGTCGACTACTTCGAGGGCACCGGCCTCCCGTTTGTGGTCGCGGTGAACACCTTCCACGGTCAGCTGCACCACCGGCTCGAGGACGTCCGCGAGGCGCTGGCGGTTCCCGCTCATGTGCCGATGGTCGTCACCGACGCCCGCAACCGAGAGGCCACCAAGGCCACCCTGCTGGAGCTGGTCCAGCACGCCCTGTCACTCACCTGACCAGGCCGACTGCCCGCACGCAATAGTCCGGATGACCGGCAACCCCGGCACCGGCTCGCCGGCCCGACCTGCTCGGGCGGTGGTCGCTCCCAATACAGTGCAGGCATGCCGGCTGCCGACCACGTACGGGTGATCCTGGTTCACTGGAATCAGCCCGACGCCTGCCTCGAGACGATCGAGAACTTCCGCGCCCAAGGGGTCACGGTGGCCTTCACCATCGTCGACAACGGCTCGGCCGCCGAGAACCTCGACCGCTTGCGGGCCGGCCTCGACCCCGACATCGTCCTGCTCGAACAGGGCCAGAACACCGGCTTTGGACCGGGGTCGAACGCGGGACTGGCCCACTGGCTCGACCACGACACCTCGGAGTGGGCAGCCGTGGCGCCCCACGATGCCCGGCCCGGTGAGAAGGCCCTGGCCCGGGTGGTCGACGGGCTTGCCGGTCAGCCCGATGTCGGGCTGGTCAGCGCCGACGTGGGCGACGGCGCCACGCCTGTTGTCCACCCCTATCTGGGCACCATCGACGCTCCGCAGCAGCTTCACGAAGGGCTGGAGGAGTCCGACTACGCGCACGGCACGCTGCACATGTTCCGCCGTCCGTGCCTCGACCAGATCGGGCTGTTCGACGAGCGCTACTTCGCCTACTGCGAAGAGGCCGACCTCGGACTGCGGGCCAAACAGGCCGGCTGGCGGGTCGGCATCATGCGGGGCGCCGACGTGCACAATCCCCATGTGGGCACACCGCACCCCACCATCGACTACCTGAAGGAACGAAACACGTTGCTTCTGCTGGCCGATCACTACGGGCCGGTACAGGTGGCCTATCGCACCCTGGTACTGATCTGGCAGCTGGTATCGGGCACCGTCGACCCGTCGATGCGGGGTGACTACTTCTCGGCCCGGGCCCGGATCCGGGCGCTGGCCGATGCGGCCCGAGGACGCTTCGGGCCGCCGCCATCGATCACCCAGCACCGTGGATGACACCGTCATCGATGGTGGTCCGGGATGTCGGATCCCCACTCGTGAGGTGCAATGGCGGTTCACCACCAGTGGTGGCCCCGGCGGCCAGCACGCCAACCGCTCCCACACCGCGGTGGAGCTCACCATCGATCTCGCCTCCGCCTCCGGTATCGACTCCTCGGTCCGCCAACGGCTCAGGGAACGGCACGGGCCGGTGCTTCGTGTGTACGTCGATGACACCCGCTCGCAGCACCGCAATCGTCAGATTGCCCTCGACCGGGCGGCTGAGGTCCTGCGCCAGGCCCAGGTCAGGCCCAAGAAGCGACGGGCGACCAAACCCAGTCGTGGCGCGTCCAAGCGCCGAGTGGAGGCCAAACGGCGTCGGTCACAGACCAAACGCGATCGGCGGCGCCCGGGTCCCGACGACTGACCACCCGCGTCGGGCACCCGGCAGGACCCTCCAGCGCCACCGGCAGCCCGATCACAGGCTCTATCCTCGGCGCTGGCGTCCGACGGACGGCGTCGCTTCATCTCGATGACCTCACCCTCAACCACCGACCCCAAGATCTCCCCGTCGGGCCTGTCGGGATTCCCGCATTATCCGGCGCTCGACGGCGTGCGGGGTATCGCGGTGGCGGCGGTGTTGGTGTTCCACGGTGACTTCGCCATTGCCTCGGGGGGTTTCCTCGGCGTCTCGACCTTCTTCACCCTCTCGGGGTTCTTGATCACGTCGCTGCTGCTCACCGAACGGTCCCGCAGCGGCACCATCGCCCTCCGAGCCTTCTGGGCCCGACGATTCAAGCGTCTGCTTCCGGCTGCAGTGGCCACCATCGCGGCCATCGGTGTCGTCTGGCATTGGCTCGACCTGCAGACCGAGAGCGACTTCAGCGAAGTCGACGTCATGGCCCGTCTCCCCGGTGACCTGTGGGCCTCGCTGCTGTACGTGTTCAACTGGCGGGCCGCCTTCCCGCCCGAAGGGGCCGGCTACAACGACTTGTTCGGCGAGGTGGTCGAACCGTCACCGGCAGCCCACTTCTGGTCGTTGTCCATCGAAGAGCAGTTCTACGTGTTCTTCCCATTCTTGGCCTTCATCATCCTGGCCAAGATCGGATCCCGCCACGTCTTCGGATGGGTGCTGGCCGGGCTGCTGGTGCTCTCCATCGCTTCGGTCACCTGGCTCGACGGTTTCGACCGCATCTACAACGGCACCGACGTCCGCATGGCCGAGATCCTGGTGGGGGCTCTGTTGGCCCTGGCCTTCTCCAACGCCCGCGGGCGGGCATTCATCACCGAGAACGTGGGATTGCGGTGGGCCGGCCCCGTGATCCTGGCCATCACGGTCGTGTTGTGGTCGATCACCGAGCTCACCACCGACTGGTTGCTACAAGGCGGCCTGGCGATCTACGCCGTCGGCACCGCCGTCATCATCTGCGCGGCCACCCAGGAACGGGGGCCCGTCCGGGCCCTTCTCGGATGGGGCCCGCTGGTGTGGCTGGGTGCGGTGTCGTACGGCGTCTATCTCTATCACTGGCCCATATTCCGATTCGTCGACGAAGACCTGACCGGTCTCGACCCGGTGCCACTCTTCGCCGTACGTATGGCGTTCACCCTCGCGCTGGCCTGGCTGTCGTTCCACTACCTCGAGAACCCCATTCGTCGCAACGAACGGCCGGGGGCCAAGGTGCGGTACGGCTGGGCCGCCGCCGGTCTGAGCCTGGCCTTCCTCGGCGGGCTTGCCGTGGTGTACGCGGGGCGTGACGAAGCGCCCGAGGTTGTCTTCGAAGACCCGGCGACACCCGCCATCACACCGGCCACCAGCACGCCGTCATCGTCCGTCAACCCTGATACGTCGGCTCCGTCGACCTCGTCGGCTCCGCCCACGACCATCCCGTCCATCACCGCACCCTTCGCCGAACCACCCACGTTGTTCGTGGTGGGCGACTCCATCGCCCTCAACCTCCAGAACGGGCTCGACAGAAGGGCCGAGGCTCTCGGTGAACCCGAGACCGAAGGTGTCACCTTCGGCGGCTGTGGGATCGCCCGGGGCGGTGAGATCCTCTGGCCCGAGGACGACATCCGCCCGGCCTGTCGCACCGATTTCGAGCTGATCTACGACGAGCTGGCCAAGGTCGGCAGCGAGGTCGTCTTCCTGGTCGGCGGGCCGGTCGACATGTTGCCGCGGCGCTTCGCCGATGACGAACCCTTCGGGGTGCCCTCCGAAGCCGCGTTCATCGAGCGGGTTCGGGTCGACTACCAGGAGCTCCAGGACAACCTGGTCGCCGAGAACGTGGCCGTGGTGTGGACCACCGTGCCCTGCATCCAGCCCGAGAAGGCCGACGAGCTCGGCCTCGATCCGACCGCCGTCGAGGGCTTCAACACCATGATTCGTTCGGTCGCCGCCGATACCGATGGCCGAGTGGCGGTGTATGACCTACACGAGACGGTCTGCGATGACGGCGCCTTCGTTTCCGAGCTCTACGGCGACCCCAATGCACGGGAGGACGGCCTGCACTTCAGCGAGTCGGTGGCGAGTGAGTTGGCCAAGGAACTGGCCGCAGTGGCACGCACCCTCGGACCACTGCCGCAGTAGTCGCAGTTCAGGGTGTGGGGATCGGATCCTGGCTGGCCGGATCCGCGGCCCACTCGGCGTATCCGTCCTCGACGATGGGTTTGGTCAGCGCCGCCGCATACCGGAATGCGCCCGAGGACCAGCCGGGACAGTTGCCGGGAACGATCTCCACCCCCTCGCCGTAGCCGCCGCTGCAGAAGTGGGCCCCGTCGGGCTCACGGACCAGGTTGACGGCCACCCCGTCGTCGTCGACCCCGCCGACGCAGGGTTCCACCGGAAGGCAGGGGAGCGCCTCGACATAGGAACCGTCGGGCCCCAGGACGGCGGCGGCAGCATCGACGACGGTGACCCCATCGTCGCCGTCGGCCAGCTCGGCGAAGAGTTCGTTGTAAATGGCGACGTCGTCGATCTCCAACTCGGCCGCCGACCGGGTGATGGGCAACGTCGGCAGATAGACGCGGACGCCGCTGGCGCGGAGATCGCCCACCGCCGTCTGCAGATCGACGCTGAACTTGTCGAAGGCGGCCTCGCCGGTCAGACGGTCACCGGCTTCATCGGCCATACAGGGGGTGAATGTGTTGTTGGAGAACAACAACACCGCACCCCAGAGGCCGGTCTGGCGGTCCTGGGCGATCTCGTCGAACCAGTCACACATCGCGCTCCCGGGGAAGGTGCGCTCGACGAACTCGAACCGAAGCCCGGCGTCGAGGGCCTCGACCACGTGTTCCTGGGCCGAATGCGCAAGAGAGTCGCCGTAGTACGCCAGCCGATAACCGGGAGCCTGGTTGGGGACTCCGGCGCGCAGGGAGTCGTCGTACAACGCCCCCGAGGCGGGGGATGCCGATGGTGGACCCGTGGTCTCCGAGCCGACCGGAGCAGTCGCCGTCGGGGCCGGAGATGTCTCGGATTCGTCGGCCGATCCGGTCGCCGAAGGGGACGCCGGTTCGTCGTCGGCCGACCCACAGCCGACGAGGATCATCAGCAGTGCGAACGCCATGCTCCGGGTGAGCGTCATCGGTCCTCGTCGGTCTCGGGGGCAAGCGGGGCCAGCATCGATGCCACCACATCGACGGCCAGCAAGAGTACGGCCACCACACCCACCACATGGACGGCATCGAAGAACTGGGGCCAACCGAAGTCGGGTGGATAGCGGTTCCGGTACTGCTCGATGGTGATGTAGGCGCCGGCCACCGCCAACGCGACGGCGGCCCCCAGGGCCGGCAGCCGACGGGCCCAGCGTCCTCCTCGAACCGTGAACCAGAGTGCGGCCATCGCCAGTATCGACAGCAGCCGCCACTCGGGCAGGTTCACGAACGTGAACAGACCGACACCCACACAGGCAACCCCCAGCAGTCGGCTCGACACCGAACCCCGTCGGGGCGAGCCCCAGATCGGTTGACGGTCCATCCTGCTCGCCGGGCCGCGGTCGGGCCGGCCGACCACGAGCAATACGAGGGCGGCGATGACGAACAGCAGCGAGATCACGATGGCTCTGTCGACCGTCGTCTGCGGGGTCCACGTCAACGTGACCCGCAGCGTCTCGGTGTGGGGTTCGACCCGCCATCCGTTGGCGAATCCGGCCACCAGCGTCGACTGGCCCGAGCCGTCCAACCCCGACGCCTCCCACCCGGCGTTCTGGCTCTGCCCCAGCACCAGCCAGTACGGCTCGGCGGACGGTTGGAGATCGATCACCACCTCGGTGTTCTCCGAGGCCACCACCGTGGCCGTCGGGGCCGATTCAGGGATCGGCTGGGGTCGACTCGAGGCGAAGGCCAAGCGGTCGACGTCGATGCCGGTCGATCGGCCCGGCTCGGACTCGATCAGGCGGCGCCCGCCCCCCAGGTCGATGGGCCCGTCGCAGAGCCGCACCGAGAGCGGCTCACGGTCGATGGTCGCGGTACTCGAGCCGCCCAGACTGATGCCCACTGGTACACCGTCGACGGAAACCAGGTCGAGTCGGCAGCGGTCGTCGAAGGTGTCCGGAACCGTCACCGAATCGGCCAGCTCGGCGATTTCGACGATCCCGATGGGCATCGAGATGGGGTTGGAGCTGTACCAGTCCTTGGTGAGGACCTCTCGGACCTCTTCGATCACCAGCTCGAACTCGGTGCCGGTGACCGGCGCGGGCAGGGCCAGTTCGACCCGGCTGGTGGTGAAGGGCGTCGGCGTGTCAGCCAGATCGGGGACCGGCACCACCATGGGCTCCTCGCCATCGACTCGCAGCGAGACCACGGTCGGCACCGAGTGCCAGTTGTCGGTGTAGAGATCGAGCGTGAGCGTGTCGAGCGTGGTCGGTTGGTCTCGCATCACCCGCAGCGTGGCCCCCTCGCTCCCGTTGAACTCGGTCTGCCATGCCGTGGTGGGCTCTCGATCGATGGCACTGGCCCCGCGCGACGTGAGGTCGCCCGGTAGGTACTCCGAAGCCTCGACCAGCTGCGTGTCGGTACCCCGCCAGCCGATGAGGTCGTTGATCGTCGATTCGGGGGCGTACGACGACAGGCGGGCTTCACCGGTCAGCTCGAAGGTTCGGGGCGAGGCCAACTCGACGGCTCTTCGCAGCCGCTCCTCACCGTCGGACCGAACCGGCTCCTGGGGATTGGATCGGATGCGACTCAAGCTGATCTGGAAGGGGTTGTCGTCGGTGTCGTGGGCGGCCAGGTCGATGGGAAGGCGCAGCACCTCGTCGAAATCGACACCCGGTATGGCGACTTCGGCGAAACCGACCGCGCTGGCGCCGTTGTAGCGGGGTTTCACCCCGAGGTTGCTGGCCAGCACCTCGAGCTCGATGCGATCGGTGACAACCTCATCGAGGAGCACGCGTTGCCCCGGCTGCGCCAACGACGATTCGTCGAGGAGGACGTCGTCGACATGGCCGTTGCGGTCCACTCGAAGTTCGGTGATGTTGCGTTCTCGAAATCCGGTGACCGGTTGGAGGAGCGTGATCTCCGAGACCGGGATGGCCTCGTCGAGCTCGATCACCAGGCGTTCGTTGCGCACCTCGGCGAAGGCACCCACGCGCCACGCGGTGTTGGGGTCGCCGTCGACGGCCAGAGAGGGGCGGTCGTTGACGGTGAGGCTCACCGGGTTTCCGTAAGCCGTGGCCGACACCTGCGCCCCCGTCTGCACGCTGACGGTCTGGAGGTCGCTGGACGTGTTGTCGAACACCTCGAGCCGGTAGTCACCCGGGTCGTAACGAATCGGCTCCTCGTCGGCCCGCTCCACGTAGCCGGCGTTCTCGCGGATCGACCCCCAGCGCCGAGCCTGGCGCCGGTTCTGGTCGGAGACGACAACGGTGGCGCCCGCATCCAACAGCGTGTCGAGCTGCTCGGGGTCGTCGGCCAGCGACGCGCTGAAGACGATGAGGCGGTCCGGGTCGAGCATCCCCAGTGCCGCCAGGTCGACCAGCGCCTCGGCGTCGCCAGCCACCACGAGGGCCCCTGCTTCGGGGTGGGTGCGCACCAGCGGCAGCGTGTCATCGACCCCGAACGCGGAGACCGCCGGCGGATGCTCCGCATCGGCCGGCATGGCCAAGGCCAACTCGTCGATCATGGTGTGTTCGGGGCCGGCGACATTGGGGGTGGTGGGGCCGTACACCACCGGCTCGTCGAGGCCGGGGGTGGCCTGCAGGTCGGCCCAGGTGATCGGTGGTCTCGGAGTTCGGAATCGCTCGTACTTCAGGTCGGATCGGAACACCACGTCACCGACACTCATCAGCCGGACCAGGGGCGCCAACGACTCGGGACTGTACAAACCCTCCTGGAACTGACGATCGAACGCGATCTGGAGAGAAATCGACGGTTCGCTGCCGAAGGGCACCAACTCGCGGGCGACGTAGGGACGGTCGGTGAGACCAGGGGTGACCGGCTCGATGGTGTTACCCCAGCGGTAGCTGGTGAAGTCGGCGCCGGGGACCTCGAGGATCCGCGTCTCGGGTCCGTCGGCATCGAGATCGGCGATGGCCGCCGTCCAGTAGTCGGGAATCTCCTCGGGCCGTTGGAGATGGCGGGACACCAGCTGACCGTTGAACAGGGGAGGGAAGTTGAGCGCCACCAGGACGATCACCCCCACGATGACCGGGACTTCGAGCCGGGGGAGGCGGCGCACGACTGCGGCCGACCCGGCACCGAGGAGCACCGCCGTTCCCAGTACCACGAGCGGGATCACCCGTGGTGTGCTTCGCAGGGCCAGCCCGAAGTCGCCCTTGGTGCTCTCCCGGAACAGCTCGCCGAGCACACTGGGCGCATCGAAGGGATGGCTGCCCACGGCCACCAACGCACCCACCACGATGAGCGCGACGAAGTAGGCACGATGGCGCCAACGGGTGAAGGCGGCGGCGGCCAAGGCCGCCACGGGAAGCGCGAAGCTGAGCACCAACAGCACGGTCCGGGCGGTGTAGGCCCGACTGGGTTCTATCCACTGGCCCAGATGATCGTTGCCGTAGAAGAACCAGTAGCCAAGCCCGCGCAACACCTCGGGGGCGGTCGAGGAATCGGCGACCGCTTCGTATGTCTCGGTGAACCGCAAGACGTTCGGCCCGTACCGACCCTGGGTGGTCACACCGGCGACCCACCACAACGAACAACCCGCAGTGAGCAGGCCGATCCGCAGGGCGGCGAAGATCGGTGTCCACGAACGGCGGATCACCATCTCGTAGAAGATCCACATGGCCGGCGCCAGACCGACCAACAACAACGAAGTGGCGTTGATGCTGCCGATGCTGACCGCGACGAGGGCAAAGGCCGCCGGGTGACGCCATCCCTGGGTGCGGGTGGACTTGATGGTGAGCGCGATGAGCCACGGAAGCCCGGCCCACGGCAACAACAGGGCCGAGATCCGGGCGAAATAGGCCAGGCCGTACGGGCTGAGGGCGTAGGCGAACACCGCCACCGCGATACCCGGGGTCCGCCACCCCAATGTGCGCAGGAGATACCGAACACCGAGGCCGGCCAACAAGATGGTGGTCCCGATCCACAGCCGTTGGGCGACCCAATCCGGGAGACCCAGTGTCTCCATCAGCCAGAAGTAGGGGCCCATGGGCCAGAGGTACCCGATGTTCTGGTGAGGCACGGATCCCAGTCCGACCTCGGGCTGCCACAACGACGGCGCATCGGCGAGGAGCGCGCCAGGGTCGAGGTAGAGGTACGGCTTGGTGTCGGACCCCACCTGACCTCGATCGGTGAGGAGCAACGGGACGTACGACAACGCCGCCAGGAGCGCGACCATGATGGCGTCGCGGCGAGACGACCACGATGCCTCTGATGGTTCGGGCGTCGTCGACGCGGACGCGGCTGAGGGCAACGAGAAACGGCCGATCAGCGCGGCGTTCGGCCCTTGGCCAACGCGTCGGCCACCAGCACTTCGAGGGCCCCGCGGGCCGTCGCCTCCCAGGTGAACCGCCGGGCGTTGAGGGCAGCCGCCTTGCCCATCTGCTCGCGCAGAGTCGGGTCGGTGAGCAGATCGCCCAGGGCGGCGGCGAAGGCGTCGTCGCTGGACGCCAGAATGCCGGTCGTTCCGTCGACGACCGCGTCGCGATGGCCGGCGATGTCGGTGGCCACCGCGGGAGTGGAACAGGCGGCGGCCTCGGTGAGGGTCATCCCCCAGCCTTCACTGATCGATGCGCTGGCCACGACCCAGGCCTGCCGGTACAGATCGATCAGCTCTTCGTCGTCGACCCGCCCGGGCAGGTGCACCCATTCGTCGGCGTCGAGGTTGCGGATCAGGGCCTCGAGGTTGTCGAGTTCGTACCCCTCACCGACGATCACCAGCTGGAGATCGGGCACGTTGCGCCGTACCCGATTGCACTGCTCGATGAGCATGTCGAAACGTTTCGACGGCATCAGCCGACCGACAGCCACCACCAGCGGGTGCGCCGACCGTTCACCCCCGGGTTCGAAGTGCGGGTCGATGCCGGGCGGGACAACGGTGACCTGCTCGGCCGGCAGTCCCATGCGGGCAACCAACTCGGCTTTGGAGCTGTCGGACAGGGTGATCACCGGTGTCCGCCGGTAGAGGGGCGGCGCCACCCGCTGCTCGAAGACCGAACCCAGACGAGCCAGCTTGGGCCCGAGGACGAGCGGCCACATTTTCTCGTGGTGATGGTGCAAGAAGACCGCACGGGGACCGGTGGCCCACAGCGGCGACAGGAAGGGCATGCCGTTCCAGATCTCGATCAGGGCATCGCGGGGGCCATTGCGGCCGGCGAGCTCGGCGCCGATGGCCCGAGGAAACACCAGATACCGGCCGGCCTTGCGTACCACCTGGTAGCCGTCACGATCGGCTTTGGGCGGCGACCCTTGGGCCCACGACGTGCGCATCATCACTTCGAGACCGGCCTGGGCCCACACCGAAGCCACCGCCGCGGCATGAACTTCGGAGCCGCCCGCCTCGATGTCGGCCAGGTCACGCCACGCGAACATGTGAATTCGGCGGATCCCGGCGCTGGCGGCCAGATCACCGAGTTTGGTCAGCTGTTCAGGTGAGACGGCGACCTCGGGGGTGGCCAGCCGGCGAGACCGATGCATGAGGGGTCCTCAGAGGGGGTCGAGCGACCAGTGATCCTACCCGTCGCGCGCCGGACAACCCGGTCAGAGGCCCGGGATCAGTGATCCGCGGGTGTCTCCTGCTGCTCGATCCGGTGGCGAAGCAGCGCCACCTCCTCGGCCAGCGTACGAACCCGGCCCTCCATACGGGAGAGCTCCCACGAGAAGTGCACGGCCAGTACGAACAGGAAGGCCAGGCCCATCATGAGCCACACCGCCGGCGGGTAGTCGACTCCCAGCCAGCCGGCCACCGTGTCGAGCAGGCTCGGAACGGCGGCCATGACAGCCACACCGACACCGATGGTGACCCACAACAGTGCGTATTTGGCCTTCAGCACCTGCTGGCTGACCAGACGCAGGATGAACACGATGGCGCCGACGGTGAGCACCACCAACAAGGCGTGGGCTTGACCACTCATGACTTCTCCATTCAGGTCGGGCGAGGACGGCGCCGCAGCGTGGACGAGGCCAGCGCCACCAGCAGCCGTAGATAGTTGTAGACCAGCCGGAAGCTCCGATTCGACGGCTGTCCACCGGCCCGAGCCCGCATGTTGGTGGGTACTTCTCGTACGTCGTAGCCGGCCCGGCAGGCCCCGATGAGTGTCTCCACCGAATCCATGTATTCGATCGGGTATTCCGCGGCGAATCGTTCGAGGAGTGGTCGGCGTACCGCACGAAAGCCCGACGACGTGTCGACGAAGTTCTTCCCGGCCAAACGGCGGGTGAGGAACCGGAGCGACCTCATCGCCAGCCCGCGCGTGGCGCCGACCTCGTAGTCGTCGTCGGCACCGAACCGATTGCCGATCACCATGTCGGCGCCTTCGTCGAGCGCCTGCAACAGCACCTCGATCTGGCTGGCGTCGTGTTGACCGTCGGCATCGAACTGCACCGCTCGGTCGTAGCCCTGCTCCACGGCGTACCGGAAGCCGGCCCGCAGCGCGCCACCGATGCCGAGGTTGAACGGCAAGACGATGACCGTGGCCCCGCCGCGACGGGCGGATCCCTCGGTGTCGTCGGAACTGCCGTCGTCGATCACCGCCACGGCCAGATCGGGCACGGTCTGGGCCAACTCGGCGAGCACCCCCGGCAGGGATTCTTCTTCGTTGAACGCCGGTATGACCACGACGGTGCGCGGCGGTGCTTCCACGTCAGTCACGCTACTGCGGCACGGTCTCGGTGTCGCGCCAGGCCCGACCCACGAAACGAGCCGCCGCGGTGAGGGCCACGGCACTACCGACAGCCAGCACCGGTTCGAGCGGGGCCCGGTATCGCAGGACGGCGAGGCTCATCGCCACCGCCACCGCGGTGACCGCCACCAGGGCCAGCAGCGGGAAAACGGCGCGGCCCCTGCGGTGCAACATCACGTAACCCACTGCGGCCAAGGCAGCCATCGGGTACCACAAGAGCACCGCAGCGTTGGCCAGCCACGGCTCCCGACCGGCGATGAGCGAATTGAGGCGCGCCTGTTGCATCGGGTGGAACACGCCGGCCACTCGCCCCAGACGGGCTGCCACCGCGGTGACCGCCCGGCGCCGGTGATCGAGTGCGTAGTCGACACCTGTTTCGCGTAGATGAGCGGCACCCAGCGACTGATCGACGTAGGTCAGACCGGTGCCTTCCAGTGCCTCGCCCATACACCCGAGCCAGTAGTACCCGATGAACTCGGCGCTGTAGGACTCGTCACAATTGGCCTGTGCGACCGAGTAGTCGAGACCGATCGACATGTACACCGGCTCCTCGAACCGGTTCAGGTTGTAGCCGACCCAGGGCAGCACCACGGCGGCACACGCCACCCCGGCACCAGCCAGCATGGTGATGCGCTGCCGCCAGGACTGGCGGCGCAGGACCACCAGGATCAACGGCACCACCGCGAACAACACATACGCCGACAGTTCTGCTCGGGCCTGGGTGGCCAGTCCGGTGAACAGTCCCAGCCACACCGCGTTGCGCACCGTGGGATCGTCGAGGGTGCGGTAGGCGAAGAAGGCCGCCAACGCGGCCAGGGGAACGGTGAGCGACTCGGCCAGGACGAACCCGGGTGCCGTCCAGATGCTCGGTGTGAAGGCGCCGAAAAAGCCGGCCACCAGGCCCACCGTGGCACCGGCAACTCGTCGTCCGAGGATGCCGAAGGTGAGTGGGGTGAGGCTCGACGCCAGGGCGGTGACCACCATGTGACCGACCTGGGACTTGACCCCCACCAACGACCAGGCCGCCAGGTACAGGGTGTAGAGGGGTGGGTGATCGGCTGATTCCTGCACCACACCGAACAACTCTCGGGGGAGCGGCGCCACCAGCCCTTCACCATCGACGAGGTAGTTGGCCTGGGCGCTGTACACCAGACCGTCACCCCAGACCTGGGTGCGGTAGAGCTGACCGGTTGGCAGCACGTTCTCCTGGAAGTCGGTGCGGAACTCGAAGATGTAGAACAACTCCAGGACCAACGCCGCCCCACAGAACAGGGCGATGATGAGCCACCATCGTCGGGACTCGTTCATGACGCGGCCTTCGACGAACCGGGTCCCCGTTCACGGCTCCATGCCAGCGCCGGGCGCTCGACCAGCCGGTAGGTGATCCACGACAGCACCACGGTGCCCGCGAAGGTGAACAAGATCATGGCGAAGAACGCCACGCTGGGGAAGGTCATCTCGCCCATACCCCATCCGAAGATGGGGGTGCGGTCGGTGATCTGGAACCACTCCTCGATGACTGCGGTGTGCCACAGATAGAAGCTGTACGAGATCACCCCCATGAACACCAGGGGTCGAAGTCTCAGGGTGCGATGCAGCGACGAGGTTGCGGGGGAGAAGATGGCGGGTACCACCATCAAGAACGCCACCAGCCCGTAGCCGAACTGCCGGTAGAGCTCGATGTGCCAGGGTCCACGGCCTTCGGCGTCACGGGGGAGCCCGAGCTGGTAACCCACGAACACGAGCACCGCCAGCGCCGCCAGCCACCACCACCAGCCGCTGGCCGTGAGCGCAGCACGGAGCGGAGCAGCGACCGGTCGTCGCTCCGACCAGGCGTGGGCCACGGCGAGGGCCATGCCGATGGCGAAGTAGTCGATGGTGCCGGGCAGCCACAACGTGGTGTTGAACGACCAGCCCTGCCGCATGGCGAGCATCCGCCAGGCCACACTCAACAGCATGAGCGCCCCGCAGCCGATCAGCAACAGCACGGCCCGCTGGCTGACGGGTCGTCCGGCCACCCACCGCTTGGCACCGATCGCCAGTAACGGCAGGACCGCGTAGAAGCTGACCTCGACGGCCAGGGTCCAGGCTTGGGAGATGCCCCAGAAGACACCGTCGGACGGGTAGATCTGCAACAACAGGAAGTGAATCCAGTACTCGCGTACCGGCGCTTCGGTGGAGACCTCGGGCCGCAACACCACGTACACCAGGGTGAGCACCACCCAGTAGGCCGGATAGATGCGCCAGGCCCGCCGCCACCAGAACCGCAAGGGCGCCGGCAGGTTGTTGTCGTCGAGGATGGCCTCGACGTGGGGACGAAACAGCAAGAACCCACTCAGCGCGAAGAAGACGGGAACCCCGACATCGAAGGTGTCGAGGAGCCCACCGAGTGACGAGCTGAACGTGGCACCGCTGAAGAATCCCAGATGGTGCACGAACACCAGACCGGCGGCCACGGCCCGCAGGCCTTCGACGGCGGGAAAGTAGACCCGGGGTCGGGCACCGGTCTGCCACCGGTCGCCGACCGGAGCGATCACGACCCGTCAGACCCGGTCGCGACCTCCTCGTGGTATTCCTCCTCGACGGTCACCGCCCAGATGTCGTGGTCGGCGCCCAGGATG
>JBPCTQ010000289.1:0-11249 GCA_051011595.1 Acidimicrobiales bacterium
CAAGAGCCCGGCCAACCCGGTGCTCCGTGACACCACCGAACGGGTCATCGTGGCCAGCAAGGGCCGTTTCGACCGGGCCCTCAGCCAAGAAGAGCGCCGCAAGCGGGGTCTGCCTCATCTCGCCAGCACCAACAACGACGAGTTCGTCGAGGCCACCCGCGACGTGTGGGAGATCGACGCCGAGTCGGCCCGCCGCGTGGGCCACCCGGCCCCGTTCCCGGTCGATCTCCCGCTCAAGCTGATCGACCTGTACACCTACGAAGGAGACCTGGTGCTCGATCCCTTCATGGGTTCGGGGTCCACCCTGGTGGCGGCCAAACGGGCCAACCGGGTGGGGGTGGGTTTCGACCTCGACCCCGAGTACGTCGACCTGGCCCGCGAGCGCCTGGCCCAGGCCCACACCCGGCCCATGTACCGCGGCCTCGAGGCCGACGAGATCGAACTTCCCGGCCTCGAGGTTCCCGAGGCCGACCACACCGTCGAACACTTCCAGGCCCGGGCCTACCGCGAAGGCAAGAAGGCCCAGGACATCGCCCGGCTGGTGCTGGAAGACGCCGGTTTCACCGTGCTTCGTGAACAGCCCAAACTCTCCAAGCTGGGGATCCAGTTCAACTTCGAGGTCACCAACGATCAGGCTGAAGGCAATCAGTGGTTCGTCGACGTCTCCGGGGCATTCACCACGGTGCGCCCCGGGCTGATGCGCACCGACACCCTGTGGAAGAGCCTCGGTCGGGCCCATGTGCTCACCTCGGCCGAACCCACCGCCCGGGTGTTGATCGTCACGTCGAATCTGCCCAAACCGGGCAGTGAAGGCGACAAGGCGCTGCGCGCCGTGGGTCCCAAGAGCATCTTCGACGTGGTCGAGATGTTCTCCAAGGACGACGTGGTCCGGCTCAACCGGTACGCCAAGGTTGCCGGCGACCGGCCCGAACCGGGGTTCTGGTCCGAGGCCGAGATCGAGCGCGAGCGGTGGGACTGAACCCGGTCGCCTACGCCGTCGTTCATCACGATCCGCCCGAGGTCTACCTGGCCGCCGACGTCGACATCTTGCACCGGGTCCTCGCCTTCGAGCTGGTGGCCCGCACCAGCCCCGCCACCTTGCCTGACGGGCTGGCCGACAACCTGCGTCAGTCGCTGCTCGAGGAGCGGTGGGGCGATGCCGTCGTCGACTGGATCAGCCACACCGGGGTGGCCATCGACGTGTACACCAGCCTGCACATCAACACCGATGCCGATCTGCCCGCCGACCTCATCGGCGCCCAACTGCAGTTCACGCCGTTGTTCCGCGACAGCCACCAGGGCTGATCTGACAGGCTCTGGCCGTGCCGTCGGACCGCACCGAAGTCACCGAGATCACCACCGGGTTGGCCATGTTGGGTTTCCCCGACCTCGATCGCGCCCTGGCCACCCGGCCCGACTGGTTCGTGAACGTCACCGACCGTCAGTACGCCATGCTCGACACGGCCCGCGCCGGCGGGCGCTTCGACGAGGAGTTCTCGGTGGCCTGGGCCACCGGGCAACGTTTCCTCGGGAGCCGCGACGGGCTGCGGGGCCGGGTGCCGGACCGTCTCGAGTGGAAGGGCCCCAAGAAGCCACCCGGGTACGACATGATCCCGGCCGATCTCCAGGCCGATCACGTCTACCTGGTGAGCTGCAAATACCAGTCGAACATCTTGATGAACACCTCGCCGCCGCACCTGTTCGACCGGCGCCTGGTCGATCGACAGGGTGATCGCTACGACTGGTACCTGGAGGTGGCCCCTGAACCCTTCCAAGCCCTGTACGACGCCTGTCGGCGCGACGTGGTGGGTGATCTTCCCGATCGGGTCGCCGACCTGGAGAAACCCCATCGCCAGATGCTCAAACGCAGTCTGCCCAAAGGCGGGAGCTGGCCCGAGCCGCTGCAGCAGCCGTACCAGGACTTCGTGAACGCCGTGTCACACGAGACCGCCCAGCGGTGGAAACGCAACGTGGCCAGCGATGCCCATCGCGAAGACCTCCTGTGGCGCATGCTGCGGCTGCAACCGGCGCCCTACTTCGTGCTGGGCACATCGGCTCGCCACACCCCCCTGCACTACCGGGTGGGTACACCGTCGGAGTTCCGCCAGGCCTACCAGCTGGTGAACTTCGACAGCTGGAATCCGGTGGCCGGGCAACCGGCGGTGGCCTGGCGGGCCGAGGTGGCCGACCGACTCGACGGCGGTCATCGGGTGATCAACGGCCATGTCGAGGTTCGCTGGAGCCAGGGCCGGTTCGGCGGCTTCCCCGAAGCCAAGGTGTACCTCGACACCCCCCACCACGAGGTCCCCGGGTACGTGCCGCTGAGCTGACGGCGCTCGCGGGCCACCTCAGGGTGTGGTGCTGAGCTCGGTGGCTGGTTCGATGGGCAACGTCGACAGGGGCCGGTCGTCGACGAACGTCGGGTCGTCGATGGCCGCTTGGGCGGTGGCCCAACGTCGATCGACCAGACGGCGGGTGAGCACCGCATCGGACGCGACGTAGTCGTGCAGCTCGGTGGCGCTGAGCTCGTGGATGCGGGTTCGATCGACCTCGATCGGCTCCAGGCCGACGGCGCGAGCAAGTGCTTTGAGGCCACACGACAAGCCGAGCGACGCCCCCACGTCGGCCCGGTACACCCGGTAGCCGTCGAGATGACGATGCCCGTACCACCGGGCCCGATAACACCCCGGACATCCGGCCAGCGGTTCGCGTTGGAGGATCCGCGGGTCGTGACGCAGGCGCAGCCCCAACTCGACGCCCACTCGGTGGGCCCGCCGGGCCAGGAACGGGAGATCGAAGCCGCCCCCGTTCCAGGTGACCAGTACTCCCGGGGCCAGGGTGGCCAACAATTCATCGAGGTTCCGGAGCAACTCCGGTTCTGGACCGGACAACACCTGAGCCGGTCCGTCGCCCACCACCGCCACGCTGACCACGGCGGCGACGTCGGGGTCGAGGCCGTCGATCGACGTGTCGGTCTCTATGTCGAGGCCGTAGCGGGGGACGAGTACAGCGATACCGGCAACCTACCGGACTGCTCGGACACCGTCTGACCAGCACCGCGGTCGACTGTGGCAATCTGGCGGGGCGAGGGGAGTGACGCTGACTGGGGCCTGTGTGTTCTGCGAGATCGTGGCCGGCACCTCGCCCGGCTTCGAGGTGTTTCGCGACGACACCACCATGGGGTTCCTCGACCGGAAACCGTTGTTCCCCGGCCATGTCCTGGTGGTGCCCCTCGACCACCATGAGACGTTGACGACACTCCCGCCGGATCTGGTGGAGCCACTGTTCGCCAACGCCCGCCGGTTGGCCACCTTGATGGAGACCAGCCTGGGCGCCGAGGGCAGCTTCGTGGCCCTCAACAATCGGGTGAGCCAGAGTGTGCCCCACCTCCACGTGCACGTTGTTCCCCGCCGCCGCAAGGACGGGTTGCGCGGCTTCTTCTGGCCCCGCAACCCCTACAACGACCACGCCCACGCCGCCGCCACCGCCCGCCAACTGTCCACCGCCTGGGAGGCGCACACCGAGTAGGAGGCCCGAGAACCAACGACCCTCGGCGTGAAGGCCCCGCCGGTGGGTGGTCCGGTGAGGGGTCACACCGCCATGGTCAGCGAGAAGCCGTCCCAGTGGGAACGGTGGCAACCGAGCTGGAGTTGGGTCGCGGCCGGACTCCCGTTTGCTCACGTGGTCCGGTGAGGGGTCACACCGCCATGGTCAGCGAGAAGCCGTCGGGGTCGACACCGTCTCGGCCCAGGATGTGGTGTGTTCCGGCGGCGATCCTGGTGGCCGACCAGGCCGCCGCCGCGGCATCGAGATGATCGATCGACAGCTGCTGGTCGAGCTCCACCGGTCGCCAGTTGGCCACCAGGTGGTGTCGCTGTGCCCGGCCGAACGCTGTTGTTTTGGGTTCGAGCGCAGTGCCGCCGTTGAGGAGCGTGAAGCTGGTCTCGGGGTGCACCTCGTACACGTGGTCTCGGGGCCCGCCCAGCCACGTTCGGAGCTCTCGCACCCCCGGCAACAGGTGGAAGGACTGGCGGGACAGTCCTCGGCCGCACGCCGCTCGGCTGCGGGCCAGCGCATCGGCATAGTCGCCGGCGCCCAGCGTGGCGTGCACGGGCGTCGGGAACAGCGACGATCGGCGCGGCCCGAGGATGGATCGAGCTTCGGCGTCCGCAGGTCGGCGGTCACGAGCCGGCAGGCCCATGGGCACGTCGATGGCCACCACCGACCAGCTCGTGTCCCACACATCAGCCAGCGTCGCACCGGTGGCGAAGCGGAGGCTGCCACCGGATGTGGTGGTCACACACGCCACCCACCCGAAGCGAGCGCCGTCGATCCCGGCGACCAGTTCGCTCCCCATCGCCGCTGACTCTACGTTGGCCCACCACGAACGAGCACGGGAGAATCACATGGGACGACTCGATGGCAAGGTGGCCCACGTCACCGGTGCGGCTTCAGGTATCGGTGCGGCGTGTGTCGATCGTTTCGTGGCCGAAGGGGCGGTGGTCGTGGGCAGCGACATCCAGCCACCGGTCGCCGACTTCGCCGGTCATGCGTTCGAGACACTCGATGTGCGAGACGAGTCGGCCCAACAGGCGCTGGTCGAAGGGTTGGTGGCCGAACACGGTCGCCTCGACGTGGTGGTGACGGCGGCGGGGGTTGCGGTCGGTGGGCCGCTGCACCTGCTCGATGCCGCCGACTGGCAACGGTGCCAGGACATCAACATCACCGGCACCATGTACAGCGCCAAGGCGGCCCTGCCCACCATGCTGGCCCAGAAGTCGGGTGCCATCGTCACGGTGGCCAGCGTGGAGGGCATCGAGGGATGTGAAGGAGGCAGTGCGTACAACGCCTCCAAGGGTGCGGTGATCCTGCTGACCAAGAACCTGGCCTGCGACTACGGCCGGGCCGGCATCCGGGCCAACGCCTTGTGCCCCGGTTTCGTCGACACACCGTTGCTGGCGGAGGCGCTGGCCGAGGGTGACTTCAAGGACGGCATCCGAGAACAGCACAAGCTCGGGCGCTTCGGTCGACCCGATGAACTGGCCGCGGCGGCATTGTTCCTGGCCAGCGACGACGCCTCGTTCATCACCGGGGTGGCGCTGCCCGTCGATGGTGGCTACACCGCTGGTCACGCCTACGGGTTGGCCCAGGCCTTCGCCACGATGTGAGCGAGCGCGAGGTTGGCTCGCGGCGTTGCGACGAGGTGAGCTGGTGGTGTGACCCGAGACGAATGGGCTGAGGAGCAGCGGGCCTTCCAGGCTCGGGTGGTGCTGGGCCGGGGCGAACCCGCCGGCGCCCCCATCGTGGTGTTCTCCCATCGACGTTGGTCGACGGTGACCCGGGCCGGCCTGCCCTTCACCAGTGTGGTGCTCATCGCCATCCTGGCCGTATTGCCCCCGGTGAGCATCGGTCTGCTCGTGTATGACCACTCGGGCCTGCTGGTGGCGGGTGCCGCGCTGCTGACGGTGCTGGCGATCGAGTTCGTGTTGCTGGTCAACGTGGGATGGTGGGGCCGCCGCACCTTCGGCTACCGCGACGCCGAACCGCAGGCTGCGGTGGTGGCGTTGTATCGCCATCCGCCGATTCCGACCGAACCTCCGGCGGCGGTGGCCGAGATCCACCCCGGTGACGCCGAGCGGCTGCCCCTCGACGGAACCGTCGTGGTGGTCGGCCAGGTCGAACCGGGCGGGCAGTTCGGTATCGCCGACGGCGACTACATGATCTGGCCGGTGGCGCCCCCGCGCGAATCGGTCTGGCCCGAACCGGCGTGGGGCGAAGAGGGTGACTGGGCCGACTGATCAGCCGGCGGAGTCGACGAACCGGACCTCGTACAGGGTGGGCCAGTTCTTCCCAGTGATCCAGAACGTCTCGGTCTCGGCATCGTAGGCAATGCCGTTGAGTACCGACTCGGGGTCGTCGGACCGGAACAGGCCCGAGGCGTCGACCACGCTGTGCACCTCGCCGGTGTCGGGGTCGATCCCCACGATGATGTCCTGCTTCCACACGTTGGCCCACACCGTGCCGGCGACACACTCCAGTTCGTTCAGCTGGTCGAGTGGTGCCCCATCGAGGGTGACGTCGACAGTGGCGACGGCCGCGAACGTCGAGACCTCCCGCAAGGTGAGTGCGTCCGTGCCATTGGACATCACCAGCCCGTCGTCGAGCTGACACAGTCCCCACCCCTCGCCCTCGTAGCCGAACTGGCCCACTTCGTCGAGGGTGGTGGTGTCATAGACCAGGGCCGTGCCGGCTTCGAAGGTGAGCTGGATGAGTTGGTCGCCCACGAGCTCGAGGCCCTCACCGAACAGGGTCGGGTCGAGATCGGTACGGCGAACCGCCGATCCGTCGGCCGCCAGCTCCTGCACCGACGACTGACCCCGGAGGCCGGTGCTCTCGTAGAAGCCGTCATCGATGCGGACCAGACCCTGGGTGAACGACGCGGTGTCGTGAGGGATGGTGCTGACCACCTCGACCGACAGTTCGGCGACGCCGGGAGGCCGGGCTGTTGTCGGGGTCACAGTTGTCGGGGTCACCGATGCCGGGGTCACTGTCGTGGGCCCTGAGCTCGCGGTCACCGAAGTCGGGGTCACCGATGGCGCAGTGTCCGAGCCGCAGGCAACGGCGGCCATCACCCCGACGAGCAGCACCACCAGACGTCTCACGCACAGAGTCTGGCCGGAACCGCCGGCGTGGTGGTGTCGACCGGCGAGTTGAGTCACCATTGAAGTCGAGGCCGCGGATCGCCGATCAACAGGACATGAGTGTGCCCACGATCGATCTCATCACTCCCGAGCAGCGCCGACGGCTCAAACTCCTGCGCGTCGTGGCGCTGGTGGCCGCGGCACTTGTAGGAGCAGGTGTGGTGTTTGCGTTCACGGCGCACTGGGCCTTCGGGCTGGTGGCGCTCTTCTTGTGGGCGCCGGTCGTGCACCTCGTGGTGGTGCTGTTCGAAACGATCGTTCCGGGAGACTGACCTCGTCAGGCCAACGTGGCGCCGTCGACCCGCACGACCTCGCCGTTCACATGGGCTGCGTCGTCGGAGGCCAGGAAGGCAATGGTGGCCGCCACCGTTTCGGGACCGCGGAACTCATCGACCGGGCTGATGCGGTCGAGGAGCGAGAAATCGGCGTCGTCGGGTAGGCGCACGGTGGCCACCATCGGCGTGGTGATACCTCCCGGGGCGACCGCGTTGACTCGCAACCCCTGACGGGCGTACTCGACGGCCAGGGTGTGGGTCATGGCGTGGATCCCACCCTTTGACGCGGCGTAGGGCAACATCCACGGGTGCCCTCCGAGCGCCGCCGTGGACGACGCCATCACGATGTTGCCGCCCACGGCGAGCAGGTGGGGGAGGGCCTCGCGGGTCATCAAGAAGGTGCCGGTGAGATTGATGTTGATCACCCGTTGCCAATCGTCGAGCGCGACCTCGTGGCTATGGTCGCTGCGCAGGACGCCGGCCATGTTGATCAGGGTGTCGATGCGACCGAAGGTGTCGGCCACCTCGGCCACGACTTCGTTCACCCGCTGCTCGTCGGCCACGTCGCAGATCCAGGTGGCTCCGGTGGCGCCGGCAGCCGCCACCGAGTCGGTTGTGGTGGCCAACCCGGTCTCGTCGAGATCGACGGCCGCCACCGTGGCCCCCTCGCGGGCCAATCGTTCGGCGGTGGCTTGTCCGATGCCGGAGGCGGCCCCGGTGATGAGCGCCACTCGATCCTCGAAACGGCGCATGGGACCTCCTGATCAACCGTCGGCTGGGTGAGCGGGTGATGGTAGTGGCCAGATCAACTCGATGGCCACGACGAGGGTGAGGCCGACCATGATTCCCAGCCCGTTGGCCGCGGCATCGAGCAGGGACAGGGAGCGGCGAGCCGTGACCAGGGCCTGGAGCACCTCGAGCAGCAGCGACGACACGAAGAGGGTGGCCGCGATGCGATCGGCGCGGTAGCGGTGGCGCAGGGCCAGACCCAACAGCACCATGCCCCCTCCCCACAGCACCAGGTGGCCGATCTCGTCGGCCGTCCAGGGGATGGTCTGGCGATCGAGGTCGATGGCGAAGGCCACCTCTACTCGGTGCCAGACCTCCTCTAGACCACTGGACACCTGCTTCCACACCGACGGTGCCCGGT
The DNA here is from genome assembly GCA_051011595.1 of Acidimicrobiales bacterium. Taxonomy (GTDB): domain Bacteria; phylum Actinomycetota; class Acidimicrobiia; order Acidimicrobiales; family SHLQ01; genus JAOUEE01. The sequence continues at coordinate 8,127 of JBPCTQ010000289.1, forward strand.
CGCTCAGGCTGAGCACGATGGCACCCATCCCGAACAGTGCGGCGATGAGGATGCTGCGCCGAGAAGTCATGGCCGCAGCGTAGGGGTCGGTTCGCTCAGCCCAGGGTCGCCACCAACACCATCCCGACGGCGAGCAGTGTGTCGTCGGCGCCGGTATCGACCACCTCGACTCGCACTGTGGCTCCGTGGTCGTCGGCCCTGAGCACGGTGGTGGAGGTGCGGGCCGGTCCGGTTCGGGCCTGGGCCAGGTAGTGCACCTCGAGTCCATGGCCGGCGACCGATTGCCCGAGCAGGTGCGTGGCGCGATGACGAGCTGCCTCCTCACAGAGCAGCCCCACCACCCCTCCGTTGATGGTGCCGAAGCTGTTGCGGGCGTAGTCGTGGTGGGGCATTTCGATCTGGCCGGTGGAGGCGTCGATGACCGTGATGCCCAGGCGCTGTTCGATCGGCTCGTCGAGCGGACGGGCGCCGGCCATGGTGGTCGGGCCCGAGCGGGTGTCGGACTCGATCGTGGCCGTGGTGGCCGATCCGGGGATGCGGGTGAACGTGATCAGGCCTTGGCCCAACGGCGTGCCCGTGATGTCGCCCGGGTAGACGTCGGCGCCCATGACCACCAGGTTCTTGCCGACCCGGACCGGGGCGACATCGATGACCACCGGCCCGAGCGGCATCGGTCGGCCGTGGTAGGTGAGATCGACGGTGGCGATCCAGTCGGGCTGAACGGCTTCGATGGCAGTGGAGGCGCCGCTCACGTCGAGCAGGATGGCAAGGACTCCCAGGCCCAGGTGATCCGACCCCTGCGACAGCAGCGAGGTGGCGCGAGCCCGGACGATGGTGTGTGCGCCGGTTCGTTCCGTGGTGAACGCGAGGTCGCGCAACACATGGGGATCGGGCGGGTATCCGCTGGCCTGGTCGGACACGGCCATCACCGGCCCTCTTCGTCGGCCAGCTCCTCGGCGATGGTGTCCTCGAGGTCGTCGAACTCGTCGGGCGGGATGATGGGGGGCCCGGGGATCACCGTTCCGGGGCACAGGAACGACACGTTCACTCGAGTGGCTTCGACCCCGGGTGGCTCGCGGGTGGCCAACTGCCGGTACCGGTCAGCCGTGGGTCCTCGCAGCAACGTGAGCGGGTCGTAGTTGCCCGGTTCGGCGATGTCGTTGTAGTCCTCGTAGTAGGCGAGGGCGGCGGCGTACTCGGCGCGGATGTCGCCCACGCTGGCGTCGTAGGCCGCCTGATAGAACGTCTCGGCCAGCTGCGCCACCTTGCCCGGCCACAGGAACGCCTCGGACTGGGCCCCGGACACGAAGGTGAGCGCCGCATCACAGAGTGCGACCGTCGGACGGATGTCGTCGCGCGGGTCGATGGTGGTGGTGGTTGTGGTCTCGGTGCTCGCCGGCGGGGCGAATGTGCTGGTTCCGAGGGTCTCGCCGGTGCGGTCGAGGAGAACCACGAACGACACGGCGATGGCGGCCCCGACGGCCAGGAGGGCCAGTGCCCCGCGGATCTCGCTCCATATCATTGCTCCGACATGGTACGGACCCGCTGGGGTGGTCAGGCCGCGCCGGCGCCGATCTCTACCCGGCGAGGAGCAGCCGATGCTCGCACCGGGATGGTGATGCGCAACACACCGTCGACATAGTCGGCGCGCAGGGCATCGGCGTCGAGCTCGTCGGCGAGGTGCAGCTGACGGTGCAACGAACCGAATCGGCGCTCACTGATCAGCGCGGTGTCGTCGTCGCCGGAGGGGTTGTGGCGTTCGGCTCGGATGGTGAGGCGTCGGTCGTCGACGCTGACGTCGATGTCGTCGCGGGCGACGCCGGGCAGATCGACGTGGACCTCCACCTCGTCGTCACGGCGCACCGCATCGAGCGGCAGTGTCGGCCGTCCGACCGGTCGGAAGAATCGGTCGAACTCGGCAAGGGGATCGGTGGTGCGGAACATGGCCGCCTCCTCGTGGGGTGGGGTGTTCTTTTTCTTGGGGGTGGGTGGGTTGTGGCCCCGAAGGCGCAGCTTGCGGGGTAACCGTCAGAATAGCAGTTAACTTGAGTCATTTGCACTCAAGAAAAGCGAAAGTTGTCACATCAGAGGTGGCCGGCGGTCGACTCGACGCAAACTGGTCGCCCGGTTGGGCCGGGCTGCGGTCGGCACGGCAAACTCGGAGCATTCGACCTATGGACAGCCCCGCATCGAGCCATCACGCTTGTGCGGTCGTTGCGTACGAAGGAAGACCACACTGATGACCGTTGCCGAAGAGTTGGAGGCCGCCTTCGGTCTCACCACCGTCACGCTCAGGTCCGGCTTGAGCCAGGACGAGTTGTTCGCGGCGGCCATCGCCAACGATCGCGGTCGGGTGGCCATGGATGGCCCCGACGATGAACAAAAGGCCTTCGCCACGTCGCTCGGTGTCGACGGGCCACTGGTGTTCTACAGCGACCCTTCGTGTACGGGCCGCCCGGTGCAGGACACCTTCGCGGTCGCTCGCCCCGCCTTCATCGACGATGTGTGGTGGAAGTCGGGTTTCAAACAATTCGATCCCGATGCCTTCGATGCGTTGTTGCCGCGGGTCGTGGCTCACCTCAACGAACGCCAGTCCACCCTCTACAACACCGACGTCTTCTGTGGCTGGGACCCCGAGTTTGCCGAGCCCTACCGGTTCGTCGGCGAGTTCGCCACCCACGCCTACTTCTGCAACATCATGTTCCCGAAGGATGTGCGCGACGACGCCGATCGGGCCGAGAAGGGGTGGACCCTCATCAACGTGCCGTCGTTCCGGTGCGACCCCGAACGCGACGGCACCGTGTCGGACCGGGCCGTGATCATCGATCTCGAGAATCGGGTCGGCCTGGTTCTCGGTCGGGCCGACTACTGCGGGGTGAACAAGAAGACCATGTTCACCATCATGAACTTCGTGCTCCCGGCCAAGGGGCAGCTGTCGATGCACTGCTCGGCCAACGTGGGCAAGAGCAAGGACAGTGCGATCTTGTTCGGGTTGTCGGGCACCGGGAAGACGACCCTGTCGGCCGATCCCAATCGTGAGCTCATCGGCGACGACGAACACGTGTGGACCGATGGTGGCGTGTCCAACTTCGAGGATGGGTGTTACGCCAAGCTCATCGACCT
>JBPCTQ010000290.1:0-3898 GCA_051011595.1 Acidimicrobiales bacterium
ACGCATCTGACCCATGGCCTCGGCCAGGTGTCCCTGTTGGGCCAGCACGTAGCCGCGACCTTCGCGGGCGTGGGCCAGGCCGAAGGGGGACGCCACCTGGGTGAACAACTCCACCGAACGCGTCGACAAAGGCTCGGCCTCGTCGTCGGCGGGATCGATGTGCAGGCACCACTGCGACAACACCCAGCAGATGTAGGCCTCACCCATGGTGTCGTCCAATGCCTCGAAGCTGGCCAGTGCAGCCCGCAGCAATGGTTCGACGCCGTCTCGGCCCGCTCCCCAGAGGCAATAGGCCAACATCATCTGGCTGTAGGCCCGCTGGCTGTCGTCGCCGAGCTCGTCGAACCGGCGAATGGCTTCTTCACCGTACGGCAGAGCCTTCTCCCAGGAACCCTCCTCGAAGGCAGCGCCGACGGCGGTATAACAGGCGCGAGCCCGCAGCTCCGGTGGAGCGTCGGGGACGGTGGCCAACAGCTCTTCCAGGAGATCCTGCCGGTCGGCGTGGGGATCGAGGGGAGCCGACGTGGTGATACGGAGCACGGCCACCTGATCACCCGCGTCGGCCGCACGGGACCGGGCCGCCCGCAAGTTGTCGTGTTCGGATCGCACGGCGGCCAGCGCGGCGTCTTGACCCGCCGTACGCATATGCACCTCGAGTTCGGTCACCAGCGTGAGCGACCACTTCAGGTGACGGTCGAGCACGGTCTCTCGGTCGGGGCGGCTGCGAAGCCGTTCGGCGCTGAACGAACGCAAGGTCTCCAGGAGACGGAAGCGTCGGTCGCGTCCGCGGGTGTCGGCCACCACCAGCGACTTGTCGACCAGCCGGTCCAGATGATCGAGCACCTCGTCGGTATCGAGATCTTCGTCGGCCACCACCAACTCGGCGGCGGCCAGGGTGAACCCGCCGACGAACACCGACAAACGGTCGAACACGAGCTGTTCTTGGTGATCGAGCAGGTCGTACGACCAGGCGATCACCGTTTCCAGGGTGCGGTGCCGCTCCAGGCGACCCCGCGCCGACTTCAGGACCGAGAGTTTCCCACCCAGCCGTTCGGCCAGTTCGGCCAACGACAGGGTGCGTAGGCGGGCCGCCGCCAACTCGATCGCCAACGGCAACCCGTCGACCAGCCGGCAGACCGCGGCGGCCGATTCAGGGTCCTCGTCGATCACGTCCCGCCCGCCGAGGACCTCTGCCGCTCTGGCCGCCAGCAACTGCATGGCCGCCGTCTCGACGACGGTGGTGCGGTCGTCACTGGCGTCGGGTACGGGCAGCGGACCCAGGCTCACCACCACCTCACCGTGCACTTCGAGCCGCTCCCGACTGGTGGCCAGCACCTGCACGTCGGGGCCTCGGGCGAGCACCATGTCGACGAACTCGGCGACCGACTCCACGACGTGTTCGCAGTTGTCGAGCACCAACAGGACCTGTCGTCGGCGGAGGTGATCGACCAGTTGGTCCAGCAGGGCGCGGCCCGGTGACTCGACCAGCTGGACCACGTCGGCCACCGCCCCCTCGATGGCTGAACCGGGGCCCAGGGTGGACAGATCGACGAACCACACCCCGTCCTCGTGCACCTTGGGGCGAGCCACTTCGATCGCCAACCGGGTCTTGCCTGCGCCACCCGCACCCACCAGCGTGACCACCCGGTGCTCGTCGAGCAGCCGATCGATCTGGGTCCGTTCCTCGGTGCGCCCCACGAACGCATCGACCGCCGCGGGCACGTTGGTGGGGCGGTCGACGCCCGATCGAAGGGGCGGAAACTCGTCGGGGCGACCGGCGATGACGAGCTGGTGGATCTGGCGAGGGCGGGCCAGACCCTTCAGCTGATGGCGGCCCATGTCGATCAGGGCCGATTCGTCGACCAGCGCGGCCGTGGAGTCGGTGAGCAGCACCTGCCCGCCGTGGCCGAGACTCATCACCCGCGCCGCCACGTTGACATCGGGGCCGAAGTAGTCGCCATCGCGCCGGGCGGCCTCGCCGGTGTGGAGTCCGACACGCACCCGAATGGGCCCAGCCGGTCCCGCGGGGAGCTCGGACAAGGTCTGTTGCACCTGCTCGGCGGCGCTCAGCGCACCGACGGCCGAAGCGAAGGCCACCGCGAACGAATCGCCCGCCGTGGTGAACACGTACCCGTTGTTGGTGTCGAACACCGATCGCAGACAGGCATCGTGTTCGGACACCGCCGCCGCCATGGCCTCGGGAAACTGGTCCCACTGCGGCGTTGAACCCTCGATGTCGGTGAACAGGAAGGTCACCGTTCCCGAAGGCGCGTCGATGTCGCTCACCCTGCTCGGCCCCCGCTCGCGACACCCCTCACGTCGCCAGTATGACAAGTGTGGGCCAGACTGGTCCCGACCGAGGGGGATCGACATGCGAGTTCTGGTGACCGGAGCCACGGGCTTCACCGGCGGACACGTGATGGCTGCGCTCCAGCACGCGGGGCACGACCCGGTCGCCTTCGTGCGCTCCCCATCGAAGCTGGACGTGATGGTCGAACGTCATGGGCTGGACCCGGTCGAGCATCGGGTGGGCGACATCACCGACGCGACTTCTGTCGAAGAAGCCATCAATGGGTGCCAGGCCGTTGTGCACACCGCCGCCACGGTGAGCTTCGATCCGGCCGACGCCGCGGCCATGGCAGCCACCAACGTGGCCGGGGTGGAGGCGGTGCTCGGCTCGGCCGTGGCCGCGGGCTGCGATCCGATCGTGCACGTGTCGAGCACGTCGGCGTTGTTCCCCCCTCATGGATCCATCATGCGAGCCGACGATCCGATCCCGAAAGCCAAGACCGACTACGCCGAGTCCAAGGCGGCGTGTGAACGGTTCGCCCGCAACCTCCAGGCCGACGGCGCACCGGTGGTGATCTTCTACCCGGGAGGCATCGTGGGCCCGATCGACGCGGGGAGCCACGTGGTGGGTGAGGGCTGGCGCGACGCCCTGCGACCGGGCTGGGTGCCGGTGATCACATCCGGGGGTACGTCGTACATCGATGTGCGCGATCTGAGCTCGGCCATGGTGGCGGCGATCGAGCCGGCCCGCGGGCCGCGTCGCTACATGGCCGGCGGCACGTTCGTCGACTGGACGCAGAACGCCGATGCCCTCGACCTCGCCACCGGCAAGCAGTGGAAACGCCGGCGCATCCCGGGGCGGGTCATGGAAGTCGTCGGCCGCACCGGCGATCTCGTGGCCCGAGTCCGGTCGTCGTGGACGCCGCCGATCGGCTTCGAGGCCGCAACCACCATGACCCGCTCGGTCCCCACCGACGACTCGGCGCTGCGCGACGATCTCGGCGTCGTCTACCGGCCGCTCGAGGAGTCGCTCGGCGAGATGATCGGCTGGTTGGTCAGCGAGGACCGGTGGGAACCGGCCAACGCACCGCGCTGGATGAGCGAGGAGGGACCGACATGGGCACGCTGATCCGACTGTTGGCAATGGCCACCGCCCTCGCCCTGGCGGCTGCCGCCTGCGGGAGTGATGGGAGCTCCGAGCAGACCACACCCACGACGTCGGAGCTGTCGTCGTCCACGACCGTCGACGAGACCACCACCGCGACGAACGACACTCCGACCACCGACACCTCCGCAGCGAGCGGCGACATCGAGTTCTTGTCGGCCCGCCCCGACGTGGTGAGCGGCGGCGACGTCTTGGTGGCCGTCGAGTCGGCCGACGCCACGATCGAGCTCAACGGCACCGACGTCACCGACGTGTTGAGCAGCGCCGACGACGGCCGCCGGGTAGGGCTGGTCACTGGCCTCGAGGAGGGCGACAACGACCTGGTGGTCCAGCACGGCGAGCAGTCGACCACCCATGTGGTCACCAACCATCCCATCGAGGGTCCCATCTTCTCGGGCCCTCACCTGCCGCTGCCTGTGTGCACCACCGAAGCGCTCGGTCTGG
>JBPCTQ010000291.1:0-2792 GCA_051011595.1 Acidimicrobiales bacterium
CCCGCAACCAGCTCGTCGAAGAATCGTTGGCCAGTGCCGAGGACGGCGACCTTGCTCCGTTCCACTCGCTGCTGGCCGCAGTGACCAGCCCGTTCTCCGAACGACCCGGCCTGGAGCGCTACGCCGAACCGGCAAGCGACGACTTCACCAGCAGCTACCAGACCTTCTGCGGCACCTGACCGACCGCACCGGGCAGCACGCTCCGCTGAGCGCTGCTACTGATCACCTTCCATGGCCTGGAGCTCACGACGCTCGACGATCATGGTGAGCAGGGCCGCACGCGCCTCGGCAACCTGCTCGTCGGTGACGACGACGGCATCGGCCAGGTGGGCGTCGAGCCGCTGCTCGAGATCGACACGGATCTCGGCCGTCTCGGTGTCGCCGGCCCGGTTGACGACCTCGTCGGGGTCGGCATGGCTGTCGGCGAGGAAGACGTCGCTGTCGTCATCGGTGACCGGCGCACCATCGATGCGGACGTTGCGATCGAGTCGATGGCGGTCGGTGCGAATGCACGCCCGCTGGGGCCAACCGCGTTCGTCGACGTAGCTCCCCCACCCCACCAACGAGAAGGCGCGGGCGTCGGTGTGGCCATAGCCGATCATCGAGAACACCTCGTCGGGGGCGGGGTCGGTGAACACGTCGCGGCCGTCGGCCTCGGCCACCGGATCGAGCCCCGCCAATCCGAGCATGGTGGGTGCGACGTCGACCCCGGCCGCGATGGTGGTGTCGACCGCACCGTCGTCGAGGTGGCCGGGCCGCGACACGATGAAAGGCACCTGGTGGGCCGGTGGCGAGAAGAGCTGTTTGCCCATGGCGCCGCCGAGCTCGCCGAGGAACGCCCCGTGATCGGCACCGAAGACGACAGTGGTGTTACCCGCCAACCCGGAGGTCTCGAGGGTGTCGAGGAGCCGGCCCACCTGATCGTCGAGCCAGCTCACCAGCCCGTGATACCGACTGCGGGCGGCGAAGACCTGCTCGTCGGTCATGGTCGCCATACCGCACTCGGCGCCGTAGCGGGCCTCGAACGCACTGAGATGGGGCGGTTGCTCGATGGCGACCGGCCAGTCGTGACCGTCGTAGCGGCCGGACCACGGCTGAGGTACGGCCACCGGCGTGTGGGGCTGCAGGTACGAGGCTCGGCAGAAGAACGGCTGGCCATCGACCTGCTCGCGCAGGAACCGGGTGACGTTGTCGGTGAGCCGCTCGGGTCGATAGGCCACGTCGGCCGGCCAGGTGGCGGCCAAGGTGCCGCCGTAGGGGGCCACCACACGGTCGTCGAAGTCGTTGACCTCGCGCATCATGTCGGAGCCCTCAGCCTCGTTCCAGGGGAAGGCTTCGAGCCCGAAGGGCACGTGAGCTTTGCCGAAGTCGGCGACCGTGTAACCGGCGTCGACGAAGGCATTGACGAACGGCACCACTGGCTCGATCGCCTCGGTGAGGTTCATGGCGTCGTTGTGGTACACGCCGGTGCGCCCGGGCGTGGCCCCGGTGAGCTGGGCGTAGCGCGACGAGACACACACCGGCGAATCCACGTAGAAGCGCTCGAAACGCACACCGGCGGCGGCGATGCGATCGATGTTCGGTGTCGACACCGGGGCCCAGGGATTGCCATGGCACGACAGCGCGTCGAATCGCAGCTCGTCACAGAAGATCCACAAGATGTTCGGCCGCTGAACCATCACCCTCCTCTCGCTCGATCGCCAGCCTGGGCCCGCTCCCGCCGGCCCTGAACAGGCACCAAGATCCCCCAGCGTGACCGACCCGGGCGAATCCCTGGGGTCCTGAGCAGGGCGGGGAACTGACCGGCGGCGTCGGCCATACTGCGGTGATGGACGACGGTGTCATCGACGTGTGGATGCAACATCCGACCCTGCGTCACTCCCAGCACGAGATGTTCGACTCGCTCCGCCGGTGGATGGGCCTCGAGGAGCCCACCGAGGAATTGCCGCTCGAGTTGACGATCCAGCAGATGGACGAAGGCAACGTCAGCATCGGTCTCGCGGCGGCCTGGTACGGCCCGGCCGGCGACCTCATCAACAACGACGAGGTGGGCGAATACGTCGCCCGCCACCCCGATCGCCTCCGCGGTGTGGCCGGCGCCGACCTGCGGCGGCCCATGGACGCCGTGCGTGATCTCCGCCGCCGTGTGGCCGAAGGTTTCGTGGCGCTGCGCATCGTGCCCTGGCTCTGGGAGCTGCCCCCCACCGATCGGCTCTACTACCCGCTCTACACGGCGTGCGTCGATCTCGGGATCCCGTTCTGCACCCAGGTGGGGCACACCGGTCCGCTCCGACCGTCCGAAACCGGGAGGCCGATCCCCTATATCGACCAGGTGGCCATCGACTTCCCCGAGCTGGTCATCGTCTGCGGCCACATCGGCTATCCGTGGACCGCCGAGATGATCGCCGTGGCCGACAAACACCCAAACGTCTACATCGACACGTCGGCCTACTCGGCCAACCGGTACCCCGCCGAGCTGGTCGAGTACCTACGAGGACGAGGCAAGACCAAGGTGCTGTTCGGTACCAACTATCCGATGATGACCCCGGCGCGGGCGCTGGCCGGCCTCCCCGACCTCCAGCTCGACGACGAGGTGCAGACCCTGTTCCTGCGCGGCAACGCCGAGCGGGTCTTCGCCCTCACCTGACGAGGCCGACCCACGCGCGTCGAGCGGGCCCAGCGGCAGTCACCACCCAGCCCGAGGTCGCCGCTTCTGTTGCGACCGACGGAACCACCCGAGCCCGGTGCGGGTTCAGCGTTTGGCCGCCGGGGGCAGCCTCGCTTGGTAGGCG
>JBPCTQ010000292.1:0-35085 GCA_051011595.1 Acidimicrobiales bacterium
CCAGTTGGGCAACGAAATCAAGAAGAAAGAACTCCCGCGACACCCAGGGGGAGGGGGATGGTCCCAGAGCGGCCGGGATGGTACCTTTTTCCCACCTCCCCGCCCGCTGGCCTACGACACATCCAGCAGTCGGGAGATGCAGTAGACACCCTCGACCACACCGAACACGGGCCACACGGCCCAGCTGACCCAGTAGGTGACCGTTCGTTTCCGGAAGCCGAGGTCGCGATCCCACACGTACAGCGGCACCGCGGAATACCAGAACGGCACGGACGCCATCAACGCGATCAGGAAGCCCCACCGTTCGCCGAGCAACATCCCCACACTGCCGGCCACCTGCAGCGGCGCCCACAAGAACACGTCGGCCCAGGCCAGGCTCTGGTTGAAGGCGAAGTACGCGGTCGGGTCGGTGGCGTCGGGCCGCCCGCCGTAGACGTTGTCGATGGTCCACTCGTCTCTCGGGCGCACAACTGCCACCAACTGCAGCGTGAACAACAGTCCGATGAGCACCAGCCCGGCGACGGCAATGATGGAGGTGCCGACGGTGACCTCCATCAGACATCGACCTCGGCGACCGCCAACCCGATGGTGACCAGCGCCATGGCTCCCCACAGCATCAAGAAGATCAGGCCGACTCGCACGCTGGCAGCCGAACCGATCCGGAGACCACGGCGACGCAGGTTCAGGCGGGTGAGGATGCCGCGTCCGGCGAAGTAGAGGTACATCCCACCACCAACCAGCCCGAACAGCGGCCACCAACGGTGGTCGAACACCATGAGGGCGCCGGCCACCACCATCGTCCACAGCGACACCGCATCCCACTGGGCTTCGCCCCGGATGTCGGCCCAGAACGCGGGCTCGACATCGTCCTCGGCCTCACAGATCCCGTAACGAACAGCCCATGCCGGTGACAACCACGTCACCACCTGGCCGCCCCAGCCCAGCCCGGCCAACGCGATCACCACCAAACCCCACAGAATCAGCACCATCGAGGTCCCATCTCGTCGCATCCCGGTTTCTACAGCCGTACCAGCAGCATGTCGTTGAAAACGCCATGGATCCACTGCCGGCGACCAGCTCAGCGCTCGACGTTGCCCCGCGACTGCTGGATGAGCTCGAACGGGTGATCGCCGGACAACGAACACAACTCGAATTGGTGTTGGCCACCCTACTCAGCGGCGATCACCTGCTACTGCAGGATCGGCCCGGTGTGGGCAAGACCGTGTTGGCCAAGGCCCTGGGTGCGGTGCTGGACATGCCAACCGGGCGAATTCAGGGCACACCGGATCTGCTGCCCACCGACATCACCGGCGTCGACGTGTTCCAGCCCCACACGGGCGACTGGTCGTTTCGCCCGGGCCCCATCTTCGTCTCCCTCCTGTTGGTGGACGAGCTGAATCGCGCCACCCCGAAGGCCCAGTCCGCACTCTTGGAGGCCATGGCCGAAGGCCAGGTCACCGTCGACGGGCAGACTCGCAACTTGGGGACCCCCTTCATGGTGATCGCCACCCAGAACCCCCTGGGTGAGATCGGCACACACCCCCTGGGCGCAGCCCAGATCGATCGCTTCGCCACCATGCTGGAGCTGGGCCTGCCCGGGCGCGAGGCTGAACGGTCGATACTCGACGGTCGGGCCGGCGTGTCACACCTCGACGACCTGCGGCCGGTGGTGAGCGGTGCGGAGCTCGACGACGTCTTCACCACCGTCGCCGAGACCCGGGCCTGCGACGGAATCAAGAACTACGTGCTCGACATGGTCGACGCCGCCCGCAATCTGGCTCCCGAGGTGTGGCTGAGTGTCCGCGTGAGCGAGACCCTGCTGCGGGTGTCACGCGGCCGAGCCTTCATGCGCCAGCGCGACTACGTGGCGCCCGAGGACGTGCAGGCGGTGGCGCCGGCGGTGCTCGATCATCGCCTGCCCCGTTCACTCGACCGGGCTGCGGTGGCCCACATGCTCGGCGCCGTGCCCGTTCCGGTTGATGCCCACTGAACCAGGTGTGAGACGCAGCACGATACAGGTGCGACCGACGGCGGCCGGCCTCGCCATCCTCGCGGGATTGGCCCTGATCGCCTGCCTCTACGTGGTTGGTGACCGCCCGATGGCCATCGGGTATGTGGTACCGATCGCCGTGGTCGCCGCGGCTGACTTCGGGTTGGCCAGTCGCGCCCTCCGCACCCGGCCGGTCAGCGTTTCCCCGGTTCGTACCGTCGCCGGCTCGCCCGAGTACATCACGGTGCGAGCCGAAGCCGCCGCAGGACTGGCCCCCCTGTCGATCCGGGTCCGGCCCCTCAGCACATCAGACGAGTCGGCCGGCCCTGTGGTGTTGCCGCTCGACGGCTCATCCGCGCTTCTCGAGCTACCCGACGGCCACCCCACCGCGAGTTCTCACATTCGATACCGGGTCTCGACCTCGGCCCTTGGTCTGGTGTGGGCCCGGCAATGGGTGGCCGTTGCTGTTCCCATGCTCTACCGGGCTCCCAACCCCCGAACCATCGACTGGCCGGTGCATCCCGCGCTCGACGAGGTGGCTCGCCTGCGGGAGTACGTTCCCGGTGACCGCATGGGACAGATCTCATGGCCGACCACCGCCCGCACCGGCACACTCCATGTGCGCACCGCAGGCGTGGGCGACGGCGAGCTCCAGGTGGTGCTCGAATTGGGACCGACCCCTGCCACTCTCGCCACACTGACCACCACGCTGTCGCTGGCATCCAATGTCCTGGGTGTCTTGTTGGAGCAGGGCACCAGCGTGCGCCTCCACACCCGAGCACCCGTCGAGGCCCACTGGACCGAAGCGGCGGGGCTGGCTCTCCTCGATCCGAAGGGCCCAAGCTCGGTGGTAGGTGTGGGCCACTACGTTGGCTTCGGCGAACTGCGCACCCAGATCGACTCGACGCTGGTGGCCGACCGCGAGCAGCTCCTGCAACGGTTGGCCGTCGCCGAGCCCGGAGCCCCGGTTCCGCGCCCACCGGGCCCCTATCTCGAGATCGATCCCGGCGGGGCTCGGTTCTGCCAATGAGCGACCGGGAGGCCCCCCTTCCCGGGCCATCGCCCGAGGCCATCGAGGCCTTCCAGAAGCAGTCGAGGGCTGTCCTGGGGCGGATCCTTCGACACCTGCTGGTGATCCTGGCCTCCCTCGTCGGATTGCTGCTGGTCCTTTCGTTCAATCGGGCGGTGTTCCCGGGGGACATGGCTCAAGTGGCCAACCTGATCGTCATCGGGCTCGGCGGCGGGTACCTGATCTGGAAGCGGCCGGTCCACCTGATCGTCGCCTTCACTGTGCTGGCGGCCGTGGGGGGAGGGCTGATGATTCTGCTCGCACCCCCGGCGGTGGTGTTACTGGCGGCCAGGAGCCTGCGACGAGAGACCGATGTCGGACGATCACCACGACGCACCGCCCGGTCGGCGGCCTTCGCCGGTCTGGCGCTGTTGTTGACGCTGCCGTTCCTCTCCATGGCTCTCGACCCATCATCGATGGCCGAGAACACCTCGACGGCCGCGGCGGAGAGGCAATCGGCCCAACCAGCTCCCGGCGGTGGATCGGCATCGGGTCTTCTTCAGCGATTGGCCGACGCTCTGGCCCGGGTGTTCGGTCAGAACAACGGACAGACCGTTTCGGTTGGTGGCGGCGAGCAACCCCCGGACCCCGACATCAACTGGTGGCTGATCGCCGCCGCCGTGGCCGCCGGTGCCGTTCTGATCGTCGGCGCCGTCTTGTTGTGGCGCTGGTGGCGTCGGCGGGGACAGGCGGGCCCCGATGCCACCCCGGGGTGGTCACTGCTGCGCCTCGAGATGATCGGCCGGGCGCTGGGCCGACCCCGGCGGGCCCACGAAGGGGCGCTGTCCTACGCCGATGCGCTGGCTGATCGATCGGGTGATGACCGTCTGGCCTCCGCCGGTCCGTTGGTGTCAGGGCACCTCTACGAGAGTCGAACAACCGACGAGGAGCTGGTCGATCGCTCCCTCACCGAGGTCGAACACGACCCTCCCCCGCGCCCACCGCTTCCGCGCCTCCGCCGCTTTGCCGCTCGGGTGGCGGCTCCGTTCGCATCGGCCAGCTCGCGCCGCACCCTGGCGCCGGCGGCACTCGCCATCGTCGTGGTCCTGGCCGGAGGTTGGCTACTGCGACCGCACGTGCACGACCTCCGCGCCGCAGAGGCGGCCGGTGAGCCACCCGGCTGGGCCGAGCTGCGATCGGCGCCGGCCGATGATCTGGTGCGCTGGCAGATGTGTGCCGTGACCGAGTTCGGCGCCGTGACGGCCCGAACAGGATTGGGCCACCGCTCGCGGCCGCTGGCAGCAATGAGTGAGAACGACTACTACGAGGGCGACATCAGCTACGGCTCCGAGTACCTCCACGACGGTGACACAGGAGCCACTCGCTACGGCGATGAGGGTTGGGTCGACAACGTCGGGATCCAGGTGCCGATCCGCCCCTTCACCAGCGTCGACGAGGTGCTGGCCACAATGGTTGCGGAGCCCACGCCAGGGGAAACCGTCATCGATCGATTCGGCGACTCGTTCACCCGGTGGGAATCGTTGCCCGTCGACTGGGCCGACATCGATTTCTCCGAACGAGGCTCTGAGATCATCCCGACAGTCCACGATCTCGTGTGGGTGGTCGACATCTGGACCGACGCAAGCACGATCCCGACGCGGATACGCGTGATGACCAATGAACCGGCTGCTCGGTGGTATGAGTGGCGTCGCACCGTCGTCTCTGGAGGCCAGGCCAGATTCCACCCGCCTTCGTGTCCTCCTGACCTCGAATCCCCGACCGACGAATGGATCGGTTGGGAACCGTGGACACAAACCCTGACGGTGCCGCTCCAGGTGTCGTTCGATTCCGCCGGCAACCCCTACGACAACGGGTACTACGGAGCGGAGTTCTCGCCGGCAGTCTGGGCCTCGGCGGGGGCACTGCCGTCGGCGGCCTCGTTCACCGTGATGAGCCCGTACGACCTGCTCCCCGAGCTGGCCGCATCGAGCGAGAACCCGTACCGGGTGACCACCGACTGGCCAGGCGAGATGACGGCCGAACACTCCGTGGGCGAGGACGGTTGGGAGTATGCGTTTCGCATCTCCCGAGCCGGCGGTGCGGCGGTGGCACGATGGGACCAGGAGGCCACAATCGACATCGCCGAATCGGCGGTGGCCATCACGCTCGCACCGGTCGTCTTCGACAGCGAGGAAGAGCTGTGGGCCCTCCTCGATCGGACCTACCGGGATGAGGGCGAACCCGTCGCGGCCGATCTCGACGGCGAGCCGGGAGACGACCTGTTCTTGTTGGGGCAGTACTTCTACGGCGCCGACGTTGTACGCGGCCTCGACGAATCGGGCGCACTGACCTCAGTGGTGATCTGGGACCAGACGGTGCCGTGGCGGGTGTTAGGCCTCGAAGGAACCGTGCCCGCCGAGGTGAAACACCGAGAAGATCAACTGCGGGCGTGCATCGCCGGAACCCGACCCATCGACGCTGACGGAACCTGCGCCCGAGACGACTGACGCGGCATCAGTCGTAGTGGTCGGCGACGGTGGTCTGTTCGGTGAGCGGCGGGCGGGTGTAGGTGAACTCCTTGATCTCGGGCATGACCAACTCGTCGGAGGTGAGATCCTCGTACGGGATGGCGCCGAGCAGGTGCTGGATGCAGTTGAGGCGAGCCCGTCGTTTGTCGTCGGCCTCGACCACCCACCACGGTGACGACTTGGTGTCGGTGTGCTCGAACATCTTGTCCTTGGCCATGCTGAAGTCGACCCAGCGAGCACGCGACTCGAGATCCATGTCACTCAGCTTCCACCGCTTCTGGGGGTTGTTGATGCGGTCGAGGAATCGTTTCTCCTGCTCCTCGTCCGACACCGAGAACCAGAACTTGATGAGGATGATGCCCGACCGGATGAGCATCCGTTCGAAATCGGGACACGACTGGAGGAACTCGTCGTACTCGTCGTCGGTGCAGAACCCCATGACCCGCTCCACACCGGCCCGGTTGTACCAACTGCGGTCGAACAGGACGATCTCGCCGGCGGCGGGGAGGTGTTGCACGTACCGCTGGAAGTACCACTGTGAACGTTCACGTTCGTTGGGTTTGTCGAGCGCCACCACACGGACCACCCGAGGGTTGGTGCGCTCGACGATGCGTTTGATGGCCCCGCCCTTGCCGGCCGCATCACGGCCCTCGAACAACACGCAGACCCGCAGGCCCTCGGCCCGGACCCATTCCTGGAGCTTCACCAGCTCACGCTGGAGCCGCTCCAGCTCAGCTTCGTAGAATTCCTTGTCGAGCCGCTTCACGCCGTTGGCGGTGCGCTTGCTCATTGCCGGAACCGACCCTTGCGGAAGCGATCGGCCTCCATGAGCTCGACCTCGTGAGCGCCCGACACCACGATCTCGGACTCGGGCACGAAATCGAGCTCGGGATCTCGATCCTCGTAGTCGACGGCATCGAGTATCACCCGCATGGCGTTGAGCCGGGCCCGATGTTTGTCCTCGGACCGAATGATCGTCCACGGTGTGGGAGGGGTGTGCCTTCGCCGCAACATCTCGTACTTCTTCTCGGTGAAATCGTCCCAGTAGTCCTGGGCCTGCACGTCGATCTCGCTCAGCTTCCACTGGCGGAGCGGATCGTCGCGACGACGATCGAAACGGCGCTGCTGTTCCTTCTTGGACACCGAGAAGTACAACTTGACCAGCGTGGTGCCCTGACGAACGAGGTCCTTCTCGAAGCCGACCACCCCCCGCAGGAAGTGGTTGTATTCGTCTTCGGTGCAGAAGCCGAAGATCGGCTCGACCACGGCCCGGTTGTACCAACTGCGGTCGAACAGCACCATCTCCCCACCACGAGGGAACTGCTCGACGTAACGCTGCAGATACCACTGCGTGCGCTGCTCCTCGGTGGGTTTACCCAGGGCAACCACTCGGTAGTGCTTCTCGTTCATGTACCGGGTGACCCGGCGGATGGTGCCGCCTTTTCCCGCGGCATCGCGCCCCTCGAAGAGCACGATCATTCGTTTGGCATGGGCTTCGAGGTGACGTTGCAGCTTGAGCAGCTCGACCTGAAACGGTTGGAGTTCGCGTTCGCGTTCGTCCTTGCGTACCAACCGCGCGGCCTGCTGACGGGCCTGCTCGAGCTCTTGCTGCAAGCCCTCGATGGTGGCGCCGGGCGTGTCGGAGCTGACGTCGCCCCGTATGGGAACGACGTCGGATCGTTCCGCTTCTGAGCTCGACTCCACCTCGACCTCCTGGTCTGCGCACCATCGGCTACTGCCAGGACACCGGATCGACCGTTGTCCAGAGCAGGACTTTCGTCATGTCTTGTCGCCCGGCTCTGCTCATAGGGTCCGGGGCATGACGACAGCAATCACTGCGATCATGACATCGGACCCCAGCACGATCGAGCAGACCGAGCCGCTCTCGGAGGCGTACCAGCTGCTGCAACGGGCCCCGTTCCATCACCTGGTGGTGGTCGACGGCGACGACCCCGTCGGGATCATCGCCACCTCCGACATCTTGCGCCTGGTGTACGACATCGACGGCACCGATGACCGGTCGCTGCGGACCTACATCGATCATCAGTTCAACATCGACGACGCCATGAGTGTCGACCTACGGACCGTGAACCAGGAGGCCACCGTCCGCGACGTGGCCGCTCTGTTGTCGGATGGTTCGTTCCACTCGGTTGTGGTTCTGGCCGACGACGGTTCGCTGGCCGGCATCGTCACCACCACCGACCTGGCCCGCTATCTGGCCGACCAGGCCTGATCAGGCCGAACCCCGCGACTGGCCCAGTACGTATCCGGCGATCACACCGATCAACGAAGCCGCGCTCTCGCCACTGAGGCTCTGTTGGAGAGCCAGCACCAGGATGGCGACGAGGATCACCAGCACCACGATCGCCTCGGTGAAGCTCCGGAAGACTCTCAGCTCGTACTCGCGGGCGTCGCTCTCACTGGTGGTCGACTCCTCTGAGCGCTTGCGAGCCCAGGCTCCGAAGATGAGGGCGGTGATGGCGAAGGCCACCACGAAGGCAATGAGTCGGATCAACTGGCCCGGGGTGAAGTTGACGCCGGAGCTTCCGTCGTCGGGGCTCGTCACATCGGTGGTGGCGTCATCTTCGACGATCGACTCCACGGTCGTCGGCTCACGTAGCTGGGCTCTCCACACGATCGCCGAGTCGCTGGCCGGAGCCGACAGGTCGGCGACCACCGAGAAGACCTCGTCTACGCCGATCTCGATGCCATCGTCGAGTATCCATCTCACGGAGTTGCCATCGAGTTCCCCGTCGGCGGACACGCCCTGGAGGCCGGTGATGAGGTCGGTTCCCTGACTGGCCGACAGTTCGAGCACGACTGGGCCGGCCAGGTCGGTGGCGTCGATGTTGCGCACCCGAACACCCACGTTGGTGGAGTTCCCGCCGCTCACCTCGGCCAGGACCTGCACCTCCATCTCGACCAGCGGGGCATCCAGATCCAGGACTTGGGTGACCGACGCCCGGTCCACCTCCTTCAACACGAGAGTCGATTCCTGAGTGGTCTCCCTGCTGCCGAAGTTGGCCCCAGGAGCCACACTCAGGCGGTAGCTCGCCGTGCCGTCTTTGCCGACCGACAGCGAGATGGTGTTGTTGTCCGAGTCGGGTGGGATCTCCGAGGAGTCCGTCAATTTCGAGGCAACCACCAGAGAGGGAGCGATCTGCTCACGAATCGTCACGTCGGCGAAACTCTCGAACTGCGCCGCGTCGTCGCCCACCACGGTGATGGTCTTCACCACCCCGGCCGCGGCCACCGTCACGTCGGATCCGGGCGCCTGGTCGTCCGGCTCGGTGGTGGTCGTGGATTCCGAGGCATTCAACTCTGCCGGAGCGACAGAAGTAGTGCTGCTCGTCGTGACGGTCGTGGTGGTCGTCGCCGACTCCAGAGCGGAGGTCGTCGACCACGACACCTGCAGGTTGAGGTCGGCCACGACTGTCGCCCGTTGCGTAACGGCGTTGCCATCGGGATCGGCGAAGCTGAATTTCACCTCCTTGCCAGCGGCGGCCGACTCCGCCGTCCATTGGAAGAACGGGTCAACGACAAGACGGTTCGGCTCGTCGTTCACCGTGGCCAAGCCGTCGATGTCGCTGAGCAGGGCGCTGTCGACCGACAAGCAGATCACCTGCCGCCGGGTCATGACGACGGGCGGCGATGGGCGTGTCGTCACCTCGTCACACGCATCCTCGGCTGCCCTCACATCCCACAGCACCTCGGTCAACAGAGTGGTGGCAGTCGACTCGGTACTGGTTGTCGACCCGGTCGAGGTTGTCGCCTCGGTCGTGGCCGGGGGCGCGGTTGTCGTTGCGCCGTCCTGGGCCAACACCGCGGAGGCCGTGACCGCCATCAGGGCCACCAGCGCGGCCAGCAGCATCGCCACGGTCAGTTTCTGTCTCGTTCTCATGGCCCCTTCTTTCCCTTCCCTCGTGGCCGGTTGAATCGCTGCATTCCGACGAGGAAGACCACGATCCCGGCCACAATCAGCACCGTCCACCACAGGCTGGGTGTCTGCGCGTCGTCGTCACCAAAATCGAACATGGCCAGGCTGCCCACCGCGGTCATACCGATCCCGATCATGATGAGAACAGAAGCGCCGTCGATGGCCAGCGCCTTCTCGATGAAGTTGGGGCCGGGTGGCGCAAAACTGAACGCCACCAGCGCCAGCAGGAACACCACCACAGCGATGACCAGCCACAACCACGGCAACACGGTGTCGAACTCCACGTTGCCGATACCGACGATGGCCATGACGAAGAACACCGCCGACCCCGCGAGGAGCAACACCCCGACCGGCATGTACCAGTACCGCTCCCACGGGGTCTGACAAACCGTCTCCGTCTTGAAGGTGTCGCCCTTCTTGTCCTGCTTGTCCTGCTTGCCCTTCTTGACCTTCTTGCCCTCTGCCGCCTTGCCCTCTGCCGCCTTGCCCTCTGCCGCGGGGACCTCGAAACACCGTTCGGTGTTGCACCAGTCCCGGAATCGTTTCACCGGGGGCAGGTG
Organism: Acidimicrobiales bacterium; assembly: GCA_051011595.1. Lineage (GTDB taxonomy): Bacteria > Actinomycetota > Acidimicrobiia > Acidimicrobiales > SHLQ01 > JAOUEE01. The sequence goes on from JBPCTQ010000292.1 coordinate 10,025, forward strand.
CCAGATCCCGGCGCCGACCAACAAGATGATGGCCACCACCAGCCCGACGGTGGCCAGTCCCTCCCACCAATCGACGATGTCGGCGACCAGCAACAAACCGGCCACGGCCGCGAGGGCCAGGGCGAAGAGCGCGACGCTGATTCCCTCGTCGAGCCTCTTGCCGTTCGCCGTGTTCCCCATGGGCACCCGCCGTCGTCGGCCCCGGGCCGACGAACCTCCTGCCCCCAAGGAGAGTACCGCGTGCAGCAGGAATGATAAAGAAGGAGGCGCTCGTCGAGCCAGCGTGGCCGAGGGCCCCGAGGAGACCGTGGTGACAACCAACATCTTGGATCCGGACTGGTGGCGTTCGGACCCCCAGGAGACCTACCGGCGCCTGCTCGATCACGACGGGCTGTGGCGTGACGAAACCAGCGGATTCTGGATCGCCGCCCGTCACGCCGATGTGCTGGCCGTCGAACGCGACCCGGTCACCTTCTCGAGCCGAGAGCACTACCGGCTGGAACCGTCGCCCGACGAACAGACGATGATCAGCCACGACGACCCCACCCACCTGGCCCAGCGGCGCATCGTCAACCGGCGCTTCACCCCTCGGGCCGTGCGCTCGCATTCCGACCACTACCAGGCCCTGGTCAGCGATCTCGTCGACCGCGCCGTGGCCGACCAGCAACAGCACGGCTCGATCGAGGTCATCCATGCCCTGGCCGCTCAGCTGCCGTGCCGGGTCACGGCCGAACTCATCGGCTTCGGACAGGACCGCTGGCAGGAGGTCCAGTCGTGGTCCGAGCGGCAGATGCGTATCGACCGCCGCAACGTGGAGCCCGACGCCTTCCTCGGCCTGATGACCAGCATCGAGGAGTGGGCCACGATCATGCAGGATGTCCTGCCCCAACGGGCCGCCGAACCCCAGGACGACCTCTTCACCGACTGGCTGGGAGCCGGCATGGACCCCCGCACCATGGTGCAGGAAACGGGCCTGCTGATCGCCGGCGGGGCCGAGACCACCCGCACCGTGATCGCCCACGGCCTTCGCACCTTCGTCGACCATCCCGAAGACTGGGAGCGGCTGGCCGCCGATCCGTCGTCGATGACCCTGGCCGTCGAGGAACTGATCCGATGGGTGACCCCGCTCAACAACATGTTCCGCCGCACCACGGCCGACACCGAGCTGGCCGGTACAACGCTGGCCCGTGGCGACCGCATCACCTTGCTGTATCCGGCAGCCAACCGAGACCCGCGGGTGTTCACCGACCCGGATCGGTTCGACATCAGCCGTGACCCCAATCCCCACCTGGCGTTCGGCCACGGCACCCACTTCTGTCTCGGCGCCAACCTGGCCCGCGTCGAGTTGCGGCTGCTGTTCGAAGAGCTCACCCGGCGCGTCACGAACCTGCGGGTGGTCTCCGAACCCGACGTGGAACCGAACATCTTCGCCCGGGCCGTTCGCCGCTTCGACCTCGCCTTCGACGTTCGCTGACGGTGGCCGCCTAGTGGCCGGTGCCGGCGCTGCCGCTGTGTTGGCGGTGCAGCCGTTCGGCATGGCGGTTGAGGCCCACCAGCTCGGCGGAGATTCCGCGGTCGGCGAACTTCGCCACCACCGTGTCGAGGGCCACCACAGCCGAGGTGTCCCAGACCCGAGCCTCGCTGAGGTCGATCTCCACGCGCTTGACCTTCACGGCGTCATAGTCGAAGGCGTGGACCAGATCGTTGGTCGACGCGAAGAACAGCTCGCCCGACACGGCGTAGAGCCGCTCGACGTTGTCAGGGTCGACCACACTCGACACCTGCACCACGTGGGAGACGTGGCGGACGAAGAAGACGGCTGACAACAGCACCCCGGCGGCCACGCCGTAGGCCAGGTTGTGGGTGATCACCACGATGGCCACGGTGACAATCATGACCGCCGACTCGGCGCGGGGCATGGCCCGCAACGTGCTGGGCCGAACACTCGACCAGTTGAACGTGGCCACCGCCACCATGATCATCACGGCCACCAGCGCCGCCATGGGGATACGGGCCACCAGATCTCCGAGGGCCAGGATCAGGATCAGCAGGAACACACCCGATGCCAAGGTCGACAAACGAGTCCGCCCACCCGAGCGGTGATTGATCATCGACTGGCCGATCATGGCGCAACCAGCCATCCCACCCAGGAATCCGGTGAAGATGTTGGCCACCCCTTGGCCGTTCGACTCACGGTTCTTGTCGGAGTTGGTGTCGGTGAGGTCGTCCAGCAACTGGGCGGTCAACAACGACTCCAGAAGACCGACCAGGGCCAGGGTGATCGAGAACGGCAAGATGATCCACAACGTCTCGAGGGTGAACGGCACATCCGGTGCACTCGGCACCGGCAACGATCCGGGCAGCTCTCCCATGTCGCCCACCGTGGGGACGTCGAGGCCGAAACCGATACTCACTGCCGACACCACCACGATGGCCACCAGCGGCGACGGCACCACGCGGCTGATCAGCGGCAGGCCGTAGATCACCACCAGCCCCAGTCCGATGAAAGCCAGGTTCAGGGGGAGCTGCTCGCTGTCGGCGTCTGCGTCGGTCAGGAAAATGTGGGGTACCTGAGCCAGGAAGATCAGCATGGCCAAGGCGTTGACGAAGCCGGTCATCACCGTCCGGGGCACGAAGCGCATGAGTGATCCCACACCCAACAATCCGAATCCCACCTGGAGAACACCGGCCAGGATGGTGGCCGCGAACAGGTAGCCCACACCGTGATCGGCCACCAGGGGAACCACCACCAGCGCCATAGCACCGGTCGCCGCCGAGATCATGCCCTGACGGCCACCGGTCATGGAGATGATGATGGCGATGGAGAACGATGCGTAGAGCCCGACCTTGGGGTCGACACCGGCGATGATCGAGAACGAGATGGCCTCGGGTATGAGGGCCAGCGCCACCACCAAACCCGAGAGCAGGTTGGCCTTGGGGTTGTCCGACCAGCCACCGGGAAACCACGCCGGTCGGCGGAGCCGCCGACGCGACGGGACAGGGGTGAACGATGGCATGGGCACCTTTGTGAACATCGGGGCGGAGAAACGCCGGGAATCACAGGGCGCCGGGCAAGGGTACGGCGCAGCAACCGGTTCGGTGCTGTCATCTTGGTCACACCACTGCGGACGTAGGGTTGGCCCTGTGACCACCATCCGCCGCCTCGGCGTCGACGACGTCGCCGCGTTGCTCGACGCCACCCACCTGTTCGACGAACCGGTTCAGGCCCACTGGGCTCGCGACTTCCTCGATCGGCCCGGCCACCATCTGCTGGTTGCCTATGTCGACGACGATCCGGTGGGTTTCGTCAGCGGGGTCGAGATCGCCCATCCCGACAAGGCCATGGAGCTGTTGGTGTACGAGTTGGGGGTCGACAGTGACCACCGCCGCCGAGGCATCGCCACGGCACTTCTCCGAGCCCTCGACGGGCAGGTCGACGCGCGGGGCACGTGGGTGGTGACCGAACCCGACAATCAGCCGGCCCGAGCCACGTACCGGTCCATCGGCGGCCATGAAGAACCGACTGTTGTGTTCACCTGGGGCGCCGTCCCACCCGAGCTTCACGAGGAGAACTCACGTTGAAGACCAACGCAGCCGTGTTGCGGGACGGCCACGGGCCCTTCACGCTCGAAGAACTGACGGTGGCTGAGCCCGATGAGCACGAGGTGCTGGTTCGGCTGACGGCGAGCGGCCTGTGCCACACCGACCTGTTGTTCCGCGAGCTACCGGCCGAGTTCTTTCCGGGCCCACAGGTCTACGGCCACGAAGGCGCAGGAGTGGTCGAGGCAACCGGTTCCGCTGTGCATGACCTGGCCGAGGGCGACCATGTGGTGCTCTCGTTCAACTCCTGCCAGAACTGCCCCGCCTGTGCCGAGCAACGTCCGGCCTGTTGTTTCGACTTCATGACCCACAACATGAGCGGGGGACGCCTCGATGGCACCGCCGCCTTCACCGATGCCCAGGGGCAGCCGGTGGGCTCTCACTTCTTCGGCCAGTCGTCGTTCGCCGCGTTGACCGTGGCGGCCCGCCAATCGGTGGTCAAGGTCGCGAGCGATCTCGATCTGTCGATCCTGGGCCCGCTCGGGTGTGGCATCCAGACCGGCGCCGGGGCCGTGCTCAACACGCTGGCCGTCACTCCTGGCAGCAGCCTCGTTGTCGCCGGAGCCGGCTCGTTGGGTCTGGCCGCGGTGATGGCCGCGCGGGTGGCCGGCGCCGACACGATCATCGCGATCGACCGGCACCAGAGTCGACTGGAACTGGCGCAGCGATTCGGGGCGACCGAAACCATCTCCGGCGGCGCGGGAACACTCGGCCCGGCGATCGCGGAAGCGACAGGCGGCGGCGCCGATTTCGCTTTGGACACCACCGGCAATGCAGCCGTTGTGCGGGGCTGCCTGGAGGGCCTCAACAACATCGGCACCCTCGGAGTGGCCGGCGTGGGTTTCGGTGAGCTCACCATCGACCACCAGTCGCTGATCAGCGGGCGTCGCATCGTGGGGGTCATGGAAGGCGACTCGGTGCCCGCCGAGTTCATTCCCCGGCTCACCGATCTTCACGCCAGCGGCCAGTTCCCCTACGACGAGCTCATCACCACGTTCCCGATCGCCGACATCAACGATGCCGAGGCGGCCAGCCTGAGCGGCGAGGTGATCAAGCCGGTTCTCCTCTTCTGACAACGACGTGTCCCTGGACACATGTCGCCGATCCGGCGAGGACGCCCGTTACCCTGGAGACCGCTCCGGCCGCTTCGCGTGGTCGGTGGGTTCACAGACGGGTCTTGGTTCTTCCGGTCAACGTGAGCCAACCCCCCTCTCAACGACCCGCCGAATCCGGCGGGCATTCCGAACCCAGACTGCTCGCGCCAACGCGGGCAAGGAGCAACATGTCCCCCACTTTCGCCCAGCTGGGCGTACCCGAATCCATCTGCCGCGCCCTCGAGGAACGCGGCATCACCGAACCCTTCGCCATCCAGGCCGCCACCATCGCCGATGCGCTGGCCGGCCACGATGTCTGCGGTCGGGCCCCGACCGGTTCGGGCAAGACCCTGGCCTTCGGCATTCCGCTGGTGGCCACCGTCGAACGAGCCGAACCGGGCCGTCCCAAGGCCCTGGTGCTGGCCCCTACCCGTGAGTTGGCCGAGCAGATCTCCACCGAGCTCGGTTCGTTCTCCGGCCGTATCAGCATCGGTGTCGTGTACGGCGGCGTCGGCTACGGCCCGCAACTCAAGGCGCTACGTCGCGGCGTCGACATTCTCGTCGCCTGCCCCGGCCGCCTGGAAGACCTCATCGAACAAAATGCCGTCGACCTCTCCGACGTCGACCAGGTGGTGCTCGATGAAGCCGACCGAATGGCCGACATGGGTTTCATGCCGGCGGTGAAACGACTGCTCGATCAGACCCGTCCCGATCGCCAGACCGTGCTGTTCTCGGCCACGCTCGACGGCGACGTGGCCAAACTCACCCGCAACTACCAGCGTGATCCCGTCCGCCACGAGGTCGGCGAGGAAACACCCGACATCACCGTCGCCCACCATCGGTTCTGGAAGGTCGACACCAACAACCGCACCGAAGTCACCGCCGACGCGGTCAACGCGGTGTGGCCGGCCATCATCTTCTGCCGCACCCGCCACGGATCCGACCGTCTGGCCAAGCGGCTGGGTCGGGCCGGCATCGAGGCCGCCACCATCCACGGCGGCCGCAGCCAGAGCCAGCGAACCCGGGCCCTCGACCAGTTCGCCCGCGGCCGGGTTCAGGCCCTGGTGGCCACCGACGTCGCCGCACGCGGTATTCACGTCGACGGAGTGGCATCGGTCATCCACTACGACCCACCCGAAGACCACAAGGCATACGTCCACCGCTCGGGCCGCACGGCACGAGCCGGCGAGAGCGGGGTGGTCCTGTCGCTGGTCCAGCCCAACCAGGTGAAGGACGCCCAGCGCATGCAGCGCCAGGTCGATCTCGACGAACCGGTGACCGAACCCGATGCCGCCGAGATCCGCGAGCTCTCACCCACACCGAGCCAGCGCCCCCGACCGCAACAACAGACCACACCAGCCGAGACCAACCGGCCATCGAGTGGCCGGTCCCGGCGGTCCAAACCCAAGTCGCGAGCCAAGAACACGAGCACCAAGTCCGGCGGCTACAAGGCGAACAGCACCAAACCCAAGCCGAAGTCGAAGTCCCGATCCGGGTCCACGGTCACGTTCAGCAACACTAAGGGCGGCGGCAAACCCAAGAGCAAGCGGACCAGCAACGGCGACGCGTCCAAGAAGCGGACCGGTCCCAAGAAGGGCCGTCACCCGGCCAAACCCGGCAACCGCAAGGCTCGGCGGGCCCACCTGCAACCGGGCTACGAGGGCACTCGTCAGGCCTCCTGACGCCTATCGGCCCCACATCGGGGCCTTCATTCCAAGGGCGAAAGTTGGTACCTTTGGTGGACCTATGCGCCTCCTCGTGTCACTTCGGTGGCTCGTCACCATAGGCGTGGTCGTCGTGTTCGTGGCCGCCTGTCAGCCTGAACCCGACGCCACGATCGTGGTCGACAACTTCAACGACGCCACCGACATCGACCCGGGCAACGGTTCGTGTGCGGCCGCCGACGGCAGCTGCACACTGCGGGCCGCGGTCATGGAGGCCAACGCCAGCGCCGGCACCGATCAGATCGTGCTCCCCCCGGGCACCTACACCCTCGACCTGGTGGGTGCGGGCGACGACACCGGCGCCACCGGCGACCTCGATCTCATCGGGTCCACCTACATCGAGGCCGCCAGCGGGACGGCCACCATCGACGCCACCGGTCTCGGCGATCGCATTCTCGACATCCGTGGCGGGATCTGGCACCACCTCGACGGGCTTCGGCTCATCAACGGATCGGTCACCGGCGACGGCGGTGCCATCCGAGCGGGGGCGGGAATCGTCATCGCCAACGTCGAGATCACCGGCAACAGCGCCACCGGAGCCGGGGGCGGCATGGCCAACAGCGGTGCGCTGGTGTTCCTGGAGCAGTCCAGCGTGTGGAACAACACCGCGGCGACAGGCGGCGGGGCCCACACCACCAGCGCCTTCCTGGCCGAGAACACCACCTTCAGCGCCAACACCGGCGGCGCCGTGCACGCGGCCAGTGGCTACTCGCGGCTGTGGTTCTCGACGGTGACCGACAACAACGACGGTGGCGTCAACGGACCCGGCGCCACCCATTTGATGGCGTCGGTGATCGCCGATCAGGCGAGCGGCGCCGATTGCAGCGGACCGACCACCTCAGCAGATCACAACGTCGACAGCGACAACACCTGTGGCCTCAGCCAGCCCAACGACAGCGCCGGCGCCGCGGTCGACCTGGGGGCCCTTTCGTCGCCCGGCCCTGCGTTGTTCCCCGGCCACCCACCCATCGGCTCTCCCCTGGTCGACTCGGTGCCGGTCGGTGTGCTCGCCTGCGGCGGTCCCGTGGTTGCCGATCAACACGAGCGGGTCCGACCGGCCGGGTCGGCGTGTGATGTGGGAGCGCTCGAATCGGTACAACTGGTACAGACCGACTTCTGTTCGTTCGACGACATCGTCCACGACGCCGTCTTCGCCAACGGCGGGTACTACGTGGGTGGGGCCTTCACCCAGGTGGCCGACGGCAGCGGGACCAACGTTGCTCGGCCCGGCCTGGCCCGATGCACCCCCCAGGGTCAGGTCGACACCGGCTTCGACGTCGGCCTGTCCACCGAGGTGAATGCGCTCACCGCGGCCGGACCATGGCTGTACGTCGGGGGCTCGTTCGACGTCACGGTCAGCGGGACCCGCTACCGCGGAATCGCCCGCATCGACCTGGCGACCGGGTCGCTCGACACCTCCTGGAACCCAAACGTGAACGGATCGGTGCGAGACATCGCCGTTGATGCCGGCGGTGTGTTCGTGGGCGGCAACATGACCCACGTGAACGGCGATCCCATCGCCCGCATCACCAAACTCGATGCCGCCACCGGCGCACGGGTGCCCTCCTTCGGAGTGACCGTCAACCACACCAACTCGTGGGAGAACGTGTTGACCCTGCACGTCCACAGCTCGGGTGACCTGTTCCTGGGGGGCACGTTCGACTCGGTCAACGGTGCGGCCCGGGCCAGCGCCGCCCGCGTGCATCCCACCACCGGTGCGCTGGCCGCCTTCGATCCCGACCTCACCGACACCAACCCCAACGACCCCAAGGTGCAGGTCGAGGCCATCGTCGAACACCAGGGCCAGATCTATCTGTGCGGCGACTGGTGGGAGACCGAAGGGGTTGGATCACAGACCGACCAGCGCAACGTGGGGCGCTTCGACCCCGTGTCCGGGTCGGCCGACATGGGCTGGCTGCCGTCGATCAGTCGGGGGCTCCAAGCCTGCGCCATCGACGCCACCGGCATGAATCTGGTGGTGACCGGCGACCACACCAAGGTGAACGGGCAAACGGTCGGTGCGGTCCAGGGTCTGGCCCTCACGACGGGCACCGTCGACCCGTCGTGGTTACCCGACCCCGCCACCACCGTCGGCGTGAAGGCCATCGTGGTCACTCCCGATGCCATCGTGTTGGGCGGCGACATCACCGCCGCTTCGGGCACGGCGGTGGGGAACGCCACTCGCTACGCACTGGGCTGATCGCCCAGCGCGGTCAGCGAGCCGACTCGTGGGTGAGTGAATCGGCCACCCGCTCCAGCGCATGGCGAACATCGGTCAACACGTTTTCGAGGTCGTCACGAACATCGACGACCACTTCCTTGGTGTCACCCGCCGCTCGTTTGAGCTCGACCAGCGCACCCGAGCGGGCCCGATCGAGTCGCTGCCCGAGTTCCTCGAGGTCTTCGCGTATCTCCATGGCCCCGAGCGAGCTCTGGAGCCGAAGTCGATCGGTGCGCGACCGCCAGATGCGGAGCTGATGATCGAGGGCGTCGGTGTAGGAATCCTTCTCGGCCTCTCCACTGGCCTTGAGATCGGCTTCCAGCGCATCCACCGCCGCTCCGAGGTCTTCCACCGCCGTCTCCGTCTCCACCTCGAACGCACTCGAGTCCTTGATCTGGCCGGCCAGGTCGTGCACCCGTGCGGTGATGCGCTCGAGACGATCGGCGAACCGGGCCTGTGACCGTTCCGAACCTCGGGCCAGCTGGGCGGCGAACCGATCGAGGCGATTCTCGGCGAGGTCGATCTGAGCCAACAGGCGATCCTGCACGGTGGGCGAACTCGAAGACATGATGATTCCTCTTGTCGATGACGTACGTCGGTCATCGTCACCGTCCTTGCTTCACCCCGGCAGTGCCGAAGGTCCCGACCCCACACCGGTGGATAGGGACGTTGTCCCCTGTTGGTGCCGCAATCGGACCGGGACCCTGGGGGTATGCAGATCCGGCGCGCGCTGACCGTCGTCTTGGTGCTGGTGCTGATCGGGGCCGGCAGCTGCGGCAGCGACTCGCCCGAGGAGTCGGGGTCGACCTCGACCAGCTCACCAGCCAACGGTTCACCCAGCACCACGGTGGCGGCCACCACGACCTCGCCAGCGACCACCTCGGCCACGGCCAGCAGCCAAGCGACGACCACCCCCTCGCCCTCATCGGTCTCGCCCTCATCGACGCAAGAACCGGTGCCGGCCAGCGTGTACTGGGCGTGGACCGTCCCCACCATCACGTTCGGCACCCCCGAGCGCCTCGGTGCAGGCACCCGCGACGTGGCCGAGGGTGATGTCGCCGCCGCGCTGGAGGCCATGCTCGCCGGTCCCGACGACGTGGAGACCGAAATCGGTATGGGCACCGAGATACCCGCCGGGACGTCGCTACTGGCGTTCTCGGTGGATGCCGGAACCGCGGTGGTCGACTTGTCCGGTGAGTTCGAGACTCCGAGCGGCACGCTGTCCGAGACAATGCGTCTGGCCCAGGTCGTGTTCACCCTCACCCAGGACGACGAGGTCGACCGGGTGCGATTCCGCATCGATGGCGTCGATGTCGACGCGATCGGTTCCCACGGCTTCGACGTGAGCGGCGGCGTCGACCGCGACGACTTCGCCGATGTCCGCCCGTTCATCCTGCTCGAGGTACCTGGCCCCGGAACCACCGTGGACGCGGCCGGATTCGTCATCGCCGGGGAAGCCAACACCTTCGAGGCGTCCGTGCAGTGGGCGGTCACCGACGGCGACGGGCTCATCGTGGCCGAGGGCTTCACCACCGCCACGGCCGGCAACGGCGAGTGGGGGCGATTCCAGGTGCCGGTGGAGCTGCCGGCCGGGACCACCGGCCCAGGAGCCGTGATCGTGTTCGATATTTCTGCCGTTGACGGCTCACAGATCGATGTTGTCGAATATCCCGTGGAGATCAGCTGATGAGTACCCGCAGAGTCATCGCCCTTGTCCTGGCCATCATCTTGCTCATACCGGCACTGGCCATGTTCGTGGGGGGCGCCGCGGGCACCATCGCCTTCGCCACCGCCCGCAACGACGACGGCTTCTTCGACGCCGGACTCGACGGTCTGCAGACCAGAACCGCAGCAGTTGTCTCCGACGACATCGACCTGGGCAGCGATCCGGGCCCACCCGATTGGGTCATCGATGCCGGCGACGTGGCCGTGCAGTTCCGGGCCGAGGGGGTGCGCAGCGACGTACCCCTCTTCATCGGTATCGGACCGGAGGAACAGGTCGATGCCTATCTCGACGGTGTCGCCGTCGAGGAGGTACGCAGCGTCGATGGTCGGCGGCTCGAGCTACGGCCGGTGCCAGGTGATGGTGTGGTCGCGGGCCCGCCCGCCGACCAGGCCTTCTGGGAAGTGAGCGCGGTGGGCACCGGCGAACAGGTGTTGGAGTGGGATCTCGACAGCGGCCGCTGGGTGGTGGTCGTGATGAACGGCGACGGATCACCAGGCGTCGCCGCCGACCTCACCGTCGGGGTGAAAGCGGGCTTCTTGCTCCCGTTGTTCATCACACTGTTGATCCTGGGTGCCATTCTCACCATGGCCGCCGTAGCGATCCTGGTGGCGGTGGTCCACCGTCCCGCCGAACCCGGGGCCCATGCCGCCACAACAGCCGATCCGGCCGTTGCGCCATCAACCGAACCGGTCGCTCTCAACGCACGGCTCGATGAACCGCTCTCGCCCTGGAAGTGGCTGGTGAAGTGGATCCTCGCCATTCCTCACTTCATCGTGCTGGCCGTGCTCTGGGTCGGCTTCACCATCTCGACGATCATCGCCTTCTTCGCCATCTTGTTCACCGGCCGCTACCCCGCCAGCATCTTCGACTTCAACCTCGGTGTGCTGCGATGGACCTGGCGGGTGATGTACTACGCCACCACCGGCGGCATCGGCACCGACCGGTATCCGCCGTTCTCCCTGGGGGCCGAGCCCGACTACCCCGCCACCCTCGACATCGCGCGTCCCCAACGACTGTCACAAGGTCTGGTGCTGGTGAAGTGGTGGTTGTTGGCCATCCCCCATTACCTGATCCTGGGGCTCATCGTCGGCGGCGGCATCGGCTGGTGGGGCCCCGACGAAGCCGGCTCGGTGGCGTGGGGAGGGGGCCTGATCGGTCTGCTGGTGTTGTTCGCCGGCATCTCCTTGTTGTTCCGCAACCGGTATCCACAAGGCCTGTTCGACCTGATCGTGGGGGTCAATCGATGGATGTTCCGGGTGATTGCCTACGCCGCGCTCATGACCGACCGCTATCCGCCGTTCCGGCTGGATCAGGGCGGGTCCGAACCCCCAGCCACACCGCCGCCCGCTGGGCCTGACGGTGGGGTCGATCTCCGGCGGGAGGTCGAACTGCCCGACGTGCCGACGGGAGCCTCGTCGGCCTGACCGCCATGCACCAGCCCGCCTGACGCCCCAGACGGGTGCGGCATCACATTGTGGGCCGCCTGGCCTGACTCGATGGTGAGGACTGGCCGGCGATCGGCCACCGCTGCGTCCGCCGCCGTTCACCACCGAGCGGTTCCCGCCGCCTAGCGTCACGGAAGAACCATGAGCTCCATCACGTTCTCCGACGTCACCAAACGATTCGACGACACCCTGGCCGTCGATGACCTCGACCTCGAGATCGCCGACGGTGAGTTCTTGGTGTTGCTCGGCCCATCGGGCTGCGGGAAGAGCACGGCTCTGCGGATGCTGGCCGGGCTCGAGACGCCCACCAGCGGCACCATTTCCATCGGCAATGAGGTCGTCAACGACGTCGAACCCCGACAGCGTGACGTGGCCATGGTCTTCCAGAGTTATGCGCTCTATCCGCACATGTCCGTGGCCAAGAACATCGAGTCGCCGTTGATCGGTCGACGTCGCGACGAGGTCGACCGCAACACTCGTCACGAAATGGTGGTGCGGGCCGCCACCATGCTGGGACTCGAGGATCTGCTCGATCGCAAGCCCGGACAGTTGTCGGGTGGTCAACGCCAACGGGTGGCGCTGGCCCGCGCCATCGTGCGCCGGCCGGCGGTGTTCTGCATGGACGAACCGTTGTCGAACCTCGATGCCAAGCTGCGCACCCAGACCCGCGCCGAACTGGTGAAGCTGCACCAGGAACTGGCCACGACCTTCGTCTACGTCACCCATGACCAAGTCGAGGCCATGACCATGGCCAGCCGCATCGCGGTGATCGACCAGGGCCGGCTGCAGCAGGTCGACGAACCGCGCTTGTTGTACGGCCGCCCGGCCAACCTGTTCGTGGCCCGCTTCATCGGCAGCCCACCCATGAACATCCTTCCCGGTGCGGTTGCCGACGACCTGGGCCATGTAAACCTCGCCGGCGGCACACTCGCCATCGGCGACACATGGACTGGCCTCGAAGCGGGCCGACCCGTCGAGGTTGGCGTACGACCCGAGCACCTGCGCGAATCGGAGACGGGTATCACCGTCACCGTCGAGACGGGCGAGTGGTTGGGCCACGAGCAGATCATCACGCTCGATGCCTCCGGCACCGACATGCGCCTGCGCGACAGCACCGATGCCATCGATTCGGCCCCGGGGGCCACGCTCACGGTGTCGGCCGCCATCGACGATGTCCACCTGTTCGACCCCGACACCGGGCGACGAATCGACGGCGGCCCGGCATGAGGCGCAGTGCGCGAGCCCGCGAAGCCATGGCGGCCTACGGCCTGCTCGCACCGGCCTTGCTCCTCTTCGCTGCGTTCGCGTTCTACCCGTTGTGGCGCATCATCTGGCTGGGTCTGCATCGCCAGAACCGCACCGGCACCGACCAACGGTGGGAAGGCCCGAGCCAGTACGTCGATGTCCTCACCGGCGAGGAGTTCCGCGAGGGGTTGTGGATCACCACCCAGTTCGTGCTGCTCACCGTCCCGGTCGGCATCGTGCTGGGTATCGCCTTGGCCGTGGTGGCCAACCGCCAACTGCGGGGCATGCGGATCTTCCAGGTCATCTTCTCCTCGACGATCGCCAGCTCGACCGCCGTGACCGCCGTCATCTTCTTCGTACTGCTCGAACCCAGCATCGGCTACGTGTCCGAACCCTGGATCTTCGATCTGTCCGACCCCGACAAGGCCATCTATGCGGTCGCCCTCACCGGCATCTGGCAGAACCTGGGCCTCACCTTCATCATCACCCTGGCCGGGCTCCAGGCGGTGCCCGAAGACCTCTACGAAGCCGCTCGACTCGACGGCTTCGGGCCCTTCCGGTCCTTCTTCCGCATCACGTTGCCGCTGATCGCCCCCACGTTGTTGTTCCTGTCGGTGGCCCTCACCATCTTCGGCCTCCAGGCCTTCGCCCAGATCGACGTGCTCACCGGCGGCGGACCGGCGGGCTCCACCGAGGTGCTCGTCTACAAGATCTTCAACAGCCAGGACCCCCTCACGTTGGGTGAAGGATCGGTGATGTCGATCGGGTTGTTCGTGGTGACCGCCATCGTGGCGGCCATACAGTTCGTCATCCTCGAGCGGCGGGTGCACTATGGCGACTGAGACCGCTCCGGCCCGTCCACGGTCGGTGCCCCGCTGGGTCCGCAACACCGGCTGGTATGCCCTGCTCACCGGATTGTCACTGCTGGTGCTCTTTCCGGTGTGGATGACGATCGTGCGGGCCCTGTCGAACCCCACCACGTACACCTTCGAGGAGGGTCAACCGCCGTATCCGGTCGACATCGAGTGGGACGTCTTCTCCCGCGCGTTCAACGAAGCCGACTTCGGGCGTCAGCTGCTGATCACCAGCGCGGCCACCGCCATCATCGTGGCCGGCCAGCTCATCACGAGCATCCTGGCGGCCTACGCCTTCGCCTTCCTCGACTTCCCCTTCAAACGCACCATGTTCGCGTTGTGTATGGCAACGCTCATGTTGCCCATCGAGGTCACGCTGGTGGCCAACTCCCGCACCATTCGCGAGCTCGACTGGGTGAACTCCCTGCAGGGACTCACCGTGCCGTTCCTGGCCACCGCCCTGGGTATCTTCCTCATCCGTCAGGGGTTTCTCGGTGTGCCACGCGATCTGCGCGACGCTGCTTCCCTCGACGGATTCGGCCATCTTCAGTTCCTGTGGCGGGTGGCGATTCCCCTCACCCGACCGGTGGTCGCCGCCTTCACCGTCTTGGCCTTCCTGTCGGCCTGGAACAGCTATCTCTGGCCCCGAGCCATCACCGACAGCTCGGAGTGGTTCACTATTCAGATAGGCCTTCGAGCTGTCACCAATTCAACCGCCGACCAACTCAACGTCGGTGTGGCGGCGGCGCTGCTCGCCGCTCTTCCCGTGCTCATCATCTTGATCTTGTTCCAACGACACATTGTTCGTGGCCTCACCGCCGGTGCGGTGAAGGGCTGACCCTGACCCCTGACTGAACGGACCTTGCCATGAAACGTTTCTTCGCCACCCTCATCGTGCTCGCCATCGCCGCGGCCGCCTGCGGAGGAAGCAGCAGCGACGACAACGGAGCGGGGGCCGACGACGCCGGCTCCGACAGTGCGACGTCCGACGACGCCGGTTCCGACGACAGCGGCACAACCACCGACGACAGCAGCGAGGCGGCCGACGGGGCTGCGGCCGAACCCGGTGAAGGGGGCGGCGGGGCCGAACAGGGGCTGGTGGCGGAATTGGGTCTGCCCGAGTGCCCGGTGGGTGCACACCTCGACGCCGAAGGGGTGGTGGAGATCGACTTCTGGCATCCGTACACGAGCCTCACCGAGGAAGCCATGGAGGACGTCGCCGCTGCCTTCAACAACTCCCAGGACAAGATCAACGTCACCGTCGAGGCCCAAGGCACCTACGGGGAACTGCTGTCGAAGTACCGCGAGTCCATCAACTTCGACTCGCTCCCGGCCGTGGCCATCATCGATGGACAGGCCTTCCGCGACACCGTGGATTCGGGCACCGTGCTCCCGGCCCAGTCGTGTGTCGAGGCCGACGACTTCTCGCTCGACAACATCGACGAGGTGGTCCGATCCTTCTACTCCCTCGATGGTGCGCTGTATCCGGCGTCGATGACGGTGTCGACGCCCGTCCTGTACTACAACCGCACACATTTCGAGGATGCCGGTCTCGACCCCGATGTGCCGCCCCGAACGCTGGCCGAGGTCGCCGAAATGGCCGCCGCCATTCAAGGTGCGGGTGTGTCGAGCACGCCGGTTTCGTTGCTCATGCAGGGGTGGTTCGTCGACACCTGGCTCACCGGCGCCGGGGTCGAACTGGTCAACGCCAACAACGGTCGGGCCGGCAACGCCACCGAAGCCACCTTCAACGACGGGCCCGAAGCCAACGAGATCTACACCCTGCTCCGCGACATGAACGAGGACGGGCTGATCACCGCCTTCTCGAACACTCCCGGCCAGCTGTCGCACTATCTCGCGGTGGCCGGCGAAGAGGCCTCGATGGTGATCGAAACCTCGACCGCGGCCACCACCGTCTCGGGAGTGCTGGGCGGGACGGCCAACCTGTCCGAGCTCGCCGACGCCGGCATCGAGGGAATCGACACGGCGGCCATCGACGACCTCCGCCTCGACATCGACGCCGCTCCCCTACCGGGTCTGACCGAACCGGGCAAGGTCTTCATCAGCGGAGGGGCGGTCTACATGACCAACTCGGGCTCCGAAGCCGAGATGGCGGCCGCCTGGGAGTTCATGAAGTTCATGTCGCTGGTCGAGTCGCAGAAGACCATCCACCTCAAGGGTTCTTACCTGCCGATCAGTCCCGAGGTGCTCAACGACCCCGAGGTACAGCTGGTCTGGGAGAACGACGCCGCCGGTCGATGGCTGGCCACCGCCCACGGCCAGTTCGAAGCCATCGACCCTGCGTTCTCCGGTCCGGCCGTGGGGCCGTTCACCGAGCAGCGCGACATCATGAACACCTCACTCGAGGAGCTGCTGCTGGCCGGCGGTATTCCCACCGAGGTGCTCCAGGGTGCGTCCGACGAGCTCACCGAAGCCCTCGAGGCCTACGCCGACGCCAACTTCTAACCCGACTGGGCTCGTTTCTGGATGCGGGCCCATTCGTCGCGCAACCCCACCGTGCGATGGAACAACATCGGCTGCTCGCGATCGAGAGCGAAATACCCCAGCCGTTCGAACTGCACCACCGTGCCCGGCTCGGTGTCGGCCAACGCCGGCTCGAGCTGGGCGCCGGTGACCAGTTCGCGTGACGCCGGGTTGAGCGAGTCGAGCGGGTCGGATCCGTCACGACCCGGGTGCGAGTCGGTGAACAGGCGGTCGTACAAGGCGACCGTGGCTTCGACCGCGGATGCCGCCGCCACCCAATGGATGGTGGCCTTCACCTTGCGACCATCGGGCGCCTGGCCACCGGCGGTGGCCGGGTCGTAGGTGCAGCGCAACTCGATGACCTCACCGTTGTCGTCGGTGACCACATCGGTGCAGGTGATGAAGTACCCGTAGCGCAGCCGCACCTCGCGGCCGGGGGCCAGGCGGTAGTACTTCGGCTCCGGTTCCAACATGAAGTCGTCGCGCTCGATGTAGAGCTCGCGTCCGAACGGCACGGGGCGGGTGCCCGCGCTGTCGTCTTCGGGGTTGTTCACGGCTTCGCGGGTCTCGCTCTCGCCCTCGGGGTAGTTGTCGATGACCACCTTGAGCGGGCGCAGCACAGCCATCCGCCGCAGCGCGGTGGCATTGAGGTCGGTGCGAACGAACGACTCGAGCAGTTCGATCTCGTGCACGCCGTTGGTCTTGGCCACTCCGATGTGGGCACACATGGCCCGAATCGACCGGGCCGGATACCCACGTCGACGCATACCCCGCAGGGTGGGAAGACGGGGATCGTCCCAACCATCGACCACGTCGTCGGCCACCAGGCGGGCCAACACCCGCTTCGACAGCACGGTGTGGGTGAGGTTGAGTCGGGCGAACTCGAGCTGTACGGGTTTCTCCGCCGGCAGATCGAGTTGCTGCAGGAACCAGTCGTACAGCGGCCGATGACTGTCGAACTCGAGCGTGCACAACGAGTGCGTCACACCCTCGATGGCGTCACTCTGGCCATGAGCCCAGTCGTAGGTGGGGTAGATGCTCCACGTGTCGCCCGTGCGGTGATGGGTGATGTGGCGGATCCGGTACATGACCGGGTCGCGCATCTGCATGTTCTCGTGGCCCATGTCGATCTTGGCCCGCAACACGCGCTGACCGTCGGTGAACTCTCCGGCCCGCATCCGGCGGAAGAGGTCGAGGTTCTCGACCACGCTGCGGTTGCGCCACGGGCTGTCGACCCCGGGTTCGGTGAACCCGCCTCGGTTGTCGGAGATGGCCTCGGCGTCTTGATCATCGACGTAGGCCAGTCCGGCCTCGATCAGGTCGGTCGCCCAGTCGTAGAGCTGTTCGAAGTAGTCCGAAGCGAACAGGGTGGGTTCGGATCGCTCGAACCCGAGCCACGACAAGTCCTCTTCCATCCCGACCACGAAGTCGGTCTTCTCGGTCTCGGGGTTGGTGTCGTCGAGCCGCAGCCGGCACACACCATCGAATTCGTCGGCCAAACCGAAGTTGAGGCAGATCGATTTGGCGTGACCGATGTGCAGGTAGCCGTTGGGTTCGGGTGGAAACCGGGTCTGCACCCGCCCCGCGAAGTGTCCCGACTGGTTGTCGGCCCTGATCCGATCGCGGATGAAATCTGACGTCGGCGCGCCTTCGTCGTCGGGAGGGGTGTCGGTCACGCCCCTAGAACTAGCGGTGCCCCGGCCCAAGGACAACGCCCGACGGCCAGATCAGTCGATGGTGGGTGCCTGGAGGCGTCGCATTGCTTCGAGCTGGCGCCGCCCGAATGGGGTCACGGCCAGGCGATCGTCGTGCTGGCCGCTTCGAAAGAAGGTCTCGGTGGCCCTCATCCGTGTGTTGCGGTCCAACCATCCGGCCTCGCCGTCACCGTGCGACCAGATGTCGAGTACCTCAGCCAGCACGCTGGTGCTGGCCACCGCCAATGCCGACGGCCGGGGACGGGCCTCCGGATCCTCGAGATCGAGCGTGTCGCCATCGACGATCACCGTCGATGTCAGCTCACCGAGCGCGGCGTCGATCCGCGCCGTCGAGGTGGCCACCACCTGGTCGCGATCGCTGCGCCGCAGCCGTCGGGCCAGCCAGGTCGGTACGACGGGAGGGACCGACGCGATGGCCGATCGCTCGGCGAGGGCCGACACCGCCTCCAACACCCCTTCGAGCTCGACTTGGAGCTGGTCCTCGCAGTGCAGGGCCACCAACAGGTTGGCCGCCAGCACACGCTGGCTGCGCCGCACCTCGTCGGTGTCGTGGACGGCGGCGAAGTACTGGCCGAACGCCACCCGAACCGGCGCATCGGCATCGAGGACCCCGATCTCGGCCAGCACCCGTTGACGATCGGGCGATTGAGCGGTGCCCGACTCGAACTGGCGGATGAACCCGTCGAACAGCGGCGCCAGCTGACCGAAGGCTGCCGCCTCCTGGGCGGCAAGGGCTTCGAGCAGTGCATTCACCTCGCCGCTGAGTGATGGGTGGGCCGTCTCCGTTCGGCGCAGGCCGCGGCCGAGACCGGCGCTGCGCCACACGGCGAAGGTGCACCATCCATGATCGCGTCCCAGGAACGGGGTGAATCGGGCGGCCAGCTCGTGGTAGCGCTGCGTGATCCAGAGATTGCGCATGGTGGTGTCGTCGAGACGGGCGATGGCCAGGGTCGACCGTGGGTCGAAGACGGCAGTGGTCGACGACTCTGCCGGCAGGGTCGACGGGTGCAGGCGGGCGTCACCTGCCGTGGCCCGCCGATCGGTATGGGTCTGCTCGGTCACCTCGAGGCCTCCTACCCGGTGTCTGCTCCCGGGTATCGGCGCGTGAGGCCCGGAACTACACCAATCCAGGCCAGGCCGGTATCTTCTCGGCAACTGAACCAGGGGACCCCATGATCAACCGATGTCTTGCCGTGGCCGCGGTGGTGGCTGTGCTGGCCGGTGCATGCACCAGCTCCGACGACGGGGAGTCGGGCACCGAGCAGGCCTCGACATCAGCTCCGAGCACAACCATCGAGGGGTCCGCTCCGGAATCGACAGCCGGCAGCACCACCTCCGCGCCTGCGCTCACCGCGTCGTTCCGTGGGGTCACCGCCGACAGCATCAAGGTCGGTGTGCACTTCGTCGACCTGGAGGTGGTGTTCGACATCGTCGCCCTCGATCACGGCGACTATCAGGCTTCCTTCCAGGTGGTGATCGATCGGGTCAACGAGGCCGGCGGCATCAACGGTCGCATGATCGAGCCGGTGTTCGCCGCCATCGACCCCATCGGAACCGACCCCGCAACCGAAGCCTGCATTCGACTCACCGAGGATGAAGAGGTCTTCGCGGTGATCGGGCAGTTCCTCGACGAAACACCCTTGTGCTACGTGGATAGCCACGACACCGTGCTGGTTGGCGGCTCCATCACCAACGAGTTGATCGGCCGAGCCGAGGCCCCGTGGTTCACCAACAACGCATCGGCCGACCGGCTCAACACCGACATCCTCAACGCCTTCGTCGATGGCGGGGAATTCGAGGGCACGACCGTGGGTGTCGTCGGGAACGCGGTCGACCAGGGCCTGGTCGACGAGGTCGTCATCCCCACTCTCGAGGCTGGCGGTGTCGAGACCATCGAGACCGCTTTCATCGAGGACACCGGCGGCAACGAAGCCGAGTCCGACGTGCAGGTGGCCGTCATCGCCGAGCGGTTCGAGTCCAGCGGCGTCGACGCGGTCGTGGTGGTCGACGCCGCCGCCATCCCTTTGCTCGGCGGTCTCGAGGACGTGGCCTACCGACCCAAGCTGCTCGCCACCGCGCTGGGGAGCGTTCGGGTCTTCATCCGCGACGAAGCGGGCCGTGATCTCTCGGTTTTGGAGGGTGCGGTGGCCGGCAACCAGGCCGAGCAGCTGATCTGGTGGGACGACCCCGCGATCCAGGAGTGCATCGAGCTCATCGAGGCCGCCACACCGGGTTTGGAGATCTTCGATCCGGCCACCCGCCCCGAGGGTGAAGCCGAAAACATCGTTTCCATCTTCACCGCCTGTCACACGGTGGAGCTCTTTGCCCAGATCGCCACCGCCGCCGGCGTCGATCTCACCAACGAGACGTTCCTGGCCGCCGGAGAGGCACTCGGCACCGTCGACATGCCCGGCATCGGCGAGGTGCGATTCGGCCCCGACAAATACGACGGGGCCGAATCGATCTACCTCTACCAATGGAATGACGAGGCCCAGGACCTCATCAGCGACGGCGTGGCGCTCTAGCCGACACCGCCGGCCGAGATGGGTTCGGTGATGGCCTCGAGCTCGCCGTTCTCGCCCAACGAGGCGTTCCAGACCGACAGCACGAAGGTGTCTTCGGCGTCGTACTTGTCGAGACCGAGCGAGGCGAACGGGACACCCGGCAACTCGAACGCACCGGCGTTCTCGACCGCGGCCTGGAACGAGTCCTGGGTGAGGTCGACGCCGGCTTCGGTGGCGATCTTCTCGAACATGGCCAGCCAGCGGCAATACGCCATGGTGGATCGCCACCACTCTTCCTCGCCTTCCTCGTAGTCGCTGGGGAGCCGCAGATCGGCTTCCGGGATGGTGCTCACCACTTCGATGCACGGCTGGTTCGACTCGAGCTCCCAGCGCTGATCGTCGGTGAGTCCGGTCGCTGTGAGCACGCCATCGGCCTCCTCGGAGGTGACCGACTCGCCCAGGGCGGTGAGGGCGTCGTTGTCGATGGCCCAGATCTCGACGTCGAGACCGTTGTCGCGGATACCCCGGATGCCGGAGGTCGTGGCGCCGACGAGCAGCACGGTGTCGGCCCCATCGGTCTCGATGCGCTCGGACAGGACGGCCCACTCGGCCGATCCGGCCGTCACATCCCCCTCGGCCGCGGTGTTGGACAGCTCCGAAACCGGCTCGATGCCTCGATCCCGCAACAGCTGGGCCGCTTCTTCGGCCTCGGTCTGGGTGTCGTTGCCGGCCACGATGGCCACCTTGGAGTCGGCGGTGAGGTTGCCGTTCTCCTCCAACAGGTCGAACAGCACCGCCATCCGCCGAGTACGTGACGAGTTGGTCTCGATCCAGGTGGCATTGGACTGGGCCAGCCGTTCGGCATTGGTGCGGCCGCCCACCAGAATCGTGGAGTTGGCCCCGGTGATGCAGGTGCTCACGTCCTCAACCGGTCCGAGGAATCCGCCCAGGACGGCGAAACTCTCGATGTCCTCGGTGAGCTGGCTGCAGATGGCAAACGCTTCTTCTTCGTTGACGGGGCTGTAGAAGCCGTAGGTGGCCTCCACCGTGCGGCCGTTGATCCCGCCGCGGTCGTTGAGGTCGGCCACCAGGGCCTCCCACACGGCCTGCTGATCGCCCCAACCCTGCGGCGAGAGGCCATCAGACACCAGGCTGGCGAAGTCGAGCATCGAGATACCGACCACAATCGAATCCTCGGTGACACCGGGGAACGACGCGGTCAGCTCGCCTCCTGCCGCGGTGTCGGTGGCATCGCCACCGGCCGTGGTCTCGGTGGCGCCGTCGTCGCCACTCGCCGTGGTCTCGGTCGCCCCATCGTCACCACTCGCGGTGGTGGCCGTACCGGAGTCCTCGGTGCTGGCTTCGTCGTCGGACTCTGTGGTGGTGCAGGCCGCAGCCACGAGCACCACCACCATCAACAGCGCCGCCAAGCGCC
This sequence comes from Acidimicrobiales bacterium, assembly GCA_051011595.1. Lineage (GTDB taxonomy): Bacteria > Actinomycetota > Acidimicrobiia > Acidimicrobiales > SHLQ01 > JAOUEE01. The sequence goes on from JBPCTQ010000292.1 coordinate 32,072, forward strand.
GAAAAACCTGCGTCATTGTCACTTCCTCCCAGATGGACCGAACGAGACTAGAACAGATCCCAGTCCTGGCCGCATCAGCCGTGGCGTCGCTCCTCCAACGCCTCCCCGAGCTCCAACCACTCTTCCTCCATGGCCCCGAGGGATTCCTGGACCTCGGTCAACGCCGAGCCCACACGGGCCAAACCTTCGTGGTCGCCGGTAGCCGAATCGAGGGCCGCCATCAGCTCGTCCCGCTTCTTCTCGAGCGGCCGCATCGAACGCTCCAGATCCTTCATACGAAAGCGAAGGGTCGACGGTGACGGGGCCGCCTCGGTCGGTTCAGCGGGTGAGGCCGGCACACGGGCCGGTGCCGGCTTCCGGGGGGCCGATCGCGCCGTTCGCCGTTCGGCCTCCCACGCCTCGTATCCACCCGGTTTGCGAGCCACCAGGCCGGAGCCGTCCAGAATCACCACGTCGTCGACGGTCCGCTCCAGGAAGGCCCGGTCGTGGCTCACCACCACCAGAGCACCGGGAAAGTCCTCGAGGAAGTCCTCCAACGATCGCAGCGTGTCCAGATCGAGATCGTTGGTGGGCTCGTCCAGGAACAACACGTTGGGCTGCTCGGCCAGCGTCATCACCAACTGCAGGCGGCGTTGTTCACCACCGGACAACAGCTCGACGGGAGCGAACTGGCTGTCGCTGTCGAACCAGAACTGCTCCAGCAGTCGGGCGTCACGCCAATCGGGTTCGCCGTCACCTGCCACCACATCGCGCACCCGACGACTGGGATCGAGCGACCGGCCCACTTGGTCGTAGTACGACAGCGACACCGTCGGACCCACGGTGATCGAACCTTCGTCGGGTTGGAGTCGGCCGGCCATCAGGTCGAGCAGCGTCGACTTTCCCGATCCGTTCACGCCAACGATGCCCAGTCGTTCACGCCGGTGCAGCAGCAGCGTCACCGCCTGCAACAACACCGCCTCGTCGTCGTACCCGAAGGTGACCCCTTCCACGTCGATGATCTGATCGCCCAGGCGAGGAGTTCCGAAGTGGAGGTCGAGCTCGCCGGCCCGCGCCGCCGCTCGGGGGCCATCGTCGATGAGCTCGGTGGCCGATCGGATGCGGGCCTTGGCCTTTCGGGTCCGAGCCGGTGCGCCCCGACGCAACCAGGCCAGCTCCTGACGGGCGAGGTTGCGGCGCTTGGTCTCGGCCTCGGCGGCGGCCGCCTCACGAGCGGCCTTGGCCTCGAGGTAGGCGCCGTAGCCTCCGTCGTGCACGAAGATGTCGCCTCGGTCGACCTCGACCACCCGCGTGGTCACCCGGTCGAGGAGGTGACGGTCGTGGGTGACCAGGATCAGCCCTCCCTTGAATGTCTCCAGGTGCGATTCCAGCCAGGCGATGCCGTCGATGTCGAGGTGGTTGGTGGGTTCGTCGAGGACCAGGAGATCCGCCGGTTCGACCAGGGTGCGGGCCAGGGCCACTCGTTTCGAGTCGCCGCCCGACAGTGTGGTGACCACGTCGTCGAGCCGGGCACCGAGACCGAGCCGGTCCAGAACCGCTTCGCCCTCCCAACCGGCCCCGACCGCCTCACGCACCGTTCCTTCGCCCAGGTCAGGACGCTGATCGAGCATCGCCATCCGAACCCCACGACCCACCCGCACCGATCCCGATTCCGGTTCGACGCGACCGGTGAGCACCCGGATCAGCGTTGACTTGCCGGCACCGTTGAGACCCACCACACCGATGCGATCACCGGTCGAGACGGTGATCGACGCGTCGACGAACAGCGGTCGGCCAGGGCGCCGCATGGAAACCTTGTCGGCGTCGATCAGGATGCTCACTACTCTGTTCTATCCATGACCGTCCTGCTCGCCTCTCGGAACCTCCGCGATCTGGGCGGAATGCCCACTCGCTCGGGCGCGCAGCTCGCCACCGGACGCCTGTTCCGCAGCGGCCAGTTGGCGGCGCTGGAACCCGACGAGCACGAGGTCCTCACCGGCCTGGGGCTCACCACCATCGTCGATCTACGTCGAAACGACGAGATCAAACGGCTCCCCACCCCCGATCTCGGCGCGCAGACGGTCAACATCTCACCCAACAGCGGCACCAGCGAGTTCGCGGTGCAGGCGGCCGCCATCGCCGAAGGCCGCGACGCCAACATCGACTTGGAGGCGTTCCCACGCGGCTACCGCCAGATGGCCGTCGACCCCTATCGCATCGACCGCTACCGCGAAGTGGTTCTCACCCTGATGACGCGGCCTCGCCAGCCGGCGCTGTTTCATTGCACCGCCGGCAAGGACCGCACCGGGTGGACCGCAGCGCTGCTGCTGTCGATCGCCGGTGTCGACCAGGAACTCATCGTCGAGGACTACCTGTTCACCAACCACGTGCGAGCCGACCACAACGTGACCGTCGTCGAAGAACACCGCACCAGGATCGCCGAACGGAAATCGATCGATCCCGGGTCGGTCACCGACGACGACCTGGCCGCCATCCGTTCGCTGGTCGAGGTTCGCGTCGACTACCTCGACAGTGCCTTCGCCGGAGTCCAGGAGTCGCACGGCTCCTTCGATCGCTATCGCCGTGAGGCGCTGGGCATCGATGACGCCACGGTCGAAGCCTTCCAGGCCGACATCCTCGTCTGACTACTGATGGATCGGCCGTGGATTCTGCTCACCAATGACGACGGCGTGGAATCACCCGCGCTGGGACCGATCGCCACCCAACTCACCCAGCTGGCACCGGTGCGGATCGTTGTCCCCGACCGCGAGCGGAGCTGGATCGGCAAGGCCATGAGTCGCTTCGAGCCGGTGACCACCACCGAGCACCGCATCGACGACCACCTCGCCGTGGCCGTCTCCGGCTACCCGGCCGACTGTGCCCAGCTGGGGGTCCGCTCATTGTTCCCCACCCCGCCGGCCCTGGTGGTGTCGGGTATCAACATCGGCGCCAACCACGGGACGTCGTACGTATCGGCCAGCGGCACCATCGGGGCCGCCCTCGAAGGCGCGATGGTCGGGATTCCGGCTATCGCC
>JBPCTQ010000293.1:0-11749 GCA_051011595.1 Acidimicrobiales bacterium
GGAACTCTCGCTGGGTACGTGCCCGCAGCGCAGCGATGGCCCCCACCACCAGACCGACCAGAATCAGGGCAGTGGTCCAGCCCTCGAATGCCCGGCCGGGGCTCCACCACGCCAGCAGCAACAACAAGATCACCGTGCCACCGATCACTGCGCCAGTGGAGGCATTGAGGGCCGGGGCGAGCATCCGCCGGGCGGCAACCGCCCAGCGGTGGTCACCCATGAGCGCCGTGAACGCGACGATCAACAATCCGTATATCAGCGCCGACCAACCGACCTGTCGCAACAATCCGGTGGCCACCGTCGCCACCGTGTCGGCGGTGGCACGGTTGCTGGGTTCGTTCACGATGGCGTCGACCAACGCTCGCACCGCCAGGGTGCGCGCCACCAGCAGGATGATGCCCACCGCAGTGAGACTCCATCCCACGTTGCGGAGCACACGCATCCGCCGGCCCCGGGCCAGGTAGACGGCCAGTGCGTACAGGGCCACCAGCAGCACGATCAGGAACCAGGTCAAGAAGTCGAGCACCTTGACCGCCTGCTGCACAGTGTCGAGCTCGTCGGATTCGAAGATGACGATGCGGCCGGCATCTTCGGGAATGCCCTCGAGGCGGTCCCCCGAGATTCCGAACGACTCGCCGACGTTGATCACCAGTGGCCGCAGCTCTAGCGCCACCACCCCATCAGCGGTGGAGATCCCCTCTCGGGTTTCGTCACGCAGGATGGCCACCATGGTCTCGTGGGCTTCTCGGTTGGTTGCCTCCCACGTGTCCTGGAATGCATCCGAGCTCAGCAGCCGCTCGACACCGTCGGTCAGTGGTCCCCGCAACGCGCCGGCCAGAGGCCCGGCGAAACCCTTGAAGTCGTCGGGGAAACGTTCCTCGAGACCGGCGGTCACATCACCTTCCTCGTAGAGCACGTTCACGAGATAGTTCGACACCGCCTGCTGCACCTCTTCCTGCTCGAGCAGCTCGGTCGACAGCCCGACCCATTCATCGGTGTCGAGGGCCTGTGTGCGTCCCCAGACCGTGAGTGCACTCAGAATGGCCACCACCGTCGCCAGTCCGATGAGGATCGCGGGCCAACGTGACGGCTTCGGGTCGGGGTTGTGGACCGTCTCCGGCTCGTCAGCATCGTTCGTGTTGTCTGCCACTGCTACCTTCCTCGGTCCGGCGCTGGTCGCCTGCCGGCTGGGTGTCGAGTGGTCCCTTCACTACCAGAGTCGAGACCTATCCCGCCGGATCGTCGTTGCGTCGCTCCACCACGGCAACCACATCACCGCGAAGGGCGTAGTCGACGGCAATCAGGTTGACGGCCTGCCCCCTCTCGGCCGTACAGCGGTCCAGCCGGTCGTTGATCACGGCGGCTGCGTTGGCTTCGTCGGACGCGGTCGGCGACACCGGGTTGAGCCAATGGTTGATCAGCAGGATGGGACTCTCGCTCGAACCCCGATTGAGGCCACACTCGAATTCGGCCACCGTGCTGTAGCTGAAGGCCGTGTCCTGCACCAGGGTGAAGGCATCGTGGTACCAGGGGTATTGGCCCGACACGTTCTCGGCGGAGACGAACACTCGGGTCCCAGCCTCGATCATCTCGGTCAACGTCGGCCACGGTTGCCCGGGTTGATGGGCGTAGACGAGATCGATCAACCCGCTCTCTTCGAACGCGCCGGCAATGTCGTCGGGTTGGGGACCCTCGTCCTGGATGATGATGGTGATCACCTCGTTGGGGTGATCGTCGAGAAAGGACTTCACCAACCGCAACTCTTCGGCGAAGGGTTTGGCGCCGATTTCACAGAACGCGTGGCACAGGAACAGGTCTCGCCGACCACCGGAGAGTTCGTTGGCTGCCACCGTGGCCTCGGCCGAGGCCACGGCCGCCTCGCCGACCTCGAGTACCAGCTGCTCACGTTCGGATGGGGTCAGCGGCGCCCGGTCGGTGACAGTCACGTCGCCCCCGTTGTCGAGCCCGAAGTACACGTCGATGAGCAAACCCCTGATTCCGCTCTCGAGCTGCGGCACGATCCCGACACTCTGATACCCCAGGACGAAACCGTCGGCGGCGGCCGCGTTCGAGTTGTGGGTGGCGGCCATCAACACCTCGTCGAATGGTCGATCACACAGCGCGGTGCTGCCATTGCAGTCCTGCCCATCGGCCGTGGTGGCCGCCGCGGTCTCGCCGCCACTTCGCCACAAGCCCACGAACGCCAGCACGCCGACCACCACCAACACACATGAACCCAACCAGCGGACCCCGCGGGATGACCGCTTTCGATCCGTTGCCGGCTCCAAGGCCCCGGTCGTGAGGAACGGGGCGACGGCGGACAGGATCTCTCTGACCCCCACCGCCACCATGGCGGCACCCACCACGGTCACCGCGAACTGCACCACCCGGGACCACTCGGCGATCAACAACACACCCGCTGCCGCCACGACGAGACCCCACACGGCCCGCCCCCGCCGCGACGAGCGGCGGCCCAGCTGTTGCCGCAGCCTCGCCAGCCGGGCTCGCGGCACGATGTCACTCACGCCGTACCAGGCGACCACGGCGATCACCGCACCGATGCTCGCCACCAGGAGAATCCAGCTGGGCAGCTCGACCACGAATGCATCCCAGACCGCCGCCGCGGTATCACTGCCCGACACGACCACGGCTCGAACGATCAGCTCGAGCACCAACACGATCGCGGCCGCGCCCATACCCGCCAAACCCACCACGATGAGCATTCGACGAGGGTCAGCCGCAAGCCAGATGGCGCCGACGAAGGCTGCCACTGCAACCACGAGGAACAGGAACGCCAACAGCCGGATGTCTTCGCCGGTCTGCACGAGGTCGACCACCACGGGTTCGACGTCGACACCGATGATCGCATCGGTGAGCTCGTCGGGGATGATCGCTCCCACCTCGGGATCCAGGACAGTGAGCTGGGTCTTGGCCACCAGGATCAGATCGGCCAACTGGACGGTGACGGTGTCGGTGTCCTCGGTGAACACCGTCCGGTGGAGGTCTTCGATGCCACCCCGCACGATCTGGCCGGCGACTTCGGATCCGAGCAGACCACTGATCACCGTTTCGAGGAGGGGTTGAACGGCGAGCAGTTCCGGCTCGGCCTCGAGCAACTGCATCACCACCTGGTCCGTCAGGGCCGCGTTGACCTCGTCGGTCGTGAAGGCGACCTCTGTTCGCGCCGCGAACTCACTGCTGTCGACGAAGGTGTCGCGGACGAATCCGGCCAGGATGGCCAGGACCAGGCTGACCGTACCCACAGCGACCAGAACCGTGCCGAGCCAGCCTCTCGTTGTCATGGTCGGAGCCGCGTCGGCAACACTGGTGCCTGGTCGTCGCTCGCTCGCAGACGCGCAGCCGGATACATGGGCCGCGAGGATACCCACCCCGCGCCCCCCGCCGGCCGGAGGCCATTGTCGAGCAGGCCACCTGCAATCATGGGTTCGATGCCCACGCTGGGCACCCGACAAGGAGCACGCATGAACGATTGGAACGCCGCAGTGGTGGAGGAGTTTCGCAGCAACGGAGGCCGGGTCGAACAATTCGGCGACGCCCCCCTGGTGATCCTCAACACGATCGGGGCCAAGACGGGCCAGGTCCGAGAGATCCCACTGGTCACCCTCCAGACCGACGATCGCATCTTTGTGTTCGCGTCGGCTGCGGGCGCACCGAAACACCCGGACTGGTATCACAACCTTCTGGCCAACCCCGAGATCGACGTGGAGATCGGCACTGAGAAGTTCCGGGCCGAGCTGGCCCCACTCGACGAAGCGGCGAGCGCCGAGCGGCTCGGACAACAAGCAGCGCTCATGCCGCAGTTCGGCGAGTACGTGACCAGCGCCGCGCCTCGGCTGATCCCGGCCTTCGAGATCCGCCGACGCTGAGCCGTCACCCGTCGGCCGTCACCCGTCGAGGATGGCGACTTCGACGCCCGAGGAGATGGCAGTGGGCACGGCACGAATCGACGGGTGCTCCGACGCAATCGCGGACTCGAACTCCCGCTTGGCCTTCGGGTCCAAGAACAGGATCGAGAGCGAACCACCGTCACCACCGGCGCCGTTCACCTTCCAGCCCAGGGCACCGAATGCCTCGGCCCGCCGGCCGACCACCTCTGCCTGCGGGCTGACCAGGCCGGGGTGCAGAGCCCGCTGCGCGGTCGTGTTGGCCTTCATGGCCTGGCCGAACCCGACCAGGTCACCTTCGGTCAATGCGTGCACCCCCCGCCGCGCCGCCGAGCGGAGATCCTCCAGCGCCGGCGTGTCGGGACCGGTTCGCTCCAGCCCGGCGATCACCATGTGGTGCACCGCCGATGATGCATGTGGTCGCCCCAGGTAGATGAGCGACAGACCCGAGTCGATGGCTGCCGCCGTTGTGTCGGCCAGGGCGATCCGCCGTTGCTGCGACCGCGGGTACTCGTCGATCTCGATGTCGATCACGCCTCCGTGGGCGGCACACAGCTGATCCTGGATGCCCGATTGGGCGCCGAGATCATCGGTCTCGACCCGGTGCGCCACACCGGCCAGCTGTTCGGGGGTCATGGCCCCTTCCCCACGTAGGGCAGCCAAGGCGCCGAGCACGGCGACGCACACCGATGCCGAGGTCCCTGTGGCTGCGCCCGGTGGTGCGTCGGAGCGAACAGCCATGTCGATCGAGCAGGGCTCCGTGGGGAACATGCGCACGACGGCGGCCTCGATCAGCTGGTGGGGCCCGCTCGGCCGCGTGTCGGCGGTGATCTCGAGCTGGTCTCTGTAGTTCTGCAAGGTGACCACCACCGCTGCGGGACGCGAGGTCGGTCGCACGTCCATCTTCACGTGGACCCGGGGGGAGACACCGATGTTGACGACCCGGCCCCGACGGGCGAACCACGTGTCGGTCCAACCACCCAGATCACACACCCGTATGGGGGCGCTGGCTTCTATCCGCAGGTCGTGGTCGATCATCGCTGTTCTCTTTGGCGCCGAGTGTCGCCCAGCGACTCACCGCGGGGCAACGTCCTCGACGGGTGTCGTCGCCGTCGAGAGCGCTACGTTGGTCACCTTCCAGTTTCAGGCCGTCGACAGTTGTACCCGCGGTATCGGGCCGGGGGCGCACGAACAATCGTTGACGAACCGAAGAACGGCGATCGAGGTACAGGAAATGCCCACAGACGACGAGACGGTGGCAACCGACGACGAGCCACAGATCTCCACCGAACCCGACGCCGCCGGCGACGAGGCACTGGCGGCGACGACCCCGCCCGAGCCCCGGCGGTGGCACCGGCTGCGATGGATCTTCACCCGACGACTCTGTTTCGGCGGCTTGGCCGGAGGTTTGGTGCTGTTCTGCCTGTCGATGACCCCCTCGCTCGTGCCCCGCTCTTGGTTCTTCCAGGGCCTGGTCAGCGGCGTGGCTGCCGCCATCGGTTACGGGGTGGGCAGCGCATTGTCGGCTGGCATCCGCAAGCTGCTCAGCTCAGAACCCGCTCCCGACCAGAAGCGGGTCGCCTGGTGGATCCTGGCCGGTTCGACCCTGGTGTTCGGTGGCCTCTTCCTCTGGATGGGCACCGAGTGGCAACAAGACGTACGCCGCCTGATGGACATGGAACAGCTCAAGACCACCGAGTGGGGCGGGATCGTGCTGCTGGCTGCGTTCGTCTTCGCCCTGCTGATGGTGATCTCCCGTCTCATTCGGGGCGGCACCCGGGTCATCATCCGTCTGCTCGACAAGTTCCTCCCCCATCGAGTCACGGTTGTGGCCGGAACGGCCATCATGGCCCTCCTTGTCATCGGCTTCCTCCAGGGAGTGCTGTTCGACGGCCTCGTGTCCGGCATCAACTCCACCTACTCCACCATCGACAAGGGAACCAGCCCATGGATCCAGCAGCCGGAGTCGGCTCTGCGCACCGGGGGACCTGGTTCGGTCGTCGACTGGGACACGCTGGGGGTCAAGGGTCGAGACTTCGCCGGTGAGGGCGGCAGCCCCACCGTGGCCGATATCGAGGCTTTCAGCGGCACCGCCGCCACCGAACCCATCCGGGTGTACGTCGGCCTGCGGTCGGCCGACGAGCTCGACGATCGGGTCGACCTCGCTCTCCAGGAGCTCGAGCGCACCGGCGCCTTCGAGCGGTCGGTCATCGCCGTCATGACAACCACCGGCACCGGATGGGTCGATGAGAACGTGGCCGACTCCTTCGAGTTCCTCCACAACGGCGACACCGCTGCCGTTGCCATGCAGTACTCGTTCCTCCCCAGCTGGGTGTCGTTCCTGGTCGACCGGTCAAAGGCTTCCGAAGCCGGCGACGAGCTCATCGGCGCAGTGGTCGACCGGCTGGAACAGATTCCCGAGGCCGAGCGTCCGAAACTCGTGGTGTTCGGCGAGAGCCTGGGTTCGTTCGGCACCGAATCGGCGTTCGACGATCCCGCCGGCCTGCTGCAAAACGTCGATGGAGCACTGTTGGTCGGGCCCACCTTCGTCAATCCGCTCCACATCGATCTCACCGACGAGCGTGACGAGGACAGTCCGTTCTGGCGGCCCGTTGTCGACGACGGCGTCTCCTACCGCTTCGCCGTCGATCCTGCCGACCTCGACGACCAGTCGTTGTATGGGGCCGGCTCTCAGTGGGATGCACCACGCGTGGTGTACCTGCAGAATTCGTCCGACCCCATCACGTACTTCAACCCGGAGCTCATCTATCAGCAGCCCGAATGGCTGAAGGGCGAACGGGGCCCCGACGTGAGCAACGACATGATCTGGTTACCCATGGTGACGTTCTGGCAAGTGGCCGCCGACATGGCCTTCTCCATGGACGTCCCCGCAGGACACGGACACCGGTACGGCTCCAACGTCGTGGACGGATGGGTCGCGATATCGGCGCCCGACGAATGGACCGACGACGACACCGCAGCCCTGCGCGACCTCACTGACGAGCGGGCCGAAGAGCGCAACCGGCGCAAGGAGGCGGCCGGCTGATCGCCGGCTTCACCCCGTCCACTCCCCTGGATGCAGCTTCGCCATCTCGGTGAGGTACTCGGAACTGTCGATCTCGCCTCGCGCCCGCCGCTCGGCCGTGGCGACCAACCGTTCAGCGGCCGGGTTGTGTCCGCGGTCAAGGGCTGCGATCACGTCGCGAGGTGGTCGCACGATGGCATAGATGGCCAACCCCACCACCGGCAACAACACCAGCACGGCCACCCACAACAGTCGGCGCCCAGCGGTCAGATCGGGGCGCAGCGCCACCTCGACCAGGGCGTACAGCCACCCGAGTAGCAGCGGAACGGCCACGATCAGCAGCAGGACCCAGTCGCTCATACCTCCAGCACCGCCCGCACCACCGCGTCGTGCGATTCGGCCAACCGCTGCGGAATGGAGCCGACCCGGCCGCGGGCCCGCCATCGGCCGAGCATCCGCCAGGTCAGGGTCACCCGATCGATCAAGAGGACGGTCGCCGCGAAGTAGACCGGCAACAGCACCACTGCCGCAGCCGCACCCAGCAGTCCGTAGGCCGATGCCGCCCGCCACACCACCACAGCCCACATGGCACCAAAGGCCACGAACGCCACTGCCGGCTTGATCGACGAGTGGACCGAGGGTGCAACCCGCAACAAGCCGACGGCCTTGACGATCAGGAAGGGGATCAGGTTGATGGCTGCGCCGACGATGGCGAACGGCAACAAAAGCAGCCCGATCATCGTCTGCACCACCAGATCAGTCGCCAGCCGACCCTTGCTGCGGCGATGGTGAGCGCCGGCGTCGGTGAGGTGCACCCCCTCGAGGTCATCCTGATAGGTGTCGACCGCCTCACGAATGAGTTGGCGCTGCTCGGCCGGCCGATCGGCCAACACGTTGGCCAGGCGATCCCGTAGCCCGACGGGCACCGGCTGGCGGGCGTCGTCGAGCTGGGGGCGGATCGCGATTTCGGCCGCCTTGGCGAGGGCACGAGCTTCGTCCCAGTCCTCGAAGTCGGGGGCAGCCCGACGCAGCCGTTCGTCGATCCTGGCGGTCAGCGCGTCGACGGCTTCGCGGCTGTCGGCACTGAGGGGTTCGTCGTCGCCGGTCAGCGTCTCGGCTTCGATGTCGAGGTCGATGGCTTCGTCGAAGATCACGACGATCCGGCTGCGGAGAGCGGCCTTGTCCTCGTAGTGGATGCCGGCCGGCGTGATCTTCAGTCCGGTGACCCCCTTGGAGCGCGCACCGAGGGCGATCCGTGCGGCACCGGTCTTGACCCGGGCGATCGACGGTTCGTTGCGCGTGACTCCCTCGGGGAAGATGAGCATGTGACCGCCGTCGGCCAAGGCGCCGTAGCACGACCGGAACATCTGGTCGTTGTTCGAGCCATCACCCCCGTCCTCGGGTTTGTGGACCGGGATGCCGCCGATCCACGTCATCAACCAGCCCACGACCGGTATTCGCCAGATGACGTCACGAGCCACGATGCTGGGCCGGCGGGCCATCACCTGGAGCAGGACCAGCGCGTCGGAGAGACCGCCGAAATGGTTCGACACCGAGAGCTGGGGACCCGACTGCGGTGGCGGAGCGACATGGTGCGCCGTGACCTCGCGGTAGATCGCCCGGTTGAGGAATATCACGAGCTTCGCAATGAACCGGTCCTTGCGCGACCGTTCCGCCCAATGATCGAGTGCCGTCACGCCGGCCAACCTAGTGGTGGCCGGCCGACGATTCGTTGAACCACGATCTCGTCGAGGCCCATCAGACCTCGATCACGACCTTGCCCCGCACATCGCCATCACGAAGCACCTTGATGGCTTCGGCACCTCGTTCGAGCGGAAATCGATGACCGATGACCGGCGACAGCAACCCCTGCTCGAACCACGAGAAGAGGCGGCGGAAGTTGTCGTTGTTGGTGCTGGGGTCGATCATCGCCGACGCGCCGTAGGCCACCCCGACGATGGAAATCGACTTGAGGATCGCCTGATTCAGTCGCACCTCGGGGATCGTCCCGGATGCGAACCCCACCACCAGGAAACGGCCGTTCCAGGTCAGACAGCGCAGGAACTCTCGAATGTCGGCCCCGCCGACGGTGTCGTAGACCACGTCGACTCCCCGACCATCGGTCAACTGTCTGACCGTGGCGCTGAGCGACTCCACCGCCGACACGTCGATCACCTCGTCGGCGCCGGCGCGGCGGCAGACCTCGACCTTTTCGGGGCCGCGGGCGCAGGCGATGGGTGTTGCCCCCATGGCCGCAGCAATCTGAATGGCAGCTGTCCCACAACCTCCCGAGGCGCCCAGCACCAACACGGTCTCTCCAGGCTGGACCTGACCACGCTGCTCGAGGGCGAGCATCGACGTTCCGTAGGTGAGGTTGAAGGCCGCGGCCTGGTCGAAGGTCATCGTGTCGGGGATGTGGTGGATCTGGTGGGAGGGCTTGACGGCAACCCGCGAGGCGAATGCTCCGGTCCCCAGCATGGCCAGGACGCGGTCGCCGACCTGCCAGGTGTCGACCCCATCGCCGACCTGGGCGATGGTGCCCGCACACTCACTGCCCGGCACGAACGGTAGGTCTGGTCGCAGCTGGTACTCGCCCCTGATCACCAGTGTTTCGGGGAAGTTCACCGAGGCCGCCTCGACCTCGACGACCACCTCGCCGGGCTGTGGTTCTGGGTCGGGCCAGTCGGCAACAAAATCCAGCCGATCCTCCGACCCCAGTTCGCGACACACCACTGCCCGGGCCATCAGCGATCGGCGTCCTTCGGCGGAAGCGGCCCCGTGAGCGATGCTCGCTGCGACAGCTCCAGCTGGTTCCCCCAGGGGTCGGCGATCATCGAGAATCGGGCAACATCACCGAGGGTCACTGCCGGTTGGACCAGAGTGGCCCCCGCCCGCACGGCCGCCGCCGTTTCGGCGTCGCAGTCGTGGATCTGCACGGTGAGGTAGGTCCAACCACGTACCGGCGACTCGACGCGCGGAGGGGCGTCGAGATCCACGTCCAGATGTACGACCGTTGCGCCCAGTCGCACCGTGGAACCCTGCACATTCCACCCCAACGATGCTCCGAAGTAGTCACGGGCTGTGTCCAGATCGGGAACCCGCAGCCGCACCCCGAGTTGGTCGACCCCGTCGTGACCAGGGGGAACACGTGTCACCACCACATCGTCGGGCCCGACCAGCCGACGGGGGTTGATCGCCGTGGGATCAGCCACCATCACCTCGGAGTATCCCGACCGTCGGGTGGTGTCGAGGCCCTCGACCACATTCACCTTCACCACCGAACCGGTGACATCGAAGCGGTGCTGGGTGACCGTTCGGGTGACCGGCAGCACGTCGGGGTCACCGAGCCCGACGTCGGTTGCCATGAACTCGACCATGGCGATGTCGTCGGTCATCAGCCCGACGTCGAGACGATCCTTGGCCAGCTTCACGCCTCGCCTCCGCCGTCCACCGTGATGCATTGACCGTTGAGGTACGACGACGCTTCGCCGGCCATCCACAAGGCGGTTCCCACGATCTCGTCGGCCTCCGCGATTCGACCGAGGCTGATCTTCTTGCGCATGTGGTCGCGCGCCGCCTCGGTGGGCAGGTTGGCCGCAAGGCTGTCGGTCAGGAACGTGCCGCACACGATGGCGTTCACCCGGATGCCGCGAGGGCCCAACTCCTGCGCAGCCGCCCGGGTGAACGCGTTCAGCCCCGCTTTGGCGGACCCGTACACCACGGTCAGGGGTGTGTTGTGGGTCGACGCCTTGGAGCTGATGTTGACCACCGCGCTGCCCGGCGCCATGTGGGTCGCCGCCAACGCGGTGAGTCGCAGCGGCCCCTTCAGGTTCACGGCCACGGTCTTGTCGAACAGCTCCTCGCTCACCTCGGCGAGTGACGGTGGCACCGGCGCCATTCCCGCGTTGTTGATCAGCACATCTATGCGGCCGAACTCGGCGACCACTGTGTCGATCAGGAACGAGCACTCGTCCCACCGGCCGACATGGGCGGCGACCGCGAGGGACCGTCGGCCCAGGGCGCCGATCTCGGCGGCGACGACGTCGCAGGCCTCCTGCTTGCGGCTGGCCACCACCACGTCGGCTCCGGCCGACGCGAACCCGAGGGCCATTTCTCGGCCCAAACCACGGCTGCCACCCGTGACGAGCACCACCTTGTCGTCGAAGCGCAGGGTCGGGTTCTTCACGAAGGGTCCTCGGGGATCGTGATGCCGATCTTGCCGACGTGCTCGCCGGCCTGTTGACACCGCTGCGCGTCGGCCAGCTCGGTCCAGTCGTACTGGTGGCTCACGTGGGGTCGTAGCTCGTTGGCCGACACCGCGGCAGCCAGATCAGCCAGCCCGGCCACACTGCCGACGCTGATGCCGTGGAGCCGGATCTGGCGGGTCATCACATCGGTGACCGAGATCTCGGCCGCACCGAAACCCGAGAGCACCCCCACCACGGCGACGGTGCCGTCCATCCGGGTGGCCGCCACCGAGCGCCGAAGCGTGTCCGCTCCGCCCAGGTCGACCACGAGATCGGCGCCTCGGCCTTCGGTGATTTCCAACACCTGCGACTCCCAGTCCGGGGTGGAGTCGTAGTTCACCACGTGGTCGGCTCCGAGCGACCGAGCCACCTCGAGTTTGGCATTGGAGGACGAGGTGACGACGACCGCTGCTCCCATCGCCTTGCCCAGCTGCAGCGTGTACAACGAGACGCCGCCGGTGCCGAGGGTGACCACTACATCGCCGGCGGTGATCGACGCCGTCTGCAGCGAGCTCCATGCGGTGTGGCCGGCGCACACGAGGGTGGCCGCCTCCACATCGCTGAGGTGGGAG
>JBPCTQ010000294.1:0-11907 GCA_051011595.1 Acidimicrobiales bacterium
ATCTTGTACCTCGGGCTCGGTCCCGACGAGGAGTACGACAGCTACGGCGCGTACGCCGACAACCAGCCCGCGCCCGACGACGCCCCGGAGCTGGTCTTCGACGAAACGCCCCCGGAGCCGACCCAGCCCAGTGCGCTGAGCAATGTGCGCCCCCTCACCGACCCATCGTCGACTGCGGCCCCCGAGGCCGAGCCCGCGGCCGCTCCGACGCCGCCGAGTCGCCGTCCATCCGCCGTGCCCAGCTCGCCGGTGGTGCGTACGCTTCCTCCTGTGGTCACGGCCAAGCCATCCACCATCGCTCCGGTCTCGTTCAACGAAGCCCAGGAGATCGGCGACCGCTACGCGGCCAACCAACCGGTGATCGTCAACCTGCAGGGCGCCGACCGCGAGCTGGCGCGCCGGCTCATCGACTTCGCTTCGGGTCTCTGCTACGGGCTCGGCGGTGAGATGGAGCGGGTCGCCAACCAGGTGTATCTGCTCACGCCGGCCGATGTGGAGCTTCCCGAAGACGAGCGCCGCCGCCTCATGGGCGGATCATCCACCGGCTGATCTGAACCACTTCCCCCGTGCCTGGATTCCTCTGTGTGCTGCTGACGATCTACATCGTCATCATCGTGGTGCGCGTGGTGTTGACCTGGTTCCCGGTTTCACCAGGATCGCCCATCGGATCCATCAACGCGGTGCTGGCCACATTGACCGATCCGGTGTTGGCGCCGGTGCGGCGGGTGATCCCACCGGTTCGGCTGGGTGGGGCGTATCTCGACATCTCGGCCATCGTCGTCATCTTCGGTGGCAGCATCTTGTTGTCGGTGGTGGGCTGTTGATCACCGAACCGGTGGACGAACGCTCTCGGTGAGCGGGTCGGTCCGTTGATCCATCTGCCGGCACGGTGGGGTGGACACCGGGTGAGCTGAGGGTGTCACCCTCGGTGGTCGGGGGTCCCGAATTCGAGGCCGTGGGCTGACTAGGGTTTGCCCCATGGAACTGACTCCACAGCTGTTGGCCGAAGTCGAATTCCGCGACACCCTGCGGGGCTACGATCGCGACGAAGTCGACACCTTCCTCGAACAGGTCGGTGTCGCCATTGCCCAGCTGCAAGGGCGTCTCGGCGAAGCCACCACACGGGCCGAGATGGCCGAGGCCCGGACAGGGGGTGCCACCGGGTCCGAAGGGGTCACCACCGACACCATCACCCGCACCCTTTTGCTCGCGCAACACACCGCCGATGCCACCGTGGCCGAAGCCGAAGCCGACGCCACGCGGATGCTCGACGAGGCCCGCGAGGAAGCCTCGCGTCTGCGAGCCGAAGCCGAGGCCGACCGCGCCGCGGTGGTGGCCGAGACCGAGAACGAAGCCCGCCAGGTCGCCGAGGAAGCCCGCCGCGACCTGTTGGCCGACCTGGAGGTGCTCGAATCGGACCGCGATGCGGCCCGCCTGGGCCTCGACCAGTTGCAGGGGGCGCTCGATCGAGAACGGGCCCGGCTCCGCGAGGCTGCCGCGCAGCTGTCTGCGCTGGCCGAGGGTGGTTCCATCGGAGATCCCGCAGCCGACCACCTGGCCGCCGAGGTCAGCGACGAACCGGCAGCCGACGTCGACCCGTCCTCCGAAGATCCCGCCTCCAGTGAGCCCGCCTCCGACGATGCCGCCCTTGCTGACGATCGAGCCGACGATGAGCTCACCGAGGATCCCGCAGACGATCCCACCGAATCCGCGGCGGCGGGCGACGACCTGCCCAGTTCCGAGGTCGACGAGATCGACCTCTCCGAGCGGTCGGCACCGTTTGACATCGAGGCCCAGGAGGCCGACGTCGATCTGTCCGAGGTCGGCGACGAACCGGCCGGGATGGCGCCCAACGATCCCGCTCCCGGCACGTCGGTGTTCGGTGATGCCGGCAGCGGACCCGCCACCCAGGCCGTCGATGTCCTGGCCCTCGACGACGAAGCCGAAGGCGAAGATGGTGACGTCTTCGTGCAGCAGCTCCGACAGGCGGTCAGCTCCGATGGCGAGCACGAGGGGGAGGTCATGGCCGAATTCTTCGAGTCCGACGACACCCCCAAGCGACTGTTCGGGCGAAGCTCGGACTGACGGATTCGGCGGGGATCGCCCGGTTCTGAGCTCCGGACCCGTATAATCCCGCCGCACACGGTGACGGTCGACCCGTCACTGGTGGTGTCAGAGAGGCAGTCTCGGCACCAGATGTTGACGGAGACGTCGGGAAAGGCGTGGGCTGATGGCCACGAAGAAATCGGCTGCGAAGAAGGCTCCGGCCAAGAAGACCGCAGCGAAGAAGGCGCCCGCCAAGAAGTCTGCGGCCAAAAAGGCCCCGGCCAAGAAGAAGACAACGGCCAAGAAGACCGCAGCGAAGAAGGCTCCGGCCAAGAAGAGCCCGTACGACAAGAAGTTCCTCTCCTCCCAACGCGACCTGTTGTTGGAGGAACGCAAGGCCTACACCCGATCGGCCGACCTCTATCGCAAGGAGGCCGACTCGCTCGTGGCCGACCGTGAACCCGGCGATGTGCAGTTCGACGAGGAATCGGGTGACGGCGACACCATCGCCGTCGAAAGAGAACGAGACCTGGCGCTCAGTGCCCAGGCGCGCGCCGCGGTCGAACAGATCGACGCGGCCCTGGCCCGGATCAAGGACGGAACCTATGGCCTGTGTTCGGTGTCGGGTCAGCCCATTCCCAAGGAACGGCTGAAGGCGATCCCGTGGGCCACCGAGCGAGTGGAGTTCAAGGTTGGTGGCCTCGGCCGCCGCTGAGATGTCCACTGCCGAGGGCCGATCGAGGTCAGTGCCGCTGCTCGTCGGGGTTGCGTTGGTGGTTTTCGCCGCCGATCAGCTCACCAAGGCATGGGCGCTCGATCGTCTGGCCGATGGCGACATCGAGTTGATCTTCGGGTGGCGGTTCCACCTCGTGCGCAACCCGGCCGCCGCGTTCAGCCTGGGCGGCGGGCTGGGACCCGTGATCGGCATCCTCGCCCTGGGAGTTGTCGCCACCCTGGTGATCATGAGCCGCGACTACCCGCGCCGTCTCCCCACCGTCTTCGTGGGCATGATCGTGGGAGGGGCGCTCGGCAACGTGGCCGACCGCCTGTTTCGCAGTAGCGACGGGTTTCTCGGTGGTGAGGTGATCGACTTCATCGATGTCGGTTTCTGGCCGGTGTTCAACGTCGCTGATTCGGCGGTGGTCGTCGGGGTCATCTTGTTGGCCGGCTACACGATGTTCTTCCCTGAACAAGCCGAAGCCGAGAGCCCCGACCCCGAAAATGGGGCCGACGCCCTCGATACCGGAGAAGAGGGCGACGGAGCCGGCTCCGACAGCCACAGCCTTGCAGCCGGGCTCGACGACGCCGTCGAGTCTGATTCGGCGGGTCCGGAGCTCGACCATTCCGACATCGACCCCGGGCCGTGATCTGGTCGGTTCCCGGCCCGCTGGCCGGTGAGCGTCTCGACCGAGTGGTCGCCCTGCTCGGTGACGTCAGCCGATCGGCCGCGGCCGGCTCAGTGGCCGAGGGACAGGTGTCGGTCAACGGCGAGGTGGTGCTCGACCGAGCCCGCCGAGTGGCCCTCGACGATGTCATCGAGGCCTCGCTACCGGCACCGGCCGCACCCCTGGAGATCACCGCCGATCCGACGATTCCTTTTGCCGTGCGACACGAGGACGAACACCTGCTGGTGATCGACAAACCGGCCGGTGTGGTCGTGCATCCCGGTGCCGGCCGGTCGACCGGCACCCTGTGCCACGGGCTGTTGGCTCGTTATCCGGACGTGGCCGGCGTGGGGGAGGAGGGGCGCCCGGGAATCGTCCATCGGCTCGACCGGGGTACGTCGGGGTTGTTGGTCGTGGCCCGCACCGAGGAGGCCTATCAGGCGCTGGTCGAACTGTTGTCCCGCCACCAGATCGATCGTGAATACCTCGCCATGGTGTGGGGATCGGTCGACGGACCCGAGGGTGTGGTCGACGGTCCCATCGGTCGCTCTCGGCGTGATCCCACCAAGATGACCGTGACGCCGCGGGGAAAGCCGGCTCGCACCCGATACCGAGTGGAGTCGGCCCTCTCCGATCCGTCCCGCACGTTGTTGCGGTGCTGGTTGGAGACGGGGCGCACCCATCAGATCCGCGTTCACCTGGCTTCGATCGGCCACCCGGTCGTGGCCGATGCGGTCTACCGGGGTGCTCCTCTGCCGAACCAGGATCTCGACCGGCCCTGGTTGCATGCCCGCCGGCTCCAGTTCGTGCACCCGATCGTCGGTGATGACATCGTCGTCGAGTCCGAGCTGCCCCCGGATCTACAGGCCACCATGCAGGCCTGAGTCAGCTGGGCCAGTCGGCCTCGCCCCGGGCCATCGAGGCGATCTGATCGAGCGTGAACGAACCCAGGTAGTCGCGCATGATCGTGCCGGCCCCCGCCCAGATGGACAACAAGACGCACTGCCCTTCGTGGTCACAGGCACCGTCGGTGTGGGGCTCACCGAAGTCGCCGGCCACGATCGGACCGTCGACCGCTCGCACGATGTCGGCCAGCACGATCTCGTCGGGGGGGCGGGCCAAGGTGTAGCCGCCGCCCACCCCTCGTTTCGATCGCACCAGACCGGCGCCCTTCAGCGCCAGCAGAATCTGTTCGAGATAGGGCTGGGGGAGGCCCGTTCGGTCGGCGATCTCGCGAACCGAGATCGGTGCCTTGCCCTCATCGTGCAGCGCCATGCTGAGCAGTGCGCGGCTGGCGTAGTCGCCACGCGTCGAGACCCGCATCAGCGATCACCGGTCTCGGTGGGGCGAGTCTGAGTGTTCAGCACGGGGACGGGCACGATGCGAGCCTACGTTCCAAGAACGGGTGCCGGTGTCATGCGCGCCGAACGGGGCACGATTCGCCGCCCGTGGTGGCACCATGGGTCGGTGACTCCCCAAACCGATCCAGTGTTGCCCGACTACGGCGGCGGATGTGTCACCAACCTGATCTCGGAGCTGCTCGATCCCGGTGACGAATGCCCGGAATGGTTGCCGGTGTCGGCTCGGGGGGAGGGCCCGGTGGTCCTCCTCGTGCTCGACGGCCTCGGCTGGCTGCAGCTCCAGGAGCGCCGCACGCTCGCCCCCACACTCGCCGATCTCGACGGCGGTGCCATCACCACGGTGGCGCCGTCCACGACGGCCAGCGCGCTCACATCGATCGCCACCGGTCGCCCGCCCTCTGAACACGGGGTGCTCGGGTACCGAATCATGGTCGACGGCGCCGTCCTCAACATTCTGCGATGGAGCACCCCTGAGGGCGACGCCCGCCGGCGGGTCCCTCCCCCTCTGATCCAGCCCCACACGCCGTTCCTGGCTCAGCGTCCCCCGGTCATGAGTCGAGCCGAGTTCGCCACGAGCGGTTTCACCGAGGCCCATCTGCGCGACACCCGCTACTGCGGGTACCGGCTCCCGTCGGCGATGATCACCGATGTCGAGTTGGCCCTGCGCCGGGGCGAACCATTCGTGTACGCCTACTACGACGGGCTCGACAAGGTGAGCCACGAGTACGGGCAGGGGGCGCACTTCGACGCCGAACTGGCGGCGTGTGACCGCCTGGTGGCCGACCTGGCGGCCGGCTTGCCGGCCGGCGCAAGGTTGGTGGTGACCGCCGACCACGGACAGGTCGACACGGGCGACGCCGTGATCGACCTGCCCCCCGAGATCGGTTCGCGGCTCGAAGGGCAGTCGGGTGAGGGACGGTTCCGCTGGCTCCACGCCCAGGCCGGTGAGCAGCAACGGCTCCTCGAGCAGGCAACCGACGCCTTCGCTGATCGGGCCTGGGTTCGCAGTCGCGAACAAATCATCGACGAACGATGGTTCGGCCCGCCCCCGATCGCGGAGGTGCGGGAACGCCTGGGCGACGTGGCGTTGGTCGCTCGCGATCACTCTGCCTTCGCCGATTCGGCAGACAGCGGAGCGTTTACGCTCATCGGCCGGCATGGGTCATTGACAGCCGAAGAGATGTACGTTCCACTCCTGTCTCTTCACCGCTGATGCCAGGAGTGTCGTGAGCGAGCAATCCGACCACATCGAAGTCCCCGAAGTCGTCGATCTTCCCGAACCGACCGATGAAACCACCGATGACGCTGCCGTCGACGAGTCCGTCGACCATCCGGCCAAGGTCATGCGGCTGGGCACCATGCTGAAGTCGCTGCTGGAGGAGGTGCGCCAGGCGACGCTCGACGAGGACAGCCGCGAGCGGCTGCGGTCGATCTACGACACCTCGGTCATGGAGCTGTCGTCCGCACTGTCGCCGGACCTGCAGGAAGAGCTGACCCGCCTGGCCCTGCCCTTCGGCGACGACGATGTCCCCAGCGCCGCCGAGCTCCAGATCGCCCAGGCCCAGCTGGTCGGTTGGCTCGAAGGGCTGATCCAGGGCATTCAGGCCACCCTGTTCGCACAACAAATGGCCGCCCAGCAGCAGCTGCAGTCGATGCGCCAGGGCCAGCTCCCGCCCGGTATGGCCCCGGGGGGCCCACCCACCGGTGAGGAGGGTGGCCGCCCCGGTGTGTACCTCTGATCGACACAGCTGTCGACCAGAGGTGAACCGATCGTCGCACCGTTGAGGCCGCGCCTGGTCACGCGGATGACAAAGCTGTAGTTTGCCGGGTAGCGCGGAGACATCGTGAGCGACTCCTTCACCCACCTGCACGTCCATACTGAGTTCTCGATGCTCGACGGCGCGGCGCGCCTCGACGAGCTGGTGGCGGCCGCCGTGGCCGATGGTCAGCCGGCGTTGGGTATCACCGACCACGGCAACATGTACGGCATTCTCGACTTCTATCGGGAGTGCCGGAACCAGGGCGTCAAACCGATCATCGGCACCGAGGCCTACATGGCCCACGACCACCGGAGCGAACGCCCCAGTCGTCGCGGCCGGCTCGACGACTCCGGCGGCGACACCGAGGGAGGCCGCAAGCTCTACTACCACCTCACCCTGCTGGCCGAGAACAACACCGGATACAAGAACCTCATCCAGCTGGCCAGCCGAGCGTTCATGGAGGGCTATTACTACAAACCCCGAGTCGACTGGGAAACACTCGACGACCACAGCGATGGGCTCATCGCCACCACCGGCTGTCTCGGCGGTCAGGTCCTCCAGGCGCTGATGAAGGACGACTTCGACGAGGCCATGTCGCGTGCCGGCCGTCTCCAGGACATATTCGGGCGCGACAACCTCTTCGTCGAGATCCAGGACCACGGGATCCCCGAACAGCACCGGACCAATCCCCAGCTGTTCGAGATCGCCCGTCGCCTCCAGGCCCCGCTGTTGGCCACCAACGACAGTCACTATGTGCACCGTCACGACGCCGTCGCCCACGACGCCCTGTTGTGTGTGCAGACCGGCTCGTTGATGAGCGATCCCGACCGCTTCAAGTTCAGCGGCGACGATCACTACCTCAAGTCGTCGGGCGAGATGCGCCGGCTGTTCAGCGACATCGAGTCGGCCTGCGACAACACCTTGTGGGTGGCCGAACGCTGCAACGTGGAGATCGAATTCGGCGAACCACAGCTGCCCAACTTCCCGCTGCCTGACGGGTTCGACTCCGACGACGACTATCTCGCCCATCTCACCATGGAGGGCGCCCGCAAGCGTTGGGGTGCGGCCCTCACCGACGACATCGTCGATCGCCTGGTGTTCGAGCTCAAGACCATCAGCGACATGGGGTTCTCGAGCTACTTCCTCATCACCTGGGACCTCATTCGCCATGCTCGCGAGTCCGACATCAGGGTCGGCCCCGGACGGGGGAGTGCGGCCGGTTGTGCGGTGGCCTACAGCCTGTGGATCACCGACCTCGATCCCATCAAGTACGACCTGCTGTTCGAGCGTTTCCTGAACCCGGGCCGAATCTCGATGCCCGACATCGACATGGACTTCGACTCTCGTTACCGCGACGAGATGATCCGCTACTCGGCCGAGATGTACGGCCGGGACCACGTGGCCCAGATCGTCACGTTCAGCCAGATCAAGGCTCGAGCGGCGGTTCGAGACGCGGCGCGAGTCCTCGGGTTCCCCTATGCGGTGGGCGACAAGATCGCCAAGGCCATGCCGCCGCTGATCATGGGCCGCGACACACCCCTGCGGGCCTGTATGGAGAAGGAGGACAAATACAGCGACGGCTACGCCATGGCCGGTGAGCTCCGTGACATGTACAACACCGAGTCCGAGGTGCGCGAGGTCATCGACGTGGCCAAGGGTCTCGAGGGCATGCGTCGCCAGGACGGCATCCATGCCGCCGCCGTTGTCATCACCAAGGAACCACTCACCGACTACGTACCCATCCAGCGCAAACCCGAATCGGGAGTCGATCCCGAGGACGCCCCCGTGGTCACCCAGTACGAGATGCACGGGGTCGAAGACCTGGGTCTGCTCAAGATGGACTTCCTGGGTTTGCGCAACCTCGATGTCATCAGCGACACCCTGGTGCTCATCAACGCCACCCAGGGGATCGACGTCGACATCAACAACGTCGATCTCGACGACGCCAAGACCTACGAGCTGTTGTCCAACGGCGACACGGTGGGTGTCTTCCAGCTCGAGTCCGGCCCCATGCGCGCGCTCATGCGGTCGCTGCGCCCCGAGTCGTTCGACGACGTGGCCGCGTTGGTGGCGCTCTATCGGCCGGGGCCGATGGAAGCCAACATGCACAACGACTACGCCGATCGCAAGAACGGTCGCAAGCCCATCGAACTGTTGCACCCCGATGCCGGCGACATCCTGGGCGACACCTACGGCCTGATGATCTATCAGGAGTCGATGATGCGGGTGGCGCAGCGGTTCGCCGGCTACTCACTCGCCGATGCCGACAACCTGCGCAAGGCCTGCGGCAAGAAGATCCGCGAAGTCATGGCCGAGCAGAAGGAGAAGTTCGTCGCCGGGTGTGACGACACCGGCTACGGCACCGACATCGGCGAACAGTGGTGGGCGATCATCGAGCCCTTCGCCGACTACGCCTTCAACAAGAGCCACAGCTACGGCTACGGCCTCATCGCCTATCAGATCGCCTATCTGAAGGCGCATTATCCCATCGAGTACCTCTCGGCCCTGCTCACCAGTGTGAAGAGCAGTCTCGAGAAGGCCGCGGTGTATCTGAACGAGTGCCGGGTGATGGGTATCGAGGTCGTGGTACCCGACATCAACCAGTCCCGAATGGACTTCCACCCGCTACCCGACCTCGACGGTCCCGGGCTCGGGCAGATCGTGTTCGGTCTGTCGGCCGTGCGCAACGTCGGCAGCGGGCTGGTGTCGCTGATTCTCGCCGAAAGAGACACCAACGGCCCGTTCACCGACTTCATCGACTTCTGTGAGCGGGTCGATCTGACGGTGCTCAACAAACGCACCATCGAGTCGCTCATCAAAGCCGGCGCCTTCGACTCGCTCGGTCATCCGCGCAAGGGCCTGCTCACGGTCCACGAACAGATCATCGACCTCACCGTGGCCCGTCGCCGTGAACACGACATGGGGGTGATGTCGCTGTTCGGTGAACTGGAGAGTGGTCCCAGTTTCGACGAACGTCCCGACATCCCCGATCTCGAGTTCGAGAAGATGGAGCGGCTCCGCTTCGAGAAGGAGATGCTGGGCCTCTACATCTCCGATCATCCGGTGATGGGATATGAGTCGGCGCTGCGGCGGCGCTGCGACTCCACCATCCTGGCGCTGAGCGAAGCCGGCGACGGTGACCGCCGACGAGTCGGCGGCGTGATTACCAACCTGTCGAAGAAGTGGACTCGCAAGGGTGACCTCATGGCGGTCTTCGAGTTGGAAGACCTGGAGGGCTCGGTCGAGGTCATGGTGTTCCCCAAGACCATGACCGAACACGGGCACAAGCTCGACGACGACATCATCGCCGTGGTCCAGGGGCGCGTCGAGAGTCGGGATGACCTCCCCAAGCTGTTCGCCCAGAACATCGAGATCTTCGACACCAGCCAGACCGACGTGGCCCGTCCGCTCCGGATCCAGCTGGCGCCCAATGGTCTGCGCGAAGAGACCATCGAGGAACTCCAGGGACTGCTGGCCGACCACCCGGGCGATTCGCCCGTGCTGTTGCATGTCGGAGCTCAGGTCATCCGTCTGCCCGACGACACCAAGGCCGAGACGCGTAACGGGCTGGTGGCCGAGCTGCGAGTGCTGCTCGGCCCGGACTCGGTGCTCGTATGAGTCCCGTGGTGGCGTCGTCACGCTGCGTGAAGTTGCGAAAAGGCGCTGTGGGCGCTGGACTAGAGGGGTCCGTTTTCGCATTCGTCGAGGGCATCTGAGGAGACGTAAGCACCGATGGCAATAGAGGTCGACACCAAGGACTGCACCGCGTTGAGTGACGCGGAGATGGAGGAAATGGCAGATCTGACTGCCGAGGGACCCAACATCGTCGACGTCGGGGTGATCAACAAGCAGGCCGAGGCATGGGTGCTCGCCACCCAGGCCCGCGAGAACGGCAAGCTCAAGGGATTTGCGTTCTGCACCCTCGAACGAATCGGTGGCACCCCCAGCGTGCTCATCGGGATGGCGTCGGTGAAACGTACGTCCAAACGCGACTCGGTGCTGCGGGCGCTCATCACCGACAAGTTGCGCCGCGCCGTGCTGGCCTTCCCTGACGAGGATGTACTCATTGGCAGCCGGTTCAACGATGCCGCCGGTTTCGAGGCGTATCGCAGCCTCACCGACGTGGTGCCCCGGCCCGGCCACAAGGCTTCGGGCGAGGAGCGGGCCTGGGGGCGACGCCTGGTCAAGCGGTTCGGGATCTCGGCCACCACCTACGACGATCGGGTGTTCCTCGTCGAAGGTGACGGCTCGGTTCCGTGTGTGTTCGACCACGAGAGCCTCAAACCGGAAAAGCTCGACGCCGACGTTGCTGCGTTCTTCGTCGACGTGAAGCCCGCGTCGGGCGACGTGTTGATCGCCTTCGGGTGGGCCATGGCCGAGGAGCTCGAGAAGCTGGCCTGACCGGCTCGGTCCACGTCATGGGCATGGACCACCAGGCCGTCGTGCGATCCCGCCGTATGGTGCGGGCGTTCGAATCCTCGCCGCTCGATTCTGCCGTGGTGGATCGGATTCTCGATGCCGCCCGGCGGGCACCGTCGGCCGGCAACACCCACGGCCTCGACCTGGTGGTGTTGAGCGGGCGCGAGCAGGTCGACCGCTACTGGGACACCACCCTGCACTCGGAGCGGCGGGCGGACTTTCCGTGGCCGAAGTTGCTCGATGCACCGGTGATCGTGCTGGTGGTCGTCGACCCGGCGGCGTATGTCGACCGCTACAGCCAGCCCGACAAGGCGACGAGCGGTCTGGGCGAAAGCGCCGACGACTGGCCGGTGCCGTTCTGGTTCGTCGACGGTGGTGCGGCGATCATGGCGCTGTTGTACGCCGCGGTCGACGAAGGACTGGGCGCGCTGTTGTTCGGGCTCTTCGAGCACGAAGCCGCGGTCGGTCGTCGCTTTGCCATTCCCGATGGTCGCCGGGTGGTGGGGGCGGTGGCCCTGGGTGAGCCGGCTGGGGACGATCGGCCGAGCCGCTCGGCCGAGCGAGGTCGACCGTCGTTGCCCGAGATCGTGCACCGTGGCGCCTGGTAGTTCGCCCGTTTCGTCGTGCCGGGGTCCTGCCCGGTAGCCTCGCCACGATTCGATCACGGAGGTCAGATGGCCGCGAAGTCCCCGGCAAAGAAGAAGCCGGCCAAGAAGAAGACGGTGGCCAAGAAGGCACCGGCCAAGAAGTCGGCGGCGAAGAAGGCTCCGGCCAAGAAGAAGGCTCCGGCCAAGAAGTCGGCGGCCAAGAAGTCGGTGGCCAAGAAGGCTCCGGCCAAGAAGGCTCCGGCCAAGAAGTCGGCGGCCAAGAAGTCGGCGGCCAAGAAGTCGGTGGCCAAGAAGTCGGTGGCCAAGAAGGCTCCGGCCAAGAAGGCTC
>JBPCTQ010000295.1:0-4297 GCA_051011595.1 Acidimicrobiales bacterium
GCTGGGGGAGGCCCGCCCCACCGTGTGGATGGGTGCGGTCGGCGACCAGATGCTGGGCCTGGCCGGCGAGATCGCCGACGGGTTGATCACCCATCCCACCAACTCGCATCCCGTCGAATTGGCCGAGCGGTTGTTGCCGAAGCTGGGGGAGGGGGCGGCTCGTGTCCCCCGTGCCGTGCCTCCGGTCGTGGCGTCACCCATGACCGTCACCGGCCGCGACGCCGCCGCCGTCGACGAGGCTGGTGCGGTTGCTCGCCGGCGTCTGGCCTTCTTGTATTCGACGCCCGCCTACCGGCCCACGCTCGAGCTACTGGGGTTCGATGATCTCGGCCCCCGGCTCCGCGAGCTCGTCCGGGCCGACGCCTGGGACGACCTGGCTGCTCTGTTGCCCAACTCCGTCCTCGAACAGGTGGTGCCGGTCGCCCCCTGGAGTGAGCTGCCCGAGCTCTTGGTCGAACGGTACCGATCCCTGGTCGACGGGGTGGTGGTGCGTCCGCCCGACGACGAGTCCGACGACGACGAGTTTGCCGCCGTTGTCGTACGGCTGGCCCGCTCATGAGCCGCGGTCCGTCATTCGATGGGTCGCCGGTGCCTGTGAGAGCATCTGCCCCGAGCGCCCGTTGGGGAAGGTCGTCGACGATGCGGGTGACCAGGATGCGGGTGACCATGATGCGGGTGGCCATGATTCGGGTGACGCAGTGAACCCATCAGTGGTTCAGGCACGGGCCGACTACGAGAGCCGGCGGTGGGCCGACGCCGTTGCCGGCTTCGAAGCGGCCGGCCCCCTCGCGCTGGACGACGTGGAGCGACTGGCCTGGAGTCGGCTGTGGACCCTGGCTCCCGCAGCCGATTGCCTCGAGGCGTTCGAGCAGCTGGAGGCGGCCGCCGTTCGGGAGAACAACTCGTCGCTCGCCGCCCGAGCGGCCCTCGAACAGACTCGCATCCACTCGATGTTGGCCAACGACATCATGGCCACCACCAGCTGGGCCCGAGGGATGGAGCATCTGGGAGACGCCGATGCACCCGGAATGGCCCTGGGTCAGGTCTACGCCGCGCTCGGTCGGTCCGTCGCCGGCGACCTCGAGGGCAGCGTCGAGCTCGCCGGCGAGGCGCTGTCGCTTGCTCGCCAACACGACGACATCACCGCCGAGGCCCTGGCTCGTTGGCAGCTCGGCAGTGCCACGGCCCTGCTGGGCGATCTCGATGCCGGTCTCGCGGAGGTCGATCGGGCCATGACCATGGCGGTCACCGAAGCGGTCCATCCGCTGTATGCGGGCATGATCACCTGTGGCGTGGTGATGTTGTGTCGCACCATCGGTGACTGGAAGCGGGCCCAGGAGTGGACCGATGTGGCCGACCGCTACTGCACCCGCGAATCGGTGTGCCACTACCCGGGGCACTGCAGCGTCTTCCGGTCCGAGCTCACGCGCGCGGCGGGCGATTTCGAGATGGCGGCCACTGAGGCGATTACCGCTCTCGACTTGGCCGGTGACTGGGCCAGGGCCTGGACGGGGATGGCCCACCACCAGCACGGCGAAGCCCTGCTGTGCCAGGGACAACTGGAAACGGCCCGGGAGGCCTTCGGTCGGGCCGCCGAATACGGTGTCGACCCGCAACCGGGTCAGGCCCGTTTGCTGCTCGTCGAAGGCAATCGGGCCGCGGCCCTCCGCACCATACGCCGAACCCTTGAAGGCAAGGGCACCTACGTCGATGCCGAGGCGTTGCCCGTGTTGGCGACGGGGGTGTCGATCGCCGTCGCCAACGATGATCTCGACGCCGCGCAGCTCTGGGCCGATCGGTTGCGCGATCTGGCCGAGAGATTCCGTACGCCGGCCGTCTACGCCAGGGCGTCACAAGCGGCCGGAGAGGTCGCACTGGCTCGGGCCGACCACACCGAGGCCGCATTGGGGCTCCGAGAAGCCGTGGACGGTTGGACCGGGCTGGGCGCACCCCACGATGCCGCTCGGGCCCGGGTCGAGCTGGCCCGCGCGCTCGACGGGCTGGGCCAGCACGCCGAAGCCACCATCGAACGAGACATGGCGGCCGCCATCTTCGAGCGGTTGGGGGCCGTCCTCGAGCTCGACGCCCTGCGCGGACCCGTCGACGTCGACCTGGCCGTCGAGCGGCGGACGTTCTCGTTCACCGACATCGTCGGTTCGTCCGAACTGTTGGCGGCGATGGGAGACGAAGCGTGGGGCCAGGTCCTGAGCACCCACGATCGCCACCTACGCGAGACGCTCGTCGACTTCGGCGGCACCGAGGTGAAGCACGAGGGTGACGGCCTGTTCGTGGCCTTCGAGTCCGAAGTGGCCGCGGTCGGCTGGGCGGTCGCGGTGCAGCAACGCCTCGCTCGACACCGCGACGAACACGGCTTCGCGCCCCAGGTCAGGGTGGGTGTGCATTGCGGTGAGGCCCGTCGCTACGGCGATGACTACATCGGTCGCTGTGTGCACGAGACCGCCCGAATCGCCAACGCCGCCACAGGGGGCGAGATCTTGGTGAGTGCCGACACGGCAGCCAAACTGGTCGACGGAGCTTTCGAAGTGTCGGCCCCGCGGCTGCTCGATCTCAAGGGATTCGACGAGCCCTACCCGGTCACCGCCATCGGGTGGACCGAAACCCCCTGAGACGGGGTGGCGGCTACGAGGGTGTCGCCCCAGCTTCGAGGTCGACCGGGTCGCCGACGCTGAGCGGCCCGGAGGTGAGCACCCGACAGACCGACCCGGCCCGGCGCCGCAGTGCGGTTCGGGCGCCGGCCCCGATCACATCGTCGAGCAGCTTGCACGGCGCGGCGATCCGCACCACCTCCAGCTCGACGTCGGCAATACGCAGGCGGGCGCCCGGTGTGGTGGGGATGGTGCCGCCCGAAACGGTGATGTTGCGTCGGGTCTCACCCGGATCGATGGCATGGCCCAGCACATCACCGGCCTGCGCCAGCTCGGTGGCCGACTGCACCGTCACGTGGCGATGGCGGGAGCCGTGATACCGATCGCCCACCAAACCCCGGCCCGCTTCGGCCACCACAGTGGAGACCGCTCGCATCGGCAATCGGGTGGCCGGCGCGATGTGGATGGCTTCGACCGTGAGCCGGTCGGCGCCGGTCAGGGGGCCACCGAGTCGGGTCCGTCCCATCCGAAGGGTAGGTACAAGCCGGCGTAGAGGTTCTCGTGCATGCCGTACCCCACGCGGCCGTCGTTGGTGTCGTGACGACACAACGTCTCGTTCAGGAACGACAGCTCGAGGCGCTCGGTCGGTTCACCGACGTCGACGGTGACACCCTCGACCTTC
This sequence comes from Acidimicrobiales bacterium, assembly GCA_051011595.1. Taxonomy (GTDB): domain Bacteria; phylum Actinomycetota; class Acidimicrobiia; order Acidimicrobiales; family SHLQ01; genus JAOUEE01. Next base: position 3,289 of record JBPCTQ010000295.1, read on the forward strand.
TCGTCGGCACCCTGCCACACCCCGTGACCCCAATAGCCGTCGTAGATGTAGCCCGAACCGGCCTTGAGATACACCGTGCGCAAAGGCGTGGTGGTGATGCGCAGATCGGAAGCGCCGTCGCCGCTGAACCACACCTCGGCCTGCTGAAGCTCGCGGGTGCCGGGGTGGAAGGTGAGGTCGATCTCGGGGCGACCCAGGTGTTCGGGTTCGCGATCGTCGCCCAGGTTGTACAGCCGCACCGCTTCTTCGAGCAGCCGGCGACCGGCATGGTCGTTGTCGATGGTGATCTTCACCAGATGATCGTCGAACTGGATCGGGAGCCAGTTGTGGAAGAACCCCATGGTCATGTCGGGGCTGATCTTGGCGCCGATGCCCTTCGGTTCGGGTTCGCCGATGCCGTGGCGCACACCCCAGCTGTGATCGCGGGCCCCGCCCCAGCGATCGGGGGTGACCTCGTACCGCTGCCCATCGATCTCGATCCACCCCTCGTAGGAACCCACTTGGGCCAGCCGATAGGTGTTCTGGGTGACACGCGTGCCGACGTGGGTCCACGACTTCGGTTCGGCCAACGCCTCGGTGCTGCCGCGGAAGGTGAGGTCGAGGGACAGCCCCCATTCGTTGGGTTCGCAGGTGAGCCGCAGCGAACGCAGTCCTTCGAGTACCTCGACCTGAAGCGGTCCGACCGTGGTGTTCATGCGGTCAGAACCCAGCTCGCGCGAGGCCCGCACGGTGGTCTGGTGATCGCCGTGAGAGACGGCCACGAAGGCATCGGTGACCCCCAGGTTGGGGTACTGGCCCATACCGAACACCATGAACAGCGTGTCGTCGGAGGCGTGCATGTTGAAGTAGTACCGGTCATAGAAGTGCCGGTCGCCGGTGAACACCGTGTCGATGGGTTCGGGGTACTGGTGGATGAGGTAGTCGTCGCCTGGACTGAGCGGCATGTGGTGTCCTGTTCGTTCAGAGATGGATGGGGACCGAGGCGTAGCCCCGCACGGTGGAGGTGTGG
>JBPCTQ010000296.1:0-6629 GCA_051011595.1 Acidimicrobiales bacterium
TGATGGTGAGGGCGTCGGCCGCGTCACCGACGAGGTCGGCGTTTCCCCGTCCCGGCTTCCCCGGGACCGCGGCCGCGTTGATGTCGCCGGGCCGGAATCGAAGGAAACGCAGCACGATGTGGTCGGAGTTGACCACCTCCACCGGATACCCCCGCACGGTGATGCCAACCGGAGCGGTCTGTCCGGCGACGGTGAGCCGCGACGCGGTGATCCGCAGGGGGGACTGCAGATCGATGGTGCCGCCAACGGCGAACACGATGGTGCGGGGCGCGGTGGCCCCGGCGATGGCGTCGCGCAACGAGCCAGGCCCATCGTCGGCCAGCGAGGTGACGATGGCGACGTCGCCCCCGCGGCCTCCCTCGGCCAGGGCGCCGAAACCGCGGGCCCCGGGGAAGGCGATCGTAGGTCGACCGGCGCGTTCGACCGCCTGCTCGGCGGCGGCCCCGGGGACAGCCAGGGCGGCCACCAGCGCGACCGCCAGACCGATGATCAGGGTCCCGAGGCGTCGGGACCGTCGCTCAGGCCGCAACACCTCGGGCCTTGAGCAGCTCGACGAGTGTCTCGGTCGATTGCCGACGCATGAAGTAGGTGACGTGGCCGCCGTCGATCCAGCGAATCTCGGGCTGGGCCCAGTGATGCCACAGCCGGCCGACCTGGTCGATGGGATCGGCCAACCGGTCGGCAGGGGCAGAGATGATGGCCACCCGGTCGCGATCGATGACCCGGTCCAGATGGAGAGCGGACACTGGGCGATGGGCCAACGCGGCCTGACGGAGCAGTTCGCTCAGACGGGCGTTGCCCGAACTGCGCGGTGGTTGGTTCCGGGCGATGAGGTCGACCAGGTCGACGGCCGGGCACCCCAGAACCAGGGCGTCGAGGTCGGGTTCGACCGATCCGAGCAGGCTGCCGACGCCCCCGCCCAACGAGAAGCCGAACAGTCCAATGGTGGTGGCGTCCTGCTCACGGATCCAGGCGAGGGTGCGGCGTACGTCCCACACCGACTGTGTCAGCCCATACACGTTGTCGATCACGTTCTCGCCGGGGAAGGTGCCGCGCACCGTGGGCCCGTCGCTGCGGCGCAGGCCGTGTAGGGGAAGGGTGGGCATGGCGATGTTGACGCCCAGCTCCTGGTGCAGTCGCTCGGCCTTGAGTAGACGGCCGTCGAATCGAGGTCGGCCCATCTCCGCACCGTGGACCAGCACCAGCCAGGGCCGAGGACCGTCGTCGTGGCGGAGCAGCTGCACCGGCACGGTCATGTTGTGGTGTGATTCCATCCAGCGGTCGGCGCCGGGGGCACCCTCGGGCGGCTGCCAGCCGCTCTCGAAGTGGACCCACTCACCGTGGCGACCGCCGAGCTCCTCTTCCACCACGATCGGCAGGCTGGGGGCGGTGGGGGCCTGGTGCAGCGACAGCGGATCGTCGAAGACGTCGGTGTCGTGCCAGAACTGGACCAGTTCGTCGACCTGGTCCTCGAGCTCGACGAACTCAGCCGCTGTCATCGGGTCGCTCATCGCCTCGAAGAACACCAGCACCATCTCATCGACGGCGGCATGGGCGGTGTGCATCGGTGTGGAGTCGACCAGGCCCATCGCCTTGCGGTGGAACTCTCGTTGGCGCTGGCCACAGACGGTGGACCACAGGTGACGCCAGGTGCGGTAGTTGGCCCGAACGGTGGCGTCGGCCACCGTGAGCGCACGCGACCGGCGGCGCAGATCGGGCATGGCGCCGCGATCGATGTTGGGGTCGCTGATGGCAGCCATGGGTCCCTCCAGACAGCATGTCCCTACCGGCCCACATGGTGCCACATCGCTGCTCGGATCTACGATTGGCGCTCACACCATCCAGGGGGAAACGCATGAAACGACTGAGCGGCAGTGATGCCCTTTTCCTCACGCTGGAAACCCCGTCGTGGCATCAACACATCGCCGGGCTGACCATCCTCGATCCCAGCGATGCACCCGACTTCTCCTACGAGACGGCGGTGGAGGCCCTGGCCGAGCGGTTGTTGCTGACCCCCAAGTTCCGGTGGAAGCTCAAGCAGGTGCCCCTCGACCTCGACCGCCCGGTGTGGGTCGAGGACACCGACTTCGACATCAGCCGGCACCTGCACCGGGTGGCGGTGCCCGCGCCGGGTGGCCGCCGCGAAACGGCCGATCTGCTCGGTCAGATCATGACCTACCAGCTCAACCGCGACATCCCGCTGTGGGAGTACTGGTACATCGAGGGCCTCTCCGGTGGCCGGGTGGCGTTCGTGTTGAAGTTCCACCACGCCCTGCTCGACGGGGTGGCCGGCGCCAGCCTGGCCGCGGTGATGATGGATCTCGAACCCGATGCCCCCACCCCCGAGCCGCCCGGTGGTACCGAGGGGGCGGGCAGCGAACCGACGTCGTGGGAGTTGCTGGCCCGCAGCGTGTTGCCCAACGCCCGCACGCCGTTCCGCATGATGCGGTACGGCACTGCCCTGGCCCAGCGCGGCGTGGCCCTGGTGCAACATCAACTGGGTACCGACACGCCTGCCGCCTACACCGGCATTCCGCGCACTCGATGGAACGAGCGGATCGGGCCGCGGCGCACCTGTGCCTTCGCGTCGGTGTCCCTCGACGACATCAAGAAGCTCAAGGTGCACCACGACGTCAAGGTCAACGACGTGGTCATGGCCTTGTGTGCCGGCGCCATGCGGCTCTACCTCGAGTCCCACGACGAGCTGCCCGAGGCCAGCCTGGTGGCCGGCGTGCCCGTGTCGACCCGGGCCGCCGACGACGACTCGCTCGACAACCAGATCGCCAACATGAACGTGTCCTTGGCCACCGACATCGCCGATCCGGTCGAGCGGCTGCTCCAGATCAATCGCAACAGCCAGGGTGCCAAGGAGATGACCAGCGCGGTGCGGGCCCGCAAGATCCAATCGATCGGTGAGACCGCGCCGCCGCTGATGCTGAACCTGGCCATCCGTACCCTGCACGGAACCGGTGCCCTCACGGCGGTGCCCACCATGATGAACACCATCATCTCCAACGTGCCCGGCCCACCGTTCCCCATCTACTTCGCGGGCGCCCGGGCCACCGGCATGTTCCCCGGGTCGGTGATCATGGAGGCCATGGGGCTGAACATCACCGTGTTGAGCTACATCGATCGCCTCGATGTCGGCCTGGCTGCCGATCCCGAGCTGGTGCCCGACCTGTGGGAGATGGCCGATCTGATTCCGGCTGCTCTGGCGGAGCTGTTGACCGCCTCGGACCTGGGTGATCCCACACCGGTGGTCGACGCCTTCGGCGAAACCGCCTGATCGGTGGACCACCAGGTCGTCGCGCCGTTCTCGGCCACGGTCACCACCATTCTCGTCGATGTGGGAGATGAGGTCGCCGTCGGTCAGGTGGTGGCCGTCCTCGAGTCGATGAAGATCGAGCACCCCATCGAGACCGAATGGTCCGGTGTGATCACCACGATCGACGGAGCCGTGGGCGACACGCTGGCTCCGGGCGACGTGATCGTGGGGCTGACGGCCGCCGAGGTCGCCTCCCTCGCCGGGCAGGACACGAGCCAGATTGACCCGACGGCGATTCGCCCCGATCTGGCCGAAGTGCTCGATCGCCGCCGTCTCCTCGAGGACTCGGCTCGTCCCGACGCGGTGGCCAAACGTCATCGGCTCGGACGGCGCACGGCACGCGAAAACCTCGCCGATCTGGTCGAACCAGGCAGTTTCGAGGAGTACGGAGGCCTGGCGGTGGCGGCCCAGATGGCCAGACGAGACCGCGACGACCTCATCGCCAACACTGCGGCCGACGGTTTCATCGGCGGTCTGGCCCGGGTCAACAGCGACTGGTTCGACGACGACGCCAGCCGGTGTGCGGTGATGTCGTACGACTACATGGTGCTGGCCGGCACCCAGGGCCAGCGGGGCCACGACAAGAAGGACCGTCTGCTCCCGGTGGTGGAGCGCCTACGGCTGCCCGTGGTGCTGTTCGCCGAGGGAGGAGGGGGACGGCCCGGCGACACCGACACCCCGGCCATCTCGGGCAACGATCTCCTGTCGTTCTCGTTGTTCGCCGGCCTCAGCGGTCTGGTGCCGCTGGTGGGGATCGTGTCCGGCCGGTGTTTCGCCGGCAACGCCGCACTGGCCGGTTGCTGCGACGTCATCATCGCCACCGAGGACGCCAACCTGGGAATGGCCGGGCCCGCCATGATCGAGGGTGGGGGACTGGGTCAGTACGAACCCGAAGACATCGGCCCGGTGTCGGTGCAACAACCCAACGGTGTGCTCGACCTGGTGGTGGCCGACGACGAAGCCGCGGTGGCTGCGGCCAAGCGATACCTCTCGTACTTCCAGGGGTCCCTACCCGAATGGACGTGCGCCGATCAGCGGCTGTTGCGGGCCACGGTTCCCGAACGCCGGAAGCAGGCCTACGACGTGCGCCACGTGGTCGAGGGTCTGGCCGACACCGGCAGTGTCATGGAGCTGCGCCGGGCCTATGGGGTGGGCATGATCACCGCGCTGGCTCGTTTCGAGGGTCGGCCGGTGGGTGTCATCGCCAACAACTCCACCCACCTGGGCGGGGCCATCGACGCCGACGGTGCCGACAAGGCAGCCCGGTTCATGCAGCTGTGCGACGCCCACGACCTGCCGCTGCTGTTCCTCGTCGACACCCCCGGGTTCATGGTTGGCCCCGAGGCCGAGAACACCGCCCAGGTGCGCCGGTTCAGCCGCATGATGGTCACCGGCGCAAGCCTTTCGGTGCCCTACTTCTCCGTTCTGCTGCGCAAGGGTGTGGGTCTGGGGGCGCTGGCCATGTCGGGGGGTAGTTTCCACGCTCCGCTGTTCACGGTGGCGTGGCCCACGGGTGAGATCAGCGGCATGGGGCTGGAGGGAGCGGTGCGCCTGGGGTCACGCCGCCAACTCGAGGCCATCGCCGACGACACCGAGCGGGAGGCGGCCTTCGATGCCATGGTGGCCGCCGCCTATCAGCGAAGCCGGGCGATGGAAGCGGCGATGATCAACGAGATCGACGACGTCATCGACCCGGCCGACACCCGGGCCCGGATCGTGAACACCCTGCGGGCCTGCCCGCCGCCGGCCGCTCGCACCACCAAGAAGCGGCCGATGGTCGACACCTGGTGATCAGCTCGGACCCAGTGGTTCGGCCAGCACGTCGGCAGGGTGGGATTCCACGTTGGTGACCCGGGGGAGGCCCTGGGCCGCGCAGGTGCCTTCGTAGCCCTCGTGGTCACCCACGATCTGGTCGGCGGCGCCACCCATACGACGAAGAGCGAACAGCAGCGGCCAGGCCAGTGCGGTGACGAGTCCGCCGACCACGTAGCCCCGCGACAGCCCCGACGCACCGGCCACCTGACCCAGCCCGAGCTGTCCGCCGACCCCGCCCACCGAACCGATCATGGCGTCGAAGCTGATGACGGTGGCTCGGTGTTCGGAGGGTGTTTCGTGATGTACGTAGGCCTGGCGGACCGGCATGATCACGCCCATCGAGCCGGTCATCAACAAGAAGGCCGCCACCGCCACCCAGAACTCGTCGGTGAGGCCGATGGTGACGCCGGCCAGGGTGCTCACCACCGCACCGCCGATGAGCAGGGTGGTGCGACGGCCACACCGACGGGTCAGGCGTTCGACCAGCTCGTTGCCGATCATGGTCGAGACCGCGACTGCGGCGGTGAAGAAGCCGATCACCCACACCCGATCGCTGTCGAGCAGCTCCAGCAGGTACGGCTGGGCGGCGTAGAACGCCCAGCCGATGAACGAGGCCCGGATCGCCCCCGACAGCATGAGGAGCCGGAGGTTGCGTTGATTCCAGCCGTAGGCCACCCCGACCCGGGTCTGTTCGCTCAGCTCGGCCGGGATGCTGGCCCACTGCAGGGGTCGCGTGTGGAATCCCAAATCGAACATGGTGCGAGAGGCCACCACGAAGACCAGCACCAGCACACCGCTCCGGGCGATGAAAGGAACGGCGAGGTCGAGCTGGCCGAGCAGCCCGCCGAGGATGGTGCCACCCAACATGGCCATGCCGGTGGCCTGCTGCGAGCGGGCGAAGACGTGATCGAGATCGTCCCCCGCTCCGACGGAGTGCAGGGCGTCGACCAGCCAGGCCTCCAATGCTCCGGAGTAGAACGTGAAACCCAGCCCCATGAGCACCGAGATGGCCGAGAAGAGCACCACTCCGGCTTCGCCCTGAGCGGCCAGCAGGTAGAGCACGGTGGTGACGGCCAGGATGATGACGCTGGCCAGGTAGGAGAGTCGTCGGCCGCGCGTGTCGGCCACCACGCCGGTGGGGATCTCGAACAGCACCATGCCGGCCGAGAAGCAGGCGTTGGCCACGAACACCTCGCCGATCGACAGCCCGGCGTCGAGCAGGAACAAGGTGTTGACCGGCCAGATGAGCGATGCGGCCAGCGTGTACAGCCCGGCCAGCGTGTAATACGAGCGCACGATGGAGTCGCCATCGGCCGCCGGGCGGGTCGGGGACGTCGGTGCCTCGGGCATCACCACCACTGTGGCCCACCCGCCCCCCATCCGCACACAACCCCAGCGTTCTGGTGGTGGAGGGGAGGAATTGTTGCTTGTCTTAGCCGCCCCCAAAAAAAAAGAGGGGGTGGTGGGGGTGTGGGGGTGGGGGGAGGGG
>JBPCTQ010000297.1:0-11368 GCA_051011595.1 Acidimicrobiales bacterium
CCGGTTCTGCCGTGCGGCGGAGCCACCCTGCCTATCCGGCGGAGAGCCTCAACCAGCATGTGGACCGCAAGCGCCTCCCCGCACGACCGGCGGAGCCGGATCGGGCTACCGACCGCTCCTCGACCAGCCTGCGGACCGCAAGCGCCGTTCCGGCCGGGCGGCGGAGCCACCCGGCCTACCCGGCTGGGAGCCTCGACCAGCCTGCGGACCGCAAGCGCCTCTCCGCCCGACCGGCGGAGCCGGATCGGGCTACCGACCGCTTCTCAACCAGCCTGCGGACTGCAAGCGCACCTTCGGTGTAGTGACAGTCGGCCGGGCGGTGGAGCCACCCCGCCGACCCGAGGGCGAGTCCCGTGGCGAGAATCGGCGTCAGCTCATGGCGCCAGCGACGGGTCGGGCTCCGATGGGACTGACAGCGACCTGTAGGCGCTCGTCGCCGTGAAGCGGCGCCAACCGCCCTGCACGCAGAGCACGACGAGGTCCTGTCCGAGGTAGATGAGCCAGTACGGACACAGCACGACGAGGGTGGCGGTCAGTAGGGAAGCGGGGACCTCGAGCCAACCGCCCTGCCAGAGGCGTAGCCAATAGCCGGCGAGCATCACGACGAGAACCGGGAAGGGCAAGAACAGCCGAATGGGCGTGGGAAACCTGGTCGACAGTCGATCCCACACGACCCCGATCACCAGGGCTCCGACACCACCCAGGACCCCGCCGGCAGCGCAGTATCCGAACACGAAGAGAATCTCGGCCGTCGTCTGCGTGCCTTCGAGCAACAGTGCGAACAACAAGAACAGGCCGAAGAGGCCGGCCATGGTGAAGGCCGCTGCGATCGTCGCGCAGGCTGTCGGTACGACATGCCTACCGAGCCACGAGTACCTCCGAGCGACTCTTCGGAGCATGTCTGACTCGAACTCCATCGAGGCCCATTGTCCCACCGCTACCCGCCTGGGAGTCCTCGACGCCCTGCGGACTGGTTTCGCCGCGCTGATGCCCGCGGTTGGGCCGGTCAGGGTTTGGAGCGGATCTGGTACACGCAGCGGGAGTCACCGGCGAGGAGGTGCTGGGTTCGCTCCACCTCGGCATCGGGCCCGAGCACGTCTCGGAACAGCTGGAGCTCGCCGGCACACAGCCCCTGGCAGGCGGTGGCCGCTTCACACACCGGACAATGGTGCTCCACCAACAACAGATGATCGTTGTTGTCGATCACCTCGGCCATGTACCCCTGGGCCGACCGGTGTTCGGCGAGGGTGGCCACCCGCTCGCCCACGTCGGCATCGTCGGCCATGGCGGTCTCGAGCAGCCGGCGATGTCGGTCATCGCGTTCGGCCAGCACGGCCGTCACCGCCTCGGCACCGAGCGACACCCGTATGGCATCGAGAAGTTCGACGGTGAGGTCTCGGTGACGGTCCGGGAAGGCATCGATGGCCAGGGGGGTGAGCTCCCACACGGTGGCCGGTCGGCCCCGGCCCGTCGGCGGTCGGGTGCGGCCGATCACCATGCCATGGTCGACCAGGGCGTCGATCTGGGTGCGCACCGCCGGTGTGGTGACGTCGAGGGCGTCGGCCAATGCTGCGGTGGTACACGGAGAATGACGCTTGAGGTGGTCGAGCACTCGGCGCGCAGCCAGCCCCAGCGGTGTGTCGTCGGACTCCATCTCCGCATGTTACCGCATTAATGAAAGTTACTGGTTGACGAAATGGTGGAGTCGTGTTTGTATTTGACCAAGAACAGACTTTGAATATTCGGAGGTAGGTCATGTTTCTCGAACACGTGAACATCACGGTCAGCGATCCTCGACAGACCGCCGACCTCCTCGAGCGTTTGTTCGACTGGCATACCCGATGGGAGGGTCCGTCACTCATGGGCGGGCACTCGATCCACGTGGGTGACGATCGGGGCTACCTGGCCCTGTACAGCGCCGACAACGTCGGTGACGACCCTCGGGCCGGTCGCGACGACCTGGTCGGACTGAACCACATCGGGGTGGTGGTCGACGACCTCGACGCCATCCACGACCGGGTCACCGAGGCCGGCATCGAGACCTATCACTTCATGGTGTCCGACCCGGGTCGTCGCTTCTACTTCCGGGGCCCCGACGACATCGAGTTCGAGGTCGTCAGTTACACCTGACTCAGGGGCAGGTGGCTTCGAGGGAGCCCGCCGTCGGCTCCGTCCCCGGGTCGGCCGAGCTGTCGGCGAAGAAGGTGTCAGCGGTGACCTTCTTGCCGTCGACCACGATGAACTCGGTGGGGTTGCCGGTCAGCTCGTTGTTGAAGCGGTCGGCGCTGAGCGAGACCGACGGATCTTCGAAGTTGTCGATGTCGTCCAGCGACACCAGGTGTCCGAACGCGTCGATGCTGGCGTACAGCTGGAGTCCGTCCTGGATCGACGACACCACCACCTCGGCTCCTTCCTGGCCGATCTCCTCGGCGCCGAACGCACACAACACGCTGTCGAAGACCCACTCCTGGTCGCCCACCACCAGCCGGGCGCCCCCTCCGCCCTGAGTGGCCTGGGTCTGCTCCAAGTCATCCACCAGCTCGTCGACGGCTTCGGTCGGGTCGTTCCCGCCGTCCTCGTCGGCCTCGCTCCCGTCGCCGTCGGGTGTGGCAGTCGAGGCGGTGCCGGCAGTGGTGTCGGTCGGCGTCGAGTCGCTGTCGCTCCCGCATCCCGCGGCCACAATCAACACGAACAGAATGATGGAAAAGCCGCGACGGCTCATGAGGTGTCTCCCGCAGTTGCTGGTGCGTGAGTTGATCAGACCACCGTGTCGTGGTGCAACCGACGGCTATTCGACTCGGGCGAAGATGGCGTCGAGGTAGGCGCCCTGGGCGAACCCGATTGGATGATCGAGAGGGTGGCCGTGTCCGGACACGTCGCCCAACGAGCGGGCGGCGGCGGCCGCTCCGGCGCGAACGGCCGCCTCGAGCTGGACGCCGTTCACGCGGCTCGAACAGGAGGCCTGGACCAGCCATCCTCCTGGTGTGAGCAACCCCGCACCCAACGCGGCCAGACGGCGGTAGGCGTGTAGAGCCTTCTCGACGTCAGCGGCCCGATTGGCGAACGAGGGCGGATCCACTATCAACAGGTCGAATCGGGCGCTGCCGGCCGCCAGCTCCTCCATCACCGAGAACGCGTCGCCAGCCGACGTGTGCACTCGGCATTGCCCCACCTCGGCGATCTCGGCGTTGCGGGCGACGTTGGCCGTCGCCTCGTCGAGGGCATGGCGGTTCACGTCCACGAAGCGGACTGAGGTGGCGCCACCGGCGGCCGCGTTCAGACCGAATCCGCCGGTGCAGCTGAAGACATCGAGCACCGAGGCGCCGCGGGCCAGAGCCGCCACCCTCCGCCGATTGTCCCGCTGATCGAGGAAGTGGCCGGTCTTGTGGCCCCGAGCCAGATCGGCGCCGAAGCGCAGGTCGTTTTCGCTGAACTCGCTCGTGCCCTCGACGCGTGGGCCCATGATGGTGGCGCCGTCGTGGAGGGATCCGGGCGAGTGTCGGTCGACGGTACGGGCCCACCGCAACACGATCTGGCCGGCGCCGCTTCGCTCGGCCACCAGCGGCAACACCGACTGCAGGTGACCGAACCAGGCCGGCGAGTACAGCTTCACCACCAGCACCGACCGGTACTGGTCGACCACCAGTCCGGGCAGACCATCGTTCTCGCCATGGATCAATCGGTAGGCGTCAGTGTCCGCCGAGTCGATCAAGGGCCGACGGTGAGCGACGGCGCGGTCGACGGCGGCAGCCCACCACGATGCGTCGATCGGGGTGGGGGCACCACGATGGAGGACCCGCACTCGGATGGGCGAGGTCGGATCCCACAGCCCGATCGCGAGAAAGTCGCGCCGGCGGTCGAAGACCACGGCCAGATCACCCGGTGCACCCTGGTGTGACGTGTGGGTGATCGACCGATCGAACACCCACGGGTGCCCACCCCGCAGCTGTCGTTCCGCATCTGGGGTGACCCGTACGGCCAGGCGACGCTCCGCGGGCGGCGTCAGGGTCGGCAGATCGAGAACGGGCACGACCCCAGTCTGCTGGAGTCATGACACAATCGGGGTCCGACCAGCCCACGGGAACCATGAAGACCCACACCCACCATCAGTTCTCATCCGCGCTCGCGCCCGACGACGACCACCTCTACCGCACCGGCGCCTGGCGTCCGCAGTCCACCGAATACGACGCCTGGGACCTCGACGTCGAGGGTGAGATCCCCGACGATCTCGAGGGCACTTACCTTCGCAACACCGAGAATCCGCTGCTGCCGGCGATCAAGCAGTACCACCCCTTCGATGGCGACGGCATGGTCCACTCCATCTCCTTCAGCAACGGTGAGGCGCAGTATCACAACCGGTTCGTGCGTACCGATGGCTTCCGAGCCGAACGAGAGGCAGCCCAGAGTCTGTGGGCCGGGGTGGCCGAGAGTCCGTCGCTGGCCATCGAGTCGGCCACGCTCGGCGCTCGCCCCAACATGAAGGACGCCTCCAGCACTGATGTTGTGGTGCACAACGGGATGGCCCTCACCAGCTTCTATCTCTGCGGCGATCTCTACCAGCTCGACCCGGTCACCCTTGCCGACCACGACCGAGCCGACTTCGGTGGCCGATTCCCGAGCGAAGGGGTGTCGGCCCACCCCCAGGTCGACCAACACACGGGTGAGTTGTTGTTCTTCAACTACGGCACCGATCACCCCTTCATGCACTACGGCGAGGTGGCGGCCGACGGCGAGCTCACCACCTACCGTCCGATCGAGCTTCCGGGCCCGCGGCTACCACACGACATGGCCTTCACCGAGAACTACGCCATCGTCAACGACCTCCCGATGTTCTGGGATCCCGACGCCATCGAGGCCGGCCACTACTACCCCCGGTTGTTCGGTGACCTCCCGTCCCGATTCGGCGTCATCCCCCGAGGTGGTGGGGGAGAGGTCCGATGGTTCGAGGCCGCGCCCACGTATGTCCTGCACTGGATCAACGCCTACGAGGAGGGCGACGAGATCGTGCTCGACGGCTTCTTCCAGCACGATCCGTCACCCGCGCCACGGTCGGATCTGAGCCCCCAGCACCAGCTGTTCCGGTACCTCGACCTGTTCTCGCTGCAGTCGAGGCCGCACCGCTGGCGCTTCGATCTACGCGATGGCACGTGTCGCGAGGAACCCCTCAGCGATCGCATCATGGAGTTCGGCATGATCAACGGTCGCCACGGCGGCCGCAGGTACCGCTACTCCTACAACGCGCTCCCGGCCGACGGGTGGTTCGGTTTCGAGGGAGTCATCAAACACGATCTCGAAACCGGGGTCGAAGAAGTCCATGCGCTCGACGATGGCGTGTACGCCAGCGAAACGGTGATGGCACCGCGACGGTCCTCCCGCGCCGAGGACGATGGTTATCTGGTGACCTTCACCATGGATCTGGCCAAGGATCGTTCGCAGTGTCTCGTTTTTGATGCCGCCGACGTTGCCGGTGGTCCGGTGGCGGCCATCGACCTACCGGAGCGGATCTGCAGCGGCACCCATGCCACCTGGTTCGATCCGGGTCAGGGCTGACGAGGTCGAGGATCGCCGGCCTGGAGGGCCACGAACTGATCGCTGGTGAGCGGCAGCGGGTCGCAGCCGTGGTCCTGCTCACAGATCAGGTCCCACTGGGGCTCTGCCTTGGCGTGGCAGGTGGCGCAGCTTCCCCCGAACCGGTTCACCACCTCGTCGCCGCCTCGAACCCGGATGGTGGTGCCGGCCTCGGAGACGTCCAGCTCGAAGAACTCCCAGTCATTGGTGGCCGGTGAGAATCCGGGTTCGCGTTTGATCATCGCCTCGGTGGGCACGAGCTGGACGATCGAGCCGGTGGGGTAGGTGCCGCCATCGGACGACTCGGCCACCGCCAAGGTGGCCTCGAGGTCGCCGGTGAGATTGCCCACGAAGAACCCGCGGACCGCGGCGAGGTCGTTGATGTTGACGAAATCGTCGGGACCGACCTCCACCGCAGCGGCGGTGTTGCTCGGCGCCGCAGTGGTGGTCGGTGCCGCCGCGCTCGTCGTCGGCGCCGCCGTGGCGGTGGCAGGGGCCGTTGATGGCGGTGTGCTGGTGGCCGCTGTTGATTCAATCGCCGTCGAGCTGGTGGGCGACGACGCCGTCTCATCGGTGCTGGAGTCCGAGCTGCAGGCCCACAGCACAAAGCTGAGCGCCAAGGCCGTCATCACCGCCGGCCACGAGCGAACCCGCGGAGTGGGCTGACGGGTACGCGGGACAGGGGTCGGCATGGGGGTATTGCTAGGTGGAGCGGCGATCGGGCGCAATGTCGGCGACCGGCGCCGCTAGGGTCCGGGACCGCATGCGCGCAGATACCGTTCGTCGCTGCTTCGAGCTGGAAGCGCTCCGGCCCGACTGCTTCCAGGCTCCGGTTGCCGGATTCCCGGGAGTGTCGTGGGCGTACGGCGGCCTCTTGATCGGCCAAGCTGGGTTGGCGGCCCGCGCCACGGCCGACGGCCGCGACCTGCGGTCGCTGACCATCACGTTCGTGGCCCGAACGAGTGTCGACGAACCGGTCGTGATCTCCGTCGAACCGGTCGCCGACCGCGGCACCTTCGCCAGCCGGCTCGTGCGGTTCGAACAACAGGGCCAGGTTCGGGCCATCGCCACCGTTCTGCTGCACCGCTTCGAGGATGGTCCCCGACACCAGATCCCCATGCCGAACGTTGTCGGACCCGCCGATGCCGATCCTGGTCACCCCGGGCTCCCGGTCGAGGTGCGTGACGCATCGGCAGGTCGATTGATGTCCGGCGCCGTCGAGGAGCCGCGGCTCGACATCTGGTATCGCGCCGCCGATACCGGGCCCGAAACCGCCGAACACGAAGCCATGGTGGGCTACATCAGTGATCTCAGTCTGTTGGAAACGGCTTGGCGGCCCGTGCCGGGTGCCACCATTCGTCGAACCGACCGGGTGGTGTCGAACACCCTGTCGCACACCATGTGGTTCCACGAGCCGCCTCGGGTCGATGACTGGGTGTTGTTCCACGCCGAATCCCCTCGAGCCGCGGCGGGCCGCTCGTTGTGCCAGGCCCACCTGTTCTCCGCCGATGGCTCCTTGATGGTTTCGGTTGCGCAGGAGGGGCTGATGCGATTCCGGGAACCGGAGCCCGGCTCGTGAGCCCGTCGATCGTGGTGTTCGATCTGGGAAACGTGTTGGTGCGCTGGGACCGGCGCCTGCTGTACCGCACGTTGATCGACGACCCGGCCGAGCTCGATCGATTCCTGGGCGACGTGCTGACGATGGAAGAGAACGCGGCGCTGGACAGGGGCACGCCGCTGGCCGAGATGACCGCCGACCTGGCCCGCCGACATCCCGCCGATGCTGCGCTGATCGATGCATTCCGCACTCGCTGGATCGAGACCATCGGTGAGGTCATCCACGAGTCGGTCGGGGCTCTCGAAGAGCTCCTGGCCCGAGGAGTTCGGTGTTACGCCCTGTCGAACTGGGGCGCCGACACGTTCGAGCAAGTGGCGGATCGGTTCGAGTGGTTGAGCTGGTTCGACGGTCTGGTGATCTCTGGCCGCGAGGGGATGGTCAAACCCGAACGCGAGATCTTCGATCTTCTGTGTCGACGGTATGACTTCGTTCCCACCGAAGCGCTGTTCATCGACGATTCGACTGCCAACATCGCCACGGCCCGACAGCTCGGCTTCGCGACCATGCTCTTCGTCGACCCGGCCGACCTCCGGCCCGAACTCGAACGCCACGGACTGTTGTGAAAGCCGGATTCGCTGGTCAGCGCTCGACTCGCACGGTGCCGACCCCGGTGTAGCGGCTCATCGGGCGCCGCATACGCTCCCGATGCCACTGCGGATCGCGGCAGTGAGCATGGAAGTGAGTGGGGATCTGGCGCATCTGGCGATCGATCGACCAGCCCTCTGCGCCGAATCGGAGATCGCCGGCCGCTCCCAGCTGCTCGAGCATGTGGTCGATGTCGTCGGGTGTGGGGTCGGTGCCGTGGGGTTTCCAGACCACCATGGGCACCGAACAGACCTCGCAGTCGGCCACCCAGCAGATGTCGTCCTCGTGGTACCAGTGGGTGTAGCGAGCCGCTTCGCACAGCTCGCACGAAGGATCGAACCCCGGCGTGCTCATCGACACCCGGGATCGCGATGATCCAGTGCCGGCCCGCCGTTGGAGCCGAGGGTGGCCGGCAGCAGGCAGGCCTCGGCGAGGTCGGTGCCATCCATCCACACGGTGCCCACCGCAGTGTCGGTCTCGGCCGACTCGAGGTCGTCGACCGGCCAGACGATCCGACCCAGGCCCATGAACACCGCGGCCTCGCCGAGGCGGCGGAACGAGTGCACACGGGCGGCACCGTGGCCCATCACCACATCGGCACCCGCCTCCACCATGGACTCGGCCAGTTCATTGTCGGCGCGGGTGGCTGCACGGGCCCCGGGTTCTCCCCAGTGCACGCTCACCACCAGTGGCACGTCGGGTTCGGCCGCATCGGCCACGGCGGCCACCGACTCTTTGACCGAGAGCGTGAACAGTGCTTTTCGGGGGATGGCCAGCACGGTCACCGGTCCATTGTCGGTCTCGATGGTGGCGGGTTCGGGTCCCGGCCCCACCGCCACCATGCCTGCGGCCTCGATGGCGGCCACGGTGTCGGTCACCCCTTGGCTGCCGAAGTCGGTGATGTGGTCGTTGGCCACGGTGACCACATCGACACCGGCCCGCACCAGCTCATCGAGGTCGGCGGGCAAACAGCGGATGGCGAAGTTCAACCCTTCGCGTCGCGGTGCGTCGGATGAGACCACACACTGCAGGTTGGCCACGGTGAGGTCGTCGTCCTGGAATCGATCGACGATCGGTCCGGTGACACGTCCGTACTGGGGTTGGTCGACGAATGGTCCGGGATTCGGGAGCCAATCGCCGACGACGTTCACCTCCAGCAGGTCCGCAGCCGGCACGAACGGCTCGCTGGCCGCTTTCCCCAGAGCCGGTGACGGTGCCGCCGTGGTGGGCGGCTCGGCACTGTCAGAGCTGGAGCACGCGGCGACGAGCACAACCATCACCGCAACAACGGTGAGCAGAGATCGTGACGGCCGAACCATTCAGACACTCAGGGTACGGCCCGAATCGGCCGCGGCCCCCGCGCTCAGGTGCAGGCCGCTTCGCCCTCCATGAAACCGTCGCGGAATGCGTTGGTGCGGGCGAACAGCGTGGCATCGAAGCGCGGGTTGCGATAGCGCAGCATCACGGCCATGGCTTCGTCGAGATCGCCGGCCGACAGGTCGAGAAACAGCGGGGTGCCGTCGGTGTCGGTGCCGATCTGCAGGTTGCCGTCGTAGACCGCCCGAGCCCAGACGCCGGCCAGGCAATGACTGGCGATGTCGAGCTCAGTTTCGGTGCCCCGCACCCTCTCGATATCGAGCACGGCCTGGCCGTATTCGCGAGCGAACAGCAGCGCCAATGCGAAGTCGCCGATATCGGCATGGACCTTGGCCAGGGTGTCCTGATCGAAGGAGATGCTCCCGGTGTCGGTACACCAGAAGATGGGTCCGCCTTCCTCCTGGCTGGTGTTGGGGCAACTGGGCCGGCCGCCCCGGGACGACTGGTATTCGTCGAGGCCCAGCTGATCGCCGAACTCGCTCTGGATCTCGGGAGCCCAGTACTCGCTCAGGCCGCGCAGTGTCACGTCGAGGGCCTCCTGGTAGGGAAGGTTGCCTCCCGTCGACTGGTCCTCGGGGGCGAACTCGAGGTCGACGACACGGGCCAGCACGTTCTGTTCGTTGTAGGTGGCACACGTGCTCGGGCCGTTGATGAGCCCGTCCTCGTAGGCCAGCACCCGGTCGAAACCACTTCCGTGGGCACCCTGGGACAGGGGATCGAGCCCCGGCGGGTCGCGAAGGAGCAAGAATCCGGCCACCGAACCGTCGAGCTCGTCTCCCGAGAAGGGTGTGACCCGCTCACTCTCGTCGGCCTGGATGCTGTTGACCCAGGCCCCGGCCAGACAGTCAGCCTGGAGCTCCTTCACGATGGTGGGCCCTTCGACGCCGGCCTTCGACTGCACCATGTGACCCCACTCGTGGGCCATCACCACGGCGGGCGCGGCGGCGCCGAAGTTCTCCGACAACTTGGGGAAGAGGTACCGGCTGTCCCAGGTGATGTAGTCCTCGGGTGGGCAGTAGATGGCGTTGTTCTCCAACAGGTTGTTGGGCAGCGACTGACCGCAGCTGAGTCCACTGTCGTTGGCGGGATCGAACGGGAAGGCTCCGCCGCTGGGTGGGCTGTACTGGCCCGACGGCCAGACGTCGTCGAACACGTCCTCCCAGTATTCGTTGACATCGTCACGGGCATCGAGGGCCGACTGGTCCATTTGTTGGCGGTCGGCCGCCGACATGTCGTCCCTGGTCACCGCCTCGGTGGCGATCAGTTCGGTGCGGGGCCCGACTCCGCCGCCTCCGCCGGTACCGCCGCCTCCGCCCAGGTCGATCCCTCCACACCCGCGACTCATCACCACGAACAGCACCACCACGACCAGGATCATCATCAGGCCGCTGCCGCCGGCCTTGGGGCCACAGCCGTTGCCGATGGGCAGTCCGCCGAGGCCGCCGCCGGGCATACCGCCGCCGCCTGGGGGAGCAGGCGTGCCCCCGCCCCGTCGGGGAAAGAGCGAGCCGCCTCCACGAGAACGTCTCCGGCCGGAACCGCCCGACCGGCTCGACCCTCCCGACTTTGCTCCGCGGCGTACGCGCATCCTGGTCTCCTCGCTGGTGCCCTACGCGCCGGCCGGAAACCCTAGCGGGCAGCGCCGGTCAGGTCGTTGTCGCGTCGAAGCGTTGGGCTCCGGAAACACCATCGGGGTGGCTCAGATTCAGCCCACCCGCGGCGATCAGGGGGGCCAGGTCCTCGGGTGTCGCCGGACGCGCCAGGTCGAATCCCTGCCCTCGGAAGCACCCCATGTCCACCAGGAGTCGGCGGTGCTCGGGTGTCTCGATGCCTTCGGCCACCACCTCGAGGTCGAGCGCCCCGGCCATGTTGATCACCGAGCGGACGATGGCCTCGTCGTCGCGGTCCTGGCCGAGGCCGCGAACGAACGTCTGGTCGATCTTCAAGACGTCGACCGGGAATCGCTTCAGATACGCGAGCGAGGAGAAGCCGGTCCCGAAATCGTCGATGGCCAGTCTGACCCCCACCTCGCGGAGTCGCTCGAGCAGCGCGAGGGACTCGTCCACGTCGGACATCAGAGCGGTCTCGGTGATCTCCAGGCATAGGTGCTCGGGGTGCACCTGGTGCCGCTGCAGTGCACTCCTCACCTCGTCGACCAGCTCGGGGCGGTCGAGCTGGTGGGCCGACAGGTTGACTCGAACCGTGAGCGGGTGATCGCGA
>JBPCTQ010000298.1:0-34184 GCA_051011595.1 Acidimicrobiales bacterium
GCGCCCACCACCACGGCGGCACCCGAACCTGAAGCAGCGCCCACCATCACGGCGGCACCCGAACCCGAATCAGCCGGCGGCAGCCACACGGTGAGCGCAGGGGAGACCCTGTGGTCGATCGCCGACCAGAACGACACCACCGTCGAGGTACTGGTTGCGGTCAACGATCTCGATGGCAATGCGGTGCAGCTCGGTCAGGTGCTCGAATTGCCGTCGAATGGGCCGGCGGCGCCGACCACAACCCGACCCCCGACCAGCGGCGCCACCAGCGCCACCCCCACGGTCGTGAGCATCTATCGCGTCCAGCCCGGCGACACCGCGTCGAGCATCGCTCGCCGATTCGCCATCTCCGTCGATGCCCTCCTCGCCGTCAACCAGCTGACGACGGTGGGAGAAATCGAGGTCGGGGAGTACATCCGGATTCCATCCAGTAGCTGAGGCGACGGCGGATCCGACGCCGACCAGCGGCCACGAAATCGGCCAGAATCGACAAAACCACCCGGAATGCGCACGATGGCGGCCCTGATCTGCCTATGCTCCGGCCCGCGACGTTGCGCCACCCGAGGATCACATGGCTGAGGACGAACAAGAAGACACCGAAGAACTCGACCCCGATGTCGACGTCGAAGAGCTCGACGAGGAAGATCTCGACGACGAGGACTTCGAGGGCGATCTGGCGGTCGCCGACGATGATGACGACGACGTGGCGGCCGCCGATGACGACGAAGACGACGACGACGAGCCGGCCGAAACCGGACCGCGGCGTCCTTCCGGTGAAGAAGAAGACGAAGACGAGCCCGATCCCGACGATGTCGAAGCCGACCTCGACACGATCCTGAAGGATCGCATCGCGTCCGGTGAGGACGACGAGGACGAAGACGAAGAGGACACTCCGGCTCCTGTGGCGCCGGTGGCCAAAGGTGAACCGGTCGCTCCCAAACGCGACGACGAGTGGACCTGTGACGGCTGCTTCTTCATCGTCAGCCCCAGCCAGTTCGGCTCGAAGACATCACCCCGGTGCCCATTCGGCGAGGATCCGTGCCCGTCGCTCGAACGCGTCACCGGCTGACCATGGTCGCCCGCCCATGAGCGACGGCGACGACGACCATGACCTGGTCGAGTCGGCGCTCGACCTGTTCGTCTACGCGCCGCTGGGTCTGGCCCTCGAAGCACGCGAGCTGCTGCCCAAACTGGCCGAGCGAGGCCGGGGACAGGTGGCACTGGCCCGTGTGATGGGACGTTTCGCCCTGCGGCGGGGCCAGAACGAGGCCACCAAGTTCGTCGATGCGGCGGTATCGGGCTTTCGGGAGGGGGTCACACCTTCCTCCGGGCCCCGATCCGATACCACCGAAGTGCCGATCGACGACTACGACAACCTGACCGCAGCGTCCATCGTGTCCGCACTCGGCGACCTCGATCCGGACCAACTTCGGACCGTCGCGTCCTACGAACGAGCGGGACGGAACCGGATCACGGTCCTGAACCGGGTGGATCAGCTGCTGCCCTGATGGAAGAGGCGAGCCGCCCGGCCACTCCCGACGACGTCGGCACCCTCACGGCTTTGCTCTCGGCGGCGGTCGACGAGCTGACACCCACCAAAGGTGGTGACGTCTGGGCCCGCCGCGAGGCCCGGGCCCAGCCGGCCGAGGATTCATTCCGGCGCCTCATCACCGACGCCGACCATCTGGTGGTGGTCGGCACCATCGACGACGTGGCGGTGGGATATGCCGCCGTCGAGACCGAGGTGTTGCGCGACGGTGGCGAGCTCGCCCGTCTCGACGATGTCTTCGTGCTCCCCGACGCCCGAGGTGTGGGCGTGGGCGAAGTGATGATCGATCTGGTGCTCGAGTGGGCCGAGCAGCGTGGTTGCATCGGCATCGACAGCATCGCCCTACCCGGGAACCGCGCCACCAAGAACTTCTTCGAGACCCATGGGCTGGTGGCGCGTGCCATCGTGGTGCACAGGAGGTTTGGCCGATGACCGATCGCCCCGAACTGTGTGTTGCCGCCATCGCGGTGAGCGAGGGTCGACTACTGCTGGTGCAGCGAGGTACACCACCCGGCCACGGCCGTTGGTCGCTTCCCGGCGGCCGTGTCGAAGGTGGCGAACTGTTGGCGGCAGCCGTGGTGCGCGAACTGGCCGAGGAAACCAACGTGGAAGGTGTGTGTGGACGCCTCATCGGCTGGGCCGAGCGTTTCCACGAAGAGGGCCACGTGGTCATCTTGGACTTCGAGGTCACCGTGCTCGACCATCAAGAACCCCAAGCCGGCGACGACGCCATGGGGGCCGCCTGGGTTGCCCTCGAAGAGGTCGCCGACCTCGACCTGGTCGACGGCCTGGCCCATTTCCTCCACGAAAACGGCGTCATCGACACCATCGCCTGATCACTGGTCAGTCGGTCGCTACGCCCCGGGTTCGGCCTCGGCTGCGGTTTCGGTGCCAGGCGCGGCGTCGTCTGCGTCCTCCGCCTCGACCGACGCCGGTGTGGGTGCTTCGGGCGCCGGTGCATCCGCTTCAGACGACGTCGATCCGGCCGCATCCGGAGCCGCAGCTTCAGGCGCCGGGGCATCCGTCTCGGACGACGTCGATGCAGCCGCATCCGGAGCCGCAGCTTCGGGCGCCGGGGCATCCGTCTCGGACGACGTCGATGCTGCCGCATCCGGAGCCGCAGCTTCGGATGGGGGCTCGGCGTCTGCGGCCGCCGTCGGTTCGGCCGCGGGTGGGGGAGGGGGGATGGGTTTGGCGGCACCGGACGGCGAACCGCCGCCGCGTCGCGATCGTTTGGACCGGCCCCGGCCCGAACGGGGTGGTTCGGTGGGTTCGATACCGAATTGGGCCGCGATCTCGGGGATGCGGCTCGACAGGCGGGTGACCGCCTCGGTGAGCTCGTCGCTGGGGGAGTCGGGCACCGCCGCCGGTTTGACCAGCGTGCGCACCGGCGAGAACGCCACCGCGTCGAGCACGGTGGCGTACCGGTCGTGGGACGTGTCGGCGGCCAATCCTTCGCCGGCCGCCGCGGCCAGGCGGTTGGCCAGCTCGGCGGGCAGGGGAGCGCCCGCCTTGGGCGGTCGTGAGCTCAGTCGCAGCGCCCGCACCGTTCGGCCGTCGGCGAGGGTGGACGCGATCTCGTTGAGCCAGTCGGTGTGTTCGGCTTCCACCCGCGCCGACAGGGCATCGCGCAGCTGACCGGCCAAGGCCCTGGTCTCGTCGTCGCGAGCCGCGGTGTCGGCCGCCACCACCACTGATCGAAGATCGCGCAAATCGATCTCGTCGATTCCGGCCAGTGCGGCGTCGGCTCGATCTCGCCATTCCGCCGTGCGCAGGGCCGGGTAGATCTCCTCGGCCAGCCCCAGCAACACGTCGCCCTGCACCAGGGGACGGCCTTGCTCCTTGGCCGCTTCGTTCTGTTTGTCGACAGCTTGGCGAACGGCGGGGATACCACCCCGCAGCAGCTGATCGGCGAGCGGTCGCTGCAGTTCGGGCAGTGCTGCCACCGCAGCCTTGCGATGGGTTCGTCCGGCCTTGAGCCGCGGCACCTTGGGTCGGGCCGGTTCGGATTGACGTTCGCGCGGCGGACGCGAACGGTCGCCGCGGCCCTTGGGCCCACGGTCCTTGCGGTCCTTACGATCGCCCCGCTTGCGGTCACGATCACGGTCCCGGTCACGGCCACCGTCGCGGCTGCGGCCGCCGTCACGACCTCGACGACCCTTCTTGCCGACCAGCTGGGTGGTGACGCCACCACCCTGATCGCGGCCACTGCCCAACAGCTCGAGCCGTTCGGGTTCCTTACGAGCCTTGTTCTTGGGTACGAACACCTGGGTGACGCTGATGCCGTCGATGAAGAACTCGGCCTCCACCTTCACCACATCGCCCACACTGGCCCCATCGAACAACAGGGCGGCGTCGAGCTCGCCCTTGGGCTCCTTGGCTCCGGCTGCCCGCCAGGTCCATCGTCCGTCTTCACGAACACTGGTCAATTCGACTTCGAGACGCCTCGACATAGGCGCCCACGCTACTGGTTGACCTCGATCATCACATGTCCGAATCTCGGGCCGAACGGCCATCGGGAGCGTGAGCCCGAATCACACGCTGTTGGTCGGGGAGGAGTCACTGGTTGCGCCGGCACCAGCAGGAAGGCTGTGGTGTCGGTGGGCCCGATTCAGGCGGTGTCGGCGGGGGAGGAGCCGGGTACCCCGGCCCCGGCACGGCTCTCGTCGCTCGGGGCGCCGGCATCGGTGTACATCGACGCCAGGTTCGCCATGGTGACCGCCTGGCTGGCCCCGGCCTGGATGGCGCCCACGATCCCCAGGACCACCGCCGCCCCGAGGCTGGGGACGAACTCCTGGAGGTGCGCCACCTGGCGCCCGTCTCCGATCGACTCGATCTCACCGGTGGCCCCGGCCAACACCGAGAGGATCTGGCCGGCGAACGCAAACGCCAGCGAAGCAGCCACCGCCACCAGCGCGCCGAGAGCCGTGCGCCCCAGGGCCGCCCACCAGCGGCCCCGAGCCACCGAGAACGTCGCCGACAGCGCGTGTTCTCGGCTGGCCACCACGGCCACCAGCAGAAACTGGAGGTGAACCGACACGAACACCACACCAACCAACGCCGCCGGGATGAGCACCAACAGCAACACACCGAGCACTGCACCGGCCGCCACGAGCACCACCATGATGGCGGCGAAGACCAGACCGATGATGATCGCCCAGCCCAGCAGCCGCCAGAACGCACCGACGCCGAAATGAACCGAACGACGCCAGTCACTCGGTTGTTGCAGCGCAGCGGCCCAGAGTTGGTGTTGGGCCGTGACGGCGAAGGCCAGTGAACCGAGCCCCAGGAACGCCAGCGCAGCCACCAGCCAGACCGTGCGGGGGCCCGACCAACCCGTCACATCGTCGATGACTCCGTCCAGGACCACCACGTCGACCTCACGAAAGGCCTGCCACAGGCAGCAGTAGGCCGCCACGGTGGCCGGTACCAGGGTGATCGCGGCCAGGGTGAAGAGGTGACCGGCCCGGTCGATGAGCATCGAGAAGATCTGGCTGAACCAGTCACCGACGGGTCGAAACCGACCCGAACCCAGGTAGTCGGCTGGGGCGGGTGGAGGCGCAGCAACCACCGGCTGGAACGCCGACGTCCACTGGCGGCCATCCCACCAACGCAACGAACCGCTGCCTTCGGGGTCGGGATACCAGCCGGGTACCGGCAAGTCGTTCACGGCCACATCATGACCGGCCGGGGAGCACCATGCCGTGACCCTCAGATTTCCATAGACCGCCGGAAATCTTCGTTATGTAAAGTCAACCGTATGTCGGGGATGGCACAGGCGAAACGACGGCTCGGCCCACAGTCACCTGGTGAGTGACGTCCTCAGGCCGACGGGTTCGGCTCGAGGATGACCACGGCGGTTTCGTCGGGTCGTAGTTCGGCGTAGGCGTCGAGGTTGTCGTCGAGTTCCTGCCAGCGAGCCCACAGTCGCTGGCGTTCGTCACCAGTGGCCGCTCGGCCGGTGACCGCGTGGGGCCCGTCGACCAGGGTGATCTCGACGTCGGGGCTGGCCTGGAGGTTGAGCCACCATGCGGGTTCGGCCGCTCCCCAGCCGTTCATGGCCATGGTCACGATGTCCGAACCGTCTTCGTAGTAGCCCAGCATCACGTGCCGCGGCTGTTTCGTCTTACGTCCGATCGTGGTCATCCGCATGAGGCCGTACCGATCGGCTTTTGGTGTCCGCAGGCCGAACCGGCCGCCGCTGACTCGGTACAAACCTCGGTGAATACGCCATGCCGCGTGGATCACCCACCGTGGTGGAAGAAACGGCTTCTTGGCTGCCGGCTCGGACATGGCTGGATCCCTCTGCTCGATGATGAACCTTCCTGGTTCTCCTATCACACCCCCCACTTCGGCGGGTGCGGTGATTCGTCAGTGACGAAATGGGTGGGTGTCCGAGCCTGGCCCTGCGGCTGCCGCTGGTACTCTCGGGCGCCGTGAGCGCCGCCCCCACCGTGTCCGCCCCGTCGGGCCGTCGCTCTCGCTCCGACCAGGCGTCGATCGTGGTGTTCGGGCTGGCGGTCGTGGCCGGTTTCGTCGCCCTGGTGGCCGATCTCGGCCGGTACTACTGGTTCAACGGCGACGACTGGACCTTCCTGGCCAACCGCGACGGCGGCGATCTCCGTCAGCTCCTCGAACCCCACAACGAACACCTCGTGGCGGTGCCGGTGATGGCGTATCGCACCATGTTCCGCCTGTGGGGCCTCGAGAGTTACCTGCCGTATCAGATTCCGGTGATCGTGTTGCACCTCACCGCCGTGGTGTTGTTGTGGCTGATCATGCGCCGCTGCCAGGTGAACCCGTGGATCGCCACGGCTGCCGCCTCGGTGTTCATCCTGTTCGGGCCGGGTGAGGAGAACATCATCTGGGCCTTCCAGATCGGATTCACCGGTTCCCTGGCCCTTGGTCTGGGCCACCTGCTGCTGGCCGACCACCCCGGTCCCGTCTCCCGACGTGACTACGCGGGCCTGATGCTGGGATTCATCGGCCTGTTCTCGTCGGGGTTCACCCCGCTCATCACCGTGGTCATCGGCGCGGTCGTGCTCGTCCGTCGGGGGTGGCGCCCGGCGGTGTTTCACACCGTCCCGCTGGGCGTGGTGTACAGCGTGTGGTTTCTGGCCATCGGCCCCGACGTCATCGACGATCCGTACGGCCGTTCCTCGGATCTGGGCGAGATCGCCGGCTTCATGGGTCACGCCCTGCGGGCCACCTTCGAAGGCCTCGGGGGAAATCCGGTGCTGGCCATCGTCTACGCCCTCGTGCTCGTCGTGGGCCTGGTCGTCGCCTACGGTCCCCTCCCCCGCCACGAAGCCCTCCGCCAGGCCGTGCTGCCGGTGGGCCTGCTGGTGGCCGGTTTCGCGTTCTTGTTGTTGAGCGCCTACGGCCGGTGGTGGGTGGGTCCCGACGTGGGCGAATCGAGCCGCTACATCCACCTGGCCGCCGCCTTCACGCTGCCGGCGCTGGCTGTGGCCATCGATGCCCTCAC
This sequence comes from Acidimicrobiales bacterium, assembly GCA_051011595.1. Lineage (GTDB taxonomy): Bacteria > Actinomycetota > Acidimicrobiia > Acidimicrobiales > SHLQ01 > JAOUEE01. The sequence goes on from JBPCTQ010000298.1 coordinate 7,035, forward strand.
TCGGCGCTGGAGCCCGGCCGTTGCCGTGGCCGCACTGGTGTTGGTCTCGGTCATCCCGCACAACATCGGCGACTTCGAGAGTCACGAGCTCTTCACCGAGCCGTACTTCGAAGCCCGCGAACGCCACGTCGTGTCATTGGCCCACTCCCCTCTCGCCGAACAGGTGCCCGGAGCGACTCGCCCGGACCCGGTCTGGACCAACGTCCCCATCCACTGGTTGCTCGATCTACGGGCCGACGGCGAGCTCCCCGCTGTCGACCCTCGGCCCAACCCGGCCGATCCCCTGCTTTTCGGCCTGTCCCAGATCGACGCCACCAACCCCTACGACCAGTGCGAGACCCTTCGTGGTCCGGTCGATCTCGAACTGGTGCGAGGCGACGAGATCGGGATAGCCGTCGGGCCCTGGTCCGAACCCAAGGACGGCTGGTTCTTCAACCAGTCGTTCTCCGTACAGCTGCTGGTCGACGGCGAGCCGGTCGGGTCGGCCAACCTGCGCCACCCGAGTGGCGGCGAGCTGATGCGGGTCGAGGTCGACGAGCTCGCCGTGCGCTTCGACCTCTCCGGCGAAACCGAGGCGTACATCCTGTGCCGACCCGACAACGACCTCGGATAGACAACGGCCTCCCGGCGATCAGTACGCCAGGGGAATCCAGCGCTCGGGATCGGGGTAGGTCGAGGGGGCGAAGAACCAGCACTCGAAGCCGTAGCGCTCCTGGGTGAAGTGGTCTCCCGCCGCGGTCTGGTGCAACAGGAACTGATCGAACAGCGCGGCATCGCCGGCGTCGAACACCGGCCGATCGGCGGGCACTTCATCGGTCAGGGCCGCAACTGCATCCGCGGTGGCGCTGAAACCCTCGGTGCCGGTGTCGGACATGGTGCTGACCATGTCGTCGAGACGGCGGGGCCACATCTCCAGGCCAGGGGCCACATCTCCACACCGGGTCACTGGCAACCACAGGTTCAGGGTGCGCGCCGTCATGCCGTAGACGGCGCCGTCCTGGTGCCAGCCGCCAGTGGCATCGGGCGGGAGCCGGCGCTGGGCCAGCTTCACCCACGACAGCGCGGGTTCCTCGTCGAAGTAGCTGGCCACCACCGACTTGATCCTCGATTGAGCCAGCGCCTCGAGGAAGTCGAACAACAACCGGGGCGAGTCCGGCACATAGGCCGTGCCACTGTTGAGCACCCAGGCCCGACTGGCCATGGTGAGCCCGTAACGATCGAGGTCGAGCGGCGCGAACCACTCGGGATCGAGCTCCTTCGTCTCGCGATAGTGATCGATGGCGGCCCAGGCCCGGTCGATTCCGTCCTTGAGCTGCTCACACCACTCCTGGGACAACAGGTTGCGCACCACCAAGCCGCCGTGGTGCAGCTGCGCCGACCGGATCAGCGCACCGGTGAGGTCGGCGGCCTCGACCTCGGGGATGCGTTGCTCGCCGGGGAACAGATCGGGGACGTCGCCGTCCCAGGAGGCCGGGCCGTCGCGGCTGATCTCCGACCACGCATCGTGGCGGAGCTGTACCAGCCGTTGCACCACCTCAGGGTCCGCCACTCGACGATTGGCATCGCTCAACAAGTCGATGGCATCACGGGCTCGACCCTCGGTGGCAAGGGCCTCGGCCCGTTCCAACAGCTCGGTGGCGTCCGACAATGCTGTCCTCCAGCTCGGTTCGTCCGGGCCCATCCGGCACACAACGGGTGGACCTCAACGTACCGATGACCACCCAGAGCGACAAGCTCGAGCATGGCGCATCGGTGAGTGCATGACGTACCCTGAGGTTCTTCGGGCCCGACCCAATCGCCACTGGATGACCAACACCACACCGCGCTGCTCGCCGCGCCACAGCACGAGCCCCCGCCACCCATGACCACCGCCACCTTTCTCTCGCCGGGGTTCCTCGTCACATTGGCGGGTAACCGCCAGATCAAGTTCCCCCATCTTCGGGCTGCCCTGCGCCCGGCCAACCCGCCCCGGCTGGCCATCATCGACGCCCTCAATCAGGGCTATGAGGGCACCGTCGAAGAGCTGGTGGCCGAAGTGGCCGGCCGCTTCGACACCCCCGTCGAAGGCCTCGACCGGTTCGTCGGCGGGCTGGCCCGGGCCGGCTACGTCACCGATGCCGCGCCCGGTCACCCCCTCACCATCGAAGAACCGTCCACCAACGGTGCGGCCGTACCCGACGAAGCGGTCACCATCGCCGCCCCGGTGAGCCTGGTGGCCGACGCCGGCGGGTATCTCTGGTACGACCACGAGGGTGTGCTGCGGGCCCGACTCAGCCTGGCCGAGGTCAGGGCCGCGGCCATGTTCTGCGTGCCCATGAAGGCCGCGGCGGCTCAGCAGCGGTACCTCAAACGGGGAGATGCCGACGGCCTCGACGCCGACGGCTTCGAGGCACTGGTGCAGCGGATGGCCGCCGGCGGCCTGCTCATCGAGCCGGTACTGATCGAAGACGAGATCGATGCTCCCACCACCGACGGTCGGGCCATCGTGCAGGCAGCGGTCGACGAGATGGTGGCCGACCACGACGAGGCCGTGGCCGGATCGGGATCCGACCTCACGTCGGTGGTTCCGGTCAACACCGACCATGCGGTGGCGCCCACCTCGCTGGGCCTGCTGGTGGCGTTCGCCATGGAATTCGAGGACGGCGGGTTGGGTGGTAAGTACGACTTCGTCCCCCTCTTCCTGGCCGACGAGACCCGACTCATCGAACGGGCCGCAACCCCCGGTGTCTACCTGTTCTCCAACTACGTGTGGAACGTCGACGAGAACCTCAAGCTGTCGGCGGCCATCAAGGCCGCCAACCCGGCCAACATCACCGTGCACGGCGGTCCCAGCACCCCGAAGTACGACGTCGACGCCGAGCTGTTCTTCGCCACCCACGACCACGTCGACATCGCCGTACGCGGTGAAGGCGAGCTCACCTTCGCCGAGATGCTCGACACCCTCGACCCGGCCAACTCACTCGATCTCGGTGTGCTGGCCGATGTGGCCGGGCTCACCTATCGCACCGCCGACGGAGTCCACCGCACGGCCGACCGCGAACGAATCGCCGACCTCGACACCCTCCCGTCTCCCTACCTCATGGGCCTGCTCGATCCCTTCGGTGCAGCCCATGCCGGAGCGATCATCGAGACCAATCGTGGTTGCCCCTACGGATGTACGTTCTGCGACTGGGGATCGGCCACGCTCTCACGCATCCGCAAGTTCTCCCTCGAACGTGTCTTCGCCGAGCTCCAGTGGTGCGCCGATCAACAGATCGACGTGGCCGCCATCGCCGACGCCAACTTCGGCATCATGGAACGGGATGTCTCCATCGCCGAGAAGATCGCCGAGCTGAAGCGCACCTACGGGTTCCCGCGTACGGTTGCCACCAACTACGCCAAGAACACGGTGAAACACCTGCGCCAGATCATCGAGATCCTGGCCGAGGTGGAGATCCTCACCGAAGGTGTCGTCTCGCTGCAGTCGATGGACGAACCGACGCTGAAGATCATCAAACGATCGAACATCAAACTCGAGAAGTACAACGAGCTCTCCACCGAGTTCCGGCGCGCCAAGCTGCCGCTGGCCGCCGACATCATGATGGGACTGCCCGGCTCCACCCCACGCTCGTTCCGTGACGACCTCCAGAAGTGCACCGATCGCGACGTTCGTATCCGGGCCAACCCCACCCAGCTGCTGCCCAACAGCCCCATGAACGAACCCAGCTACCGCGAGGAGCACGGCATTGTCGCCCAGCCCGGCGAGTTCGTGAAACAGACGGCCACCTACACCACCGACGAGTGGGAAGACATGGACCAGCTGCGGGTGGCCTACTACGTCTTCGACAACTGGGGTGTGCTGCGCTACGTGGCTCGTCACGTCCGCCGCGAGACCGGTATGGGTGAAGTCGACTTCTACGACGCAGTGCGAGCCGAGGTGTTCAGCCGGCCCGACGCCTGGCCGATCATCGCCACGACTCTTCGTATCCTCGAGGGCTACATGGCTCCTCCGGGATCGTGGGGCCTGTTCATGGCCGAGGTCCGCCGGTATCTGGTCGATCATCTCGGACTGCCCGACGACTCGGCCCTGCGCACCACCCTCGCCGTGCAACATGCACACCTGCCAGCACCGGGGCGGACGTTCCCGCAGGTACTCGAGCTCGAACACGACTACACGGCCTGGCAGGACGCACTGCTGACCACCCGCGAGGACGGCCACCGCGACGACTGGGAGAATCACATTCCCCAGCTGTCCGATTTCGGACCCGCGTCGCTCACCGTGCACGACCCCAACGACATCTGCCGTCACGATGTGGGCAAACCGATGGGGGCGCTGGCTTTCGCCTTGCGCAGCTGGGAGATGGACTCACCGGTGGCGCGACCGCGCCTCGGCGCGCACGCCTGACTTTCGGGGCAGGACCGGTATCGGCCCCGCCCGTTCAGCTCCCGGCGGCGGCGAAGCCTGCTTCGAGGTCGGCCAAGATGTCGTCGATGGACTCGAGGCCCACCGACAGCCGCACCAGTCCGGGATGCACACCGGTGTCGGCCTGTTCCTCGGGGCTGAGCTGGCTGTGGGTGGTGGACGCGGGATGGATCACCAGGCTCCGCACGTCGCCGATGTTGGCCAAGTTGGAATGCAGCAACAACGCGTCGGCGAACTTCTGACCGGCCTCGGCGCCGCCCTTGATGACAAACGCAGGGACCGAGCCTGCTCCCTTGGGGCAGTACTTCTGCACCCGATCGTGCCACTTGCTCGATTCGAGCCCGGCGTACTGGATCGATTCCACTTCGGATCGGCCCTGAAGGAACTCGACCACCGCTTCGGCGTTCTGCACGTGCCGCTCCATACGAAGGCTCAGCGTCTCGAGCCCCTGGATGAACAGGAAGGCATTGAACGGCGACACCGCACCACCCAGATCGCGCAGGAACTGCAGGCGCGCCTTCACGATGAAACAACCGGCGCCGAGCATCTCCCAGTAGTTGAGACCGTGGTAGCTGGGGTCGGGCGAGGTGAAGTTGGGGAAGCGGCCGCTGGTGCCGAAGTCGAAGTTGGCACCGTCGACGATGACCCCACCGATGGAGGTGCCGTGACCGCCGATGAACTTGGTGGCTGAGTGCACCACGATGTTGGCGCCGTGGGCCAACGGGTTGCAGAGATACGGACTCGGCACGGTGTTGTCGATCACGAGGGGGATGCCGTACTTCTTGCCCAAGGCACCGACCTCCTCGAGCGGGAAGATGTCGTTCTTTGGGTTCCCGATGCTCTCGCCGTACAACACCTTGGTGGTGTCGGTGATCTTGGATTCCCATTCGGCCAGGTCGTCGGGGTCCTCGACGAAGTCGACGCTGATGCCGAGCTTGGGAAGGGTGTAGTGAAACAGGTTGTACGTGCCGCCGTACAACGAGCTCGACGTCACGATGTGATCGCCGGCCTCGCAGAGGGTGAGCATGGTGGCGGTCTCGGCCTGCTGGCCCGAACCAACCGCCAACGCAGCCGGGAGGCCGGGCGGCACGCTCTCGGGAGCTCCTTCCAGGGCGGCGACCCGCAACTCGAACGCTTGCTGAGTGGGGTTCATGATGCGGGTGTAGATGTTGCCCAGCTCCTCCAGGGCGAACAGGGCCGCACCATGGGCCGAGTCGCGGAAGGAGAAGGCCGTGGTCTGGTAGATCGGCAGCGCACGCGCGCCGGTCGTCGGATCGGGTTCCCATCCGGCGTGGATCTGACGAGTCTCGAATCCCCAGGCGTCGCTCATGTCTTCATCCCTTTCACACATCATCGATGTCGCGGGCCAGTCGAGTCGCAGAAGCAGACGGGTGTCAAACGAGCCCCCGGTTCAAACCCCCATGGCGTCGCTCAGACTCGGCGGCGTCGCAACTCTCGACCGGGCTGACCGCGGCCGGGCCAGGAGCCGACAGACTCCTCGGTCAACCACCACCGTGGGCTGTGCAACCGGAGCAGATTCGTCAACCCTGGGCCGGCGGTGCGCTGGAGCGGCCGAGGTCAACCCCGATGAGGCGCTCCACGTGCTCGCGCAGCCAGGCCAGCTGGGTGTCGGTGTCCGACGCCGGTCCATCCACCCGATCGAGGTCACCCAGCGCCAACTCGAGCTCGAATCGGCGGTCGAGGAGCTCCTCCCAGGCAACGGTCGCCACCACGGTGGTCTGGCCGTCGAGCCCGCTGGCCGCAGCCAGACGGCGGGCCAGATAGCTCGATTGGCGACATCCCTGGCGACAGTAACGACGAGGCCGACCGGGTCCGGGTGTGGGGACGAGCACCCGGCCACACCATGCGCAGCGTCGTGCGGCGGCCATGGCCGAAAGGCTAGGACCCGACCCGAGCGGCCGGGGTGATGGTGGTGGTCGATCACGAGGTGGGCGCCGCGCCGTTGCGGCGGTTAGCGTCGCCGCCGATGCGAGCGCTGCTGTTCGAACGCAAGGAACTCCGTTACGCCGCGGCCGCGGTGGCGTCGCGAGTGGTGCCCGGTGGCGGCGCCGGGGTGGGACCACTCCGCCTGGCCGACATCGATGCCCCCGAGCTGCCGGGGCCGGGATGGCGCACGGTCAATCCCAGATTGACCGGCATCTGCGGCAGCGACCTGGCCACGGTCGAGGGTCGGTCGAGCCGGTATTTCGAACCTCTCGTGTCGTTCCCTTTTGTGCCCGGCCATGAGGTGGTCGGTGAGCTCGACGACGGCACGCGGGTCGGCCTCGAGCCGGTGCTCGGTGCCGAAGCCCGCGGCGAACCGGCCGCCTTCCCCGGCGCTGCACCCGGTGACGGCGACGACTACGGCTATCTCGTTTCCGGGGACGTCGACGACGGCATCCAGGTCGGGTTCTGTGCCAGCACCGGCGGCGGCTGGGGCGACCAGTTGGTCGCCCACCAGAGCCAGCTCCACGGGGTGCCCGACTCCCTCAGCGACGAACACGCAGTGATGCTCGAACCGGCCGCCGGCGGGATCCACGCTGCCTTCAAAGCCCACCTCGAAGAGGGCCAGACCGTGGTGGTCCTCGGCGCCGGCACGATGGGCCTGTGCACGGTGGCCGGGCTACGGGCCCATACCAACGCCGGGCACGTGCTGGTGGCGGCCAAGTACCCCGCACAACGAGAATTGGCGCTGGCCCTGGGCGCCGACCAGGTGGTCGATCCGGGCGAAGTCGATCGAGCGGTTCGCCGACTCGTGGGCTGTCGAATGATCGGCGACGACCTGTCGGGCGGCTGCGACGTCACCGTCGACTGTGTGGGCTCGGCCGCCTCCATCCGCCAAGCCATCGGCATCACTCGGCCCCGCGGTCGCGTGGTGCTGGTCGGTATGCCCGGCACCACCCGACTCGACCTGACCGGCTTGTGGCACCGCGAGACCGAGCTGGTCGGCGCCTACACATACGGCAGCGAGACCCTGCCCGACGGGGCCGTCACCACCGACTTCGCACTGGCCCTCGACCTGGTGGCCACTGCGGGCCTGGACCGCCTGGTGTCGGCCCATTACCCACTCGAGCGCTGGCGAGAGGCCATTCGCCACGCCGCCGAGGCCGGCAGCCGGGGCGCCATCAAGGTGGTCTTCGACCAACGCTGACCTCACCCTGGGCCGGCAGGCCCGAGGGTGCCGATGTCGAGCAGCTTCAGATTCTTCGCTGTGCGCCGATGGAGAGACAGACAGCTTCATCGGAGGACACCGTGCTCGGACCCGGCTCGACCAACCCGCCTCGCAACGAGCGTGTCCTGGCCGCCACCCTGGTGGCGTTCTTCCCGTTCGCCCTCCACGGTCGGTCGGCCACGTCCGAAGAGGTGGAGCGCTGGGATGAATTGCGGTCCCGTTACCTCGGTGTCGATCACTGCCATGATGCCCAGTCGACGGGTCGACAGTGACAAACTGACCGGGTGACCAACCAGTTGCGCGGTTGCCTGTTGGTGGCCACCACCAACATGAACGATCCGAACTTCGATCGGACGGTGGTGTTCGTCATCGAACACTCACCGGAAGGGGCGGTCGGTGTGGTGCTCAACCGCCCGCTCGACCTGCCGGTGTCGGAGGCCCTGCCCGAGTGGGCCGACGCCGCTTCCGAACCCGCCGTGCTGTTCTCGGGTGGGCCCGTCGGCCACGAGAACGCGTTGGCCCTCCAAGCCCACGGCGAGGACGACCAGTTCATCATTCCCGGTGTGACCATGGCCGATCTGGCCGAACCGCCCGCGGATCCGTATCAGTCGATCGTTCGCATCTACTCGGGTTACAGCGGCTGGGATGGCGGCCAGCTCGAAGGCGAACTCGCGGTCGGCGCCTGGTGGGTGTTCGACGCGGTGCCCGACGACATCTTCGCCACCGATCCCGACGAAGTGTGGCCGGCCGTGCTGCGTCGTCAGGGTGGCGACTTCCGGATCCTGGCCGACTATCCGAGAGCCCCCTGGCTGAACTGAGCTCGGCACCCGTTGACGCGGGCACTGCCGACAGTGGTGCTCACTCGGGTAGTGGGACCGAGCTGGTGGTGCTGGGGACGGCTGGGCCGAACGCCCAGAACCGATCCATTTCGTCGGTGAGCTCCTCACTCAACCAGTCGGCTCCGGTGGCGTTGAGGTGCACACCGTCGGAGGATCGCACTCGACTCTCGTCGCCGTCGGGACTCACCACGGCCAACGAGAACCCGGCGTCACCACCGAACAACGAGTAGGCATCGATCCAGACCACCTCCGGTCGGGTGTCGGCCGCGGCCCGGGTGAGATCGTTCACGATGGCCATTCCCTCCTGGAGGGTGCCGTCGCGCATCGGCGGTTGGGCCACCCAGAACACCCGTCGGGTGTCGGCGATCAGCAGGTCCATGGTGATGGCCACCCGCCGGGCGTATTCGACTCGCCATTCCTCGCTGCCGCGCACCAACCGCCCATCCTCACCTTCGAGGTCCTGGTAGTCGTTGGCCCCCATGAACAGCACAACCGCGTCGGGGTCATCGGATGCAACCACCTCTTGCAGTTGGGCCGGCCAATTGAAGTAGTCGGGGCGGGACAGCCCGGTGGACACCCGGGCGTCGGTGGTCACCACCAGTGCTCCGTCGCGATCGGTCCCCACTCGTTCCAGGCTGTAGCCCAGGAACTCGGCTTGGCTGTCGCCGGCCAGATGCAGCACAACCGGCGTGTCGGAGGAAGCCGACCGGATGAGCACCGGCGGCGGTGACGTCGTGGTGGTCTCGGGCGGGGGCACCTGGGTGATGGGAGGAACCACGACCTCGGCCCCGGTGACCCCCAGGGCCTCTTCGTCGATGACGTCGACGGTCTGGCCGACGTCGTCGCCCTGGGATCGCACCGACGCGATCCAGTCGGCCGGCCGGTTGAGCGCAAAGGTGTTGGCCACCCGATCGATCCCGCGGGCCACGGCCGAGGTGACGTCGCGCTGCCACCCGAACTCCTGCCGTTCGGTGATCTCGACCAGCTTGGCCGACGACAGCAGGGCCGCGACGGCCAGGCAGATGACCATCACCTTGAGCACATCACCGCTCGAGACCTCCGAGGCGGTCAGATCCTGTTCCCTCTGGAGGCGGAACTGCTCGTCGGTCCACCTGTCCTTGGCCGTGAGGGCACTTCGGCTCACCGCCCGCCCGAGGGGCGCGCTGTAATCGACCGATTCGGGGTGTTCGGGGTTGCGACGGAAGATGCGGTTTCGGGCCATGGTCAGAACTGGAAGTAGATGAACGGGGAGACCCCTTCAGGGCCGAGTGCCACCACCAGAGCGATCCATACTCCCAGCCCCATCGATTGCACCACCGGTGTCAAGCGAGAGAAGGCGGCGTGCCACTGCTGGCTGTAGATGTCGGGGATGAACTGCACGGCCAGCGATCCCAGTATGACGAGGACGACGAGCGGGGTGACCAGCGGTGCGTCGAACGAGAACGCGGTGAAGATCCTCGTGAACATCGACACTGCGTCACCGAGCCCTCCTCCCCCGGTGCCCACCCGGAACAGGAGCCATCCGGCGCACACGAAATGGAAGGTCACCAGGCGTCCGAGCCAGAGCTTGCGCACCTGAAGGGGGGCGAACGGCACCGGTGAGGTGGGATCGGGGCGCCAGGGTTCGACCCGGCTGCCGGTGTGCAGGGCGGCGATCTCCTGGATGCGGATGTCGGCCTCACCGAGGGGTCGGTCCTCTTCCCCTCGCAGATCGGAGAGGAAACGTTCGGCGCACAGGCCCAGGCCGTGCCACAGCCCCCACAACAGGAACGCCCCGCCGGCTCCGTGCCACAACCCGCCCAGGGTCATCACGATCAGCAGGTTGCGGTAGGTGGTGAGGTTGCTCCCTCGGTTGCCGCCGAGCGGGAAGTAGAGGTAGTCGCGTAACCAGCGCGACAAGGTCATGTGCCACCGGCGCCAGAAATCCTGCACCGACACCGAGCTGTAGGGCCGATCGAAGTTGAGCGGAAAACGGAACCCGAGCAGCAGGGCCACACCGATGGCGATGTCGGTGTACCCCGAGAAGTCGGCGTAGATCTGGATCGCGTACGCGTACACCGACACCAGGATCTCCAGCCCGCTGTGCCCGTCGGGATTGGCGAACACGTCGTCCACGATGGCTCGTCCCAGAAAGCTGCTGATCACCACCTTCTTGAACAGACCCGAGGCAATCAACAACACCGCCCGGCTGGAGTCGACCTGATCGGGCGGCCGCCGGGTGAGTAGCTGGGGCATGAACTCGGTGGCCCGCACGATGGGGCCGGCCACCAACTGGGGGAAGAAGGCCAGGTACACCGCGAAGTCCAGCAACGGCACCGGCGCGGCGTCGCGGCGGTAGATGTCGACGGTGTAGCTGATGGCCTGGAACGTGAAGAACGAGATGCCGACCGGCAAGACGATGTCGGCCAGCGGGATCGACGTCCCGAACAGGCTGTTGAACGACTCGATGAAGAAGTCGTAGTACTTGAAGACCCCCAGCATGCCGAGGTTGGCGGCCACCGCCAGTGTCACCAGACCCTTGCGTCGCCCGGCTTCCTGCGAGCGGTGGATGGCGATGCCCAACACCTCGTTGAACAGCGTGGTGAGGATGATCAGGCCGACGAATCGCCAGTTCCACGCCGCATAGAACACGTAACTGGCCGCCAGCATGAACAGCTTCCACGCCACGATCTGGCGCCGCAGCGCCCAACTCACCGGAAGCACTACGGCGAAGAAGAGAGCAAAGGTGAGGGTCGGGAACAGCACCTAGCTGACCGAACTCAGGTCGCGCGACGGACGGGCTTGCTCTCCCCCGACCGGGGGCGACTCGCTGTCAGGGCCAAGAGCCATCACGTACCTGCACGAAGACAACCGAGCCCGCACGTGTCCGGCCTGCCGGACCGCGCCACCCGTCGATCGTACCGGCGTCGGCCGCGGCTTCGACCTCGCGACACGCTCAGTCGCCGGCCAAGGTCTCACCGGACCGAACACCGGTGGCGGTCGCTGCTTCGATCCCGCGGCGTGCTCAGTCGCCGAAGGAGCCGTGCCGACCGGCACCAGCTGCGAAGCGCTGGGCGCCGGCCAATGTCTCACCCGACCGAATGACCTCCAGACCCAGCTCGGTCTCTCGTTGAACGGCGTCGGCCAGACCCAGATCCCACTGGTCGTAACTCGAGAGACGGTCCGAGCGAAGACAGAGTTGCGGGAACGCCGCCATCGAACCGGCCAGCTCCAAGGCGACCTCGAGGGTCTGTCCCGGGTCGGCGAGCCGGTTGGCCAAGCCCATGGTCAGCGCCTCTTCGGCGCCCACGCCTCGCCCGGTGAGGATCATGTCGAGGGCGTGACTGTGCCCGATGAGGCGAGGCAGCCGAATCGTGCCCCCGTCGACCAGCGGTACTCCCCATCGGCGGCAGTAGACGCCGAACACGGCATCGCGGGCCGCCACCCGGAGGTCGCACCAGACAGCCAGCTCGAGGCCCCCGGCCACGGCATGACCCTCGACGGCGGCGATGACGGGTTTGGACAACAACATGCGGGTTGGCCCCATCGGCCCGTCGCCGTGCAGATCGACGCGGTTGCCGCCACCTTCACCAACCGCCTTGAGGTCGGCGCCGGCACAGAACGTCCCGTTGGCGCCGGTCAGCACGGCCACCGGGCTCTGCTCATCGCGCTCGAACCCTTCGAAGGCCGCTCTCAGTTCGGCCGCCGTGTCGGCGTCGACGGCGTTTCGCCGATCCGGCCGATCGATGGTGACCACTGTGATGGTGTCGACGATCTCGGAGTGCACGGCCATGGGTCACCTCTCCCGCTGTCGGCCGTCACCCTATACGAGCGGTGGTGATCGAACAGGTGTTCGCCTAGAGTGACGGAGTGACCGCATCCACACCGGTCGGGCCCCGACAACCCTCGCTCCTGGCCGGGGGCGCGCCCGGCCGTGACCAGCGATCTCATACCGAGCGCATCGAGCTCGGCCATCGGTCATGGATCGACTGGTGTCCGGGCTGGCTGGACGGGGCCGACACCTTGTTCGAGTGGTGCGCCACGACCGCGGGGTGGCAGGGCGGGACCCGACCCATGTACGACCGAATCGTCGCCGAGCCCCGGCTCACGGCCACGCTGACGCCGTCGGATCTTCGCACCCAACCCACCATCGTCGATGTGGCCGACGAACTGACCACCACCTACCAGCGGCCACTGCATCGGGTGTTCGCCAGCTTCTACCGTGACGGACACGACAGCGTGGCCTGGCACGGCGATCGCATCGGCCGAACCCGATCCCACCCGGTCATACCGGTGCTCTCTCTCGGTGGGCCGCGCACATTCGCCATTCGTCCGACCAGTGGCGGCCGGGCTCGGCACTTCGAGATGTACTCCGGCGATCTGCTCGTCATGGGGGGCGGCTGCCAGCAGCACTTCCAACACGCCGTCCCCAAACGACGCACGGCCCTCCCCCGCATCTCGCTCACCTTCCGAACCCAAGAAGACACCGGGGAACGATCAGCGTCCCCCGAACGGTGAATCCTCACCCGAGCGACGCACGGCTACCCCACCATCTCGCTCATCTGAACCCAAGAAGACACCAGGGAACGGTCAGCGTCCCCCGAAGGGTGAATTCTCCCCCCAGTCGCCGCGCGGGGTGATGAAGATGCCGTCGGCTTCGGCGCAGAGTGTCTCGCCATGGTGTATCTCACCCTTGATGAAGATCTTCCGTCCTTCGGTTCGGTCGATCCAGCTCCGAAGGTCGAGCACTTCGCCCTGCGGCGTGAACGCCCGATAGCGGACGGTCAGCGTGCCGGTGGGCGCCCCGATCTGGTTGACCACACTGGTGCTTCCCAGCAGCTCGTCGAAGATGAGCGCGACCACACCGCCATGCACCGAACTGGGCGGTCCGGTGTAGGCCGCGTCGACCACGACTCGCCCGTGGAGCTCGCCGTCGCCGGTCTCCCACATGTCGACGGGCGGAGCCAACGGATTGCGGCGACCGACCACCGGGCTGTAGGGGAAGATGATGTTGGGGTCGCGTGTGGCGAATCGTTCCAGATCGACCCGCTCGCCCAACCCGGCCTGCATGAACGGGCCGTCCAACCGGTGCGGTTCGAGATCGTCGACCACCGCCTGTACGGCGGCAACGGCGCGTTCGGTCACATCCGGCGGTCCGTCGAAGGCGCGCACCGAGTGGATCAGCTTCCGGACCGCATCGGCCAGGTCTTCCCGGGGATCGCTCATGCCACCTCTACTGGTCGGTTGTTGTCGTCGTCCGCACGGTCACCACGGTTACGCAGTCGGGTCCGCAGGTTGCCCAGCCCAGCTCGCAGTCGGTGGGTCGTCGATGTCGCCCCTGGTCGGAAGCCGAGCTGGTCGACCACCGATGCGGTGTCGAACAAGACGTCGTTGCGGACGATGTAGCCCTCCTCCACCGTGAGGAAGGCGGCGATCTCCAGTTCCAGGTGGCGCCCGTTGGCGGTCACACCGTGCCAGGGGTCGCCGGTGAAGTCGCCCTCCAGCCGGTAGCGAACCGTCGCGGTCGACTGGTTGCCGACACACTCGAGGGGTTCGAGCTCCATGTGCGGGAAGGCGGCGTGGAACGCGTACAACTCGGCCTCCAGCTGCTCGGGTACGGCCAGGTCACCGAACAGCGGGTTCCGTTCGATGCCACTTCGGTGCCAACTGGCCATCATGGCCGGCACATCCTGGGCCGCGGTGGCCGCGAGCAGTCGCTGTCCGGCGCTCTCGCCGTCGCCGACCCGGGCCGTTGGATCCTCGAGTCCGGTGCGTTCTCGCCAGGCCCGGTCGGCGAGCTCGGCGTCGAGCTCGGCGCCCACGATGATCGACAGGGCCGACAGCTGGAACCACACCAACAACACGATGATGGTGGCCAGCGGTCCGTACGTCTCGCCGTAGCTGCCCAGGTTGGCGGTGTAGAAGCTGAACAGGGCGGACAGCACCACGAACAGGATCGTCGCCACCAGGCCACCCACGGTGAGCAACCGAGGTGACAGGGGCCGATCGTTGCCCCGGTGATCGGGACCCAAGCGATACAGCAGCGACAGGGCCCCGGCCATGAACAAGGCCAGCACCGGGTAGCGGGCGATGTTGAGGATCAGGCGAGCGACACGCCCCAGCCCGATCTCGGCCAGCAAGCTCGGCAGCGCCGTCATCAGGAACAGGACCATGCACAACACGATCACCCCGCCGAACATCAGCCCCATGGCCAGGCCCCGCAATGTCCACGGTTTGCGGGTTTCCTCCAGTTCGTAGGCCACGTTGAGTGCCTTGATCAGATTGGCCATCGCCCCCGAGGCGCTGAACAGCGCGATCAGGATGCTGACGACGACACTGACCCCCAGCGCGCCGGAGCTGCCGTCGGCGATGGTGCGCATCTGCTCGACCAGGAAGGTCCGGGTCGACTCCGGTGCGCCCGACAGTGCGTCGGTGAGCTGCTCGGTCACGTCGTCGGCGTTGGCGACCAGGCCGTAGATACCGATCAACCCGGTGAGCGTCGGAATGAGCGCCAGAAAGGCGAAAAAGGCGACGGCTGCGGCGAAGATCGGGGCCTGGTGTCGTTTGATCCGATCCTTCAGTGACCGCGCCACCGAGATGAGACCACTCGCCTCCGTCGCGGTGTCGCCCGTCATGACCGCAGCATCGTAGGGCGCCACTCCACCAGGCGCCCACATACGAACCTCGGTTCCACCTGGGCTGAGAAGCGCAGGTTAGGGTCGCCGCCGTGCGCCGTCTCACGATCAGATCGATGACCGCTGCCGTGTTGGTGGGGCTGTTGGCGGCCACTGCAACCACCGCGGTGACCCCTCCGGCGCCGGTCGAGGCCCAGACCCGCCCCGCCTTGTACGTGATGGCCGACTCGGTGGTGCTCGGCGTCGACGGTGCGCTGCGCCGTGCCGTTCCGGAGTATCAGGTCAACATGGCCGGATTTCCGGCCATCTTCACCAGGGTGGCCGCCGATGTCATCCGCCGGGAAGCCCATCGGGTGGGCGACGTGGCTGTGGTCGCGGTCGGCCACAACTACCCGTACTGGGATCCCGACCGTTTCGACCGAGCCATCGACTCGGTGGTCAACAACCTGTTGGCCGCCGGGGCCCGAAGGGTGGTGTGGGTGACGTTGCGTCACGCCACCCACGCCAACAGCCCGCCGTCGTCGTGGTGGCAAGTCGATCGATATGCCTGGTACTACCCCACCGTCAACGGCCATCTTCGTCGTGCCCTCGACCGGCACCCCGAGCTGTCGCTGGCCGACTGGGCCGCCATCTCGGGCGGCACCGGCCTCACCTACGACTCGATTCATCTCAACACGACCGGCCAGGACGCCATGGCCCAGCTCATCCGACGATCGGTGGCCAACGCCAAGCGACGGGCGCCGGCCGGCACGGTACTCCGCGTGCCGGTTGTGGCTGAGGCGTCGATCCCCGACGACGCACGTGGTGTGGTGGTACAGGCCACGTTGTCGAACCCCCGCCGCACCGGATTCGCCGACATCTATGCCTGCGGGCGCAGTCCCGACACCGGGCAGCGGGTCACCGTCCCCACCGGCGGCACGGCGGCCCACCAGGTGTTCGTGCGACTGTCGGCCACCGGTGAGGTCTGTGTGCGCTTCGGCGACGCCATGGAGGGTGACGCCCAAGTGTTGTCGTACGCCCCCGCGGGCAGTCCGGTCGGGAACCGTCTCCGACCCCTCACCGGGGAAACGGCGCTGGCCCCCGGCGAGACCCTGACACTCGACCTCCCCAGCCAGGGGGCGACACGCCGCGGCGCGGCCGTCGTCCAGATCGGCGCACGCGGCACCAGCGGTCCGGCCACGTTCACCGTCTTCCCCTGTGACCAGAAGCCACTCTGGGGCACGCCGTTGCGAACCACGGGCGCCGGACGGGTCAACCATGCGGTCGTGCGACCCAGCGTCGATCACTCCATCTGTGTTCGCACCCGCAAACCGATGCTGGTCTCGGTCGATCTGCTCGGCTCGGTGGCCAATCAGGCCCAGCTCCGGGCCCGCCGCCCGGCCCGATTGTTGACCGTGCCGACCTCGGCACCATTGCGGGCCCGACAGCGTGTCGCCCTCGATCCCACCGCCCATCCCGGCGTGCCGGCCGGTGTCGACACCTTGTCGGTCTATGTCCGCGTGACAGACGCCGCCGTGCCCGGAGAACTCGAACTGGGCAACTGCGCGGCTCCGCCGGCCACGCTGCGCGGGTGGCGGTTCAGCGGGGTCGGTGCAACCACGGTGGCTCACGTGCCCCTGGGAGCCAACGGCAAGATCTGTCTCCGCAGCAGCCAGGCCGTGGCCCTCGATGTGTTTGCCGTGGGATGGGCGGCCAAGAAGCCGGTGTTGGTGCAGACACCCGGTCGCCCCGCAGTTGCGTCGACGCCGTGATGGCCAGGCCGCACCACCCAGCCGGGGCCACCACGTTGCCTCTCCCCCACCCGGCCTCTTAGCCTCGGCGACGCACCGGCCCCTACCCGCAGAGAGAGCATCAGCATGGGATTCGCGCAGGACCTCCGCGACAGTCACACCCAGACCCAGCTCATCCAGCTGGCCACCAGCATCATCTCGGTGGTGCTGATCGTGCGCCGCTTCCAGCGAGCCAATCAACGAGTGCGCGACCTTCGGGTGGCGCGAGGAGACATCACCCAATGACCCAGCGTTTCACCGACAAGGTGGCCGTGCTCACCGGCGCCGCATCCGGGATGGGGCGAGCCACGTCGCTCCGCCTGGCCGGTGAAGGTGCGGCAGTGGTCGGACTCGACGTCAATGGCGAGGGTCTCGACGAGACCGCCGCCATGGTGGCCGACCTCGACGGGACGTTTGCCGGTCGTCTCACCGATGTGCGCCGCCGCCAGGAGTGCCACGACGCCATCGCCGATGTGGTCGCCGATCACGGACGGGTCGACATTTTGGGCAACATCGCCGGCGTCTCGACGTCCCAGCACTTCACCGACGTCACCGAAGACCAGTACGGGTTGATGATGGGGGTCAACGTCGACGGCATGTTCTGGTTGTGCCAGGCGGCCATGCCGTCGATCCTGGAGTCGAACGGCACCATCATCAACATCGCTTCGAATGCCGGCATCATGGGCCAGGCCTACACGGTGGCGTACTGCACATCGAAGGGTGCAGTGGTCAACTTCACGAGGGCGTTGGCCATGGAATACGTGAAGGAGAACGTACGCATCAACGCCATCGCCCCGGGCGGCGTGAAGACCCCCATGACCACCAACTTCGACCTACCCGAGGGCATCGATTTCGCCCTCATGCAGCCGTACATGGGCTACCGCGACATGGCCGAACCCGGCGACATCGCCAACGTGTTCGCGTTTCTGGCCAGCAACGAGGCCGCCAACGTGCACGGGGCCATCTGGTCGGCCGACAACGGCCTGGTTGCCGGCTGAACCCTTGCGGCCGCTCCAGCTCCCGTCACGGACATGACCGACGAATCGGCCTTCGTGTTCGGCGTCGATCTCGACGGCGTGTGCGGCGACTACACCACCGCGTTTCGAGCCGTGGTCGCCGACGTCCTGGGGGTGGGCCTCGACTCGCTGCCCCTCGAGCGCTCCTGGGACTTCCGCGAATGGGGCCTCACCGAGGAGACCTACCAGGATCTACACCGCGAGGCCGTCGTCAACCGCCACATCTTCCGGGAGATGGACGTCCTGGAGGGATGCAGCGAGGCCTTGTGGCGACTCAGCGATGCCGGGGTCTGGATTCGGGTCATCACCCATCGGCTCTACGTGAATTGGGGCCATGCCACCACCATCGCCGACACCGTGACCTGGCTCGACCGGCACCGCATCCCCTACCGCGACCTGTGTTTCCTGGGCGCCAAACCCGAGGTGCAGGCCGATGCCTACATCGACGACGGCCCCCACAACGTCACCGGCCTCCGTGACCGGGGCAACACGGTGATCTGTTTCGATCAGCCCTACAACCGCGACCTCGACGGCCTTCGGGCCCGCACCTGGACCGAGGTCGAACACATCGTGTTGGGGCTGGCCGCCGAAGGCAGCCACGGTCTGCAGATCCAGCTTCCGGGTATCCCGGCCGGGGGCGACCGCCTCGACCGCAACACTGCGGCCGAGCGTATGGTCGACTGAGGCGGCGACGTCGCCGTCAGTCGGGACCGATCACGCAGAACTCGTGTCCGGCGGGGTCCTGCAGAATGCGCGTCGTCCACTCCCCCGCCTCGGTGGTGCTGAGCAGGGTCGCTCCGGCTGCCACCATCTCGTCGACCATCGGGAAGGCATGATCGACGAACAGGTCGAGATGAGCCCGGGCTTTGCCGACCTTGGCTTCGGGCACCTCCTGGAACGTGAGGTGCGACACGCCGTCGACGCCGGTGGGTTTGGTGATGGTGACGTAGGGACCGTCACCACCGTCGTCGAGCTGTTCGTAGCCGAGGAAGCTCGCCCAGAACGCGGCGGATCGCCCCGGATCGGGGCAATCGATGGTGATGGCGATGCGTGGTGGCGGGGCCATGGCCACTCCTTGGTCCGGGCGGGCCGCACACCCTACGACACCCTGATGCGCTCGTCGGCCGCCGCCCGAGCCCTTCCTGGCGTCGGCGCCGTGCTCGATCCGTCCGACGATCCCTCCCTGGTCGAGCTGGCCGCTACGATCGCGGCCGGCGCCATCCCGTGGCCAGGTTGGCCATACCGACGTCGAGGCGCCGGCCGCCCTCACACGGGGCGGGGCTGCCTTTTGGCACCTCTCGACCCCTTTCGGTAAAGTCTCATCGGGGAACACACGCGTCGATCAGGGAGCGTCATGGTGCAGGGAGCGGATACATCGATGGAGGCCGTCGCGCCGCCAAAGGGACATCGCGGTCGTCGCCTGGTGGCGTTCGGCGCGATCATGGCGCTGCTGATGGCGCTCACCACCTCGACGGTGTCGGGGCAGCCCGACGACGGCTCGTCGGGCGACGACGGGTACCAGGGCTACTTCGGTGAGGGCGGCGAGCCACCGGCCGGCGAGACCGGGCCGAAGCCCGAGGGCGACTTCGCGACGGCGGCCCAGAGCGGTGTCGACGTGCCGGGCGAGCCCGAACAGGAGGGCGCGCCCAGCCCCGAGCTCGGAGTCTCGTTTGCACCCGAAGTCGCCGTCGACCCGGCGTTGGGCGAGGCGCTCGATGCATCATCCACGGTGCGTACGATCGTCACGCTGCGCACGCCGTGGGAGCCAGCCGACTTGCTCCCACCGCCCGCAGCCGTCGACCAGGCGGCCGCCGTGGCTGCGGCCGTCGACGACGTGGTAGACGGGGTATCGGCCGCGGGAGGCACCGAGGTGCTGCGCCGCTACGACAACCTGCCGGTGGTCGCCCTCGAGGTCGACGCCGCCGCCCTGGCCGCGCTCGAGGCTGATCCCGGGGTGGGATCACTGACCCTCGACGCACTCGAGGCTCCGAGCCTCGACGTGTCGACCGGCATCATCGGCTCGGACGATCTGAACGCCGCCGGCGTGCTCGGTGCGGGCTGGACCGGTGGGTTCGGTCCCCATGCCGTCGCGATCCTCGACACGGGTGTCGACAACCAGCACAACGCGTTCAGTGGGTCGATCATCTCCCAGGCCTGCTTCTCGGCCGGGAGTGACTGCCCCAACGGCGGCACGACCCAGACCGGCCCGGGTGCCGGCGACAACTGCACCTACGCCGCGAGCGGTTGCGAACACGGCACCCACGTTGCCGGCATCGCCGCCGGCAACGCCGTCGGCGGCGGCCACGAGGGAGTTGCCGGCAGCGCCAACATCGTCGCCGTGAACGTGTTCAGCCAGTTCACCGGCGCCAACTGCGTCAACGCCGGCGAAGACCCGTGCACGCGCAGCTTCGTCTCCGATCAGATCGCGGGCCTGAACTGGCTGGCCGGCGAGATCACGGGCAATGGTCTTGACCTGGCGTCGGCCAACATGAGCCTCGGCGGCGGGCAGCACTTCTCCACGTGCGACGTCGCGCAGGCCGGTAGGAAGGCGGCGATCGACAGCCTGTTGGCGCTCGACGTGGTCACGGCCATCGCATCGGGCAACAACGGCTGGGATGACTCGACCGGCGCTCCGGGCTGCATCTCGACCGCATTCACCGTCGGGGCCACCAACGACTTCGACGGGTTCGCCAGCTACACCAACTCGGCGTCGTGGATGGACATGTGGGCTCCGGGCGGCGGCTTCGGCACGAACTGCATCAACGCTCCGATCCCCACCGGCTCGAGCTACGGCAACAAGTGCGGCACGTCGATGGCAACGCCGCACGTCGCCGGCGCCTGGACCTTGATGAAGGAGTGCCGAGACGGCGCCGGCGAGCTGACCCAGGCCGAGATCGCCACCACGCTGCTCAACAACGGTGTGGTGCTCCCGCCCCGCAACGGGGTGGTGAAGCCACGGCTGGATGTCCTGGCGGCCGGCAGCGCGACCGTCAACAACGACCTGCTCGCCAACCGCGAGGACCTCAACGTCATCACCGGTGTTGACCAGCTGGGTGAGTCGGGCGATGACTTCGACTGGAATCCCTGCGCCAACGGCATCGGCGAGACCCATGCCGGCGGCACCAACAGCAGCCAGAACGGCATCTGGTGGGAGTGGACGCCGGCCGCGAGCGGTACTGCGGTGATCAGCACCGATGACGGGCCCAACGCAACGACGTTCGACACCGAGCTGTCGGTGTACACCAGCGGTGTGCCCAACCCGACCCTGGGCCAGCTGACGCCGGTCGCATACGACGACGACGGTGGCGTTGGCCTGCGGTCGAAGATCATGATGCCGGTCACGAGCGGCACCACGTACTACGTGATGGTCGACGGCTTCAGCGGGGCCAGGGGCAACCTGAACCTGCACCTAGAGCTCGGCGGCGGTGCCGGCGGGCTGTGCAACGGGCTCGCCATCACCATCCCCGGCACGGCTGGCCCCGACAACCTGGTGGGCACACCGGGCAACGACGTCATCGACGGCGGTGGCGGCAACGACACCATCGACGGCGGTGGCGGCAACGACACCATCTGCGGGGGCGACGGCAACGACGTCATCATCGGCGGGTCGGGCAACGATCCGCACCTCGCCGGCGAGGGCGGCAACGACACCGTCAACGGCGGCACCGGCAACGACACCCTGCTCGGTGGTGCCGGCGTCGACCAGCTCTTCGGGCTCGACGGTGACGACAACCTCGCCGGCGGCACCGAAGGCGACACGTTGGTCGGCGGCAACAACGACGACACCCTCGACGGTGATGCGGGCAACGACGTGGTCAACGGTGGGCCCGGCAACGACGTCATGGCGGGCGGCACCGGCAACGACCAGCTGTTCGGCCAGGGTGGCAACGACGTCATCGACGGCGACGGGGGTGACGATCTGCTCATCGGCGTCGACGGCACGGACACGTTGCGTGGTGGTGGCGACAACGACATCGTCAACGGTGGCCCGGGCAACGACCCGACGCTCGACGGTGGCGGCGGCGACGACATCGTGTACGGGCTCTCCGGCAACGACACCGCCACCGGCGGGTCCGGCAACGACCTCATCTTCGGGCAGGTCGGCACCGACAACATCAACGGTGGCACCGGCAACGACCAGCTGTGGGGCAACGAGCAGAACGACACCATCGTCGACCCGAGCGGCGCCAACACCATCAACGGTGGCCCCAACGATGACAACATCACGGCCGGTGGTGGTCCGGACGTCATCTACGGCGACGGCAACGTCGCCCAGGCCGGGAACGATGTCATCGATGGCGGCGACGGCAACAACAGCATGTTCGGCTTCGCCGGCGACGACAACATCACCGGTGGATCGGGGGACGACCTCATCAACGGTGGTCCCCACTTCACCGCCGACGTGTGCAACGCCGGCGGCGGCACCAACACCGTCTACAACTGCAACCCGTGATGCAGGGGTGATCGGCTGGGCCTCGGCTCACCGATCACCCCGCCACCACGCAGCGCCGCCAGCCGGTCGGCGTCGAGGCCCAGCTCGGCGCCCAGCACCTCGTCGGCGTGCTCACCCAGCCACGGCACGGTGGCTGGGCCATGGCCACTTCTTGTTCGGGGCGGGCGGCTCACCCTGGGACACCCCGATGCGCTCGTCGGCCGACGTTCGAGCCCCTTGCTAGCGTCGGCGCCATGCTCGATCCGTCCGACGATCCGTCCAACGATCCGTCCGTGGTCGAGTTGGCGGCTGGCATCGCCACCGGCGACCGTTCGTCGGTCGAGGTCGTCGAACACACCATCGCCCGGATCGAGCACCTCGACCCGGGCCTACAGGCGGTGGTGGCGCCGATGTTCGACGGGGCGAGAGCGCGCGCGGCCGAGGCCGACGGTGCCGTGTCGTCCGGGGAGTCGCTGGGACCGCTGCACGGAGTCCCCTTCGGCATCAAAGACCTGTTCGACACAGCGGGGGTCACCACTGCCTGCGGATCACCCATCCTCGCCGACCGGATCCCCACCGAGACCGCCACCGCGGTACAGCGCCTCGTCGCGGCCGGCGCCATCCCGTTGGCCAAGCTGGCCATGACGGAGTTCGCGGGCAGCGTCCACCACACCGAGCTGACCACACCGCGGAACCCGTATCAACACGATCGCTCGCCGGGCGGCTCGAGCAGCGGATCCGCAGTGGCCGTGGCCGCCGGGATGGTGCCTTTCGCACTGGGGACCGACACCGTGGCCTCCATACGGCTCCCGGCCGCATGGAACGGCTGTGTCGGATTCAAACCGACGTGGGGCCGGGTGAGCCGCGCCGGCGTGTACCCGTTGGCCCAGTCCTTCGATCACGTGGGACCTCTGACCCGCGGGGTCGCCGATGCCGCCCTCATCACCGGGGTCCTCGCCGGCCACGATCCACTCGACCCGACCAGTCTCCGACGCTCCGTGCCGGCCGGATGGCCCGACGTGGGCGACGTGGGCGACGTGGGCGACATACGGGTGGGGTTCGACGAGGAGTTCGTCACCGCCAACGTGGATCCCGGTGTTGCCGGTGCGGTCCGGGAGGCCGTCGGAGCGCTGGCCGACCGTGGCGCCGACGTGGTGCCCATCACCGTTCCGCTCCGTGACGAGTCCCTCGAGCCGTACTTCCACCTGCTGCTGGCCGAGACGGCCATGGCTCATCGCTCCCACTTCCCGGAGCGCGCCGAGGAGTATTCAAGTCAGTTCCGAGATCTGCTGGAACAGGCCCGGGCCGTCACCACCGACTCGGTGATCCGGGCGTCGCTGTTCCGTCGGGCCTTCGTTGATGCCGTGCACCAGCTGTTTCGCAATGTGGACGTGCTCATCACCCCGGTCAACCCAATCACCGCACCTCCGGCCGACACGGGTGAGCTGCTCTGGGACACCGGGTTGCTGGCCTTCCTCCAGTTCACCTACCTGTGGAACCTGGCCGGGGTCCCGGCCGTGGCTCTGCCCTGGGGTCTCGACGATGACGGCATGCCGCGCAGCGTGCAGATCATCGGTCCCACCGATGCCGAGCAGCGGGTGCTTGCGGTGGCCGCGTCCCTCGAACGACCGCTGGTGTCGCCGCCCTCGCCCTGATGGGTGGCCTACAGGTGCGCGGCGATCTGGTCGGGTCGGTCCACCACGACCTCGGCACCGGCGGCCCGCAACCGAGTGGCCAGCGACGGTCGAGCGTGACCACCGCCGACAAAACCCACCACCGCCATACCGGCGGCGCGCGCCGCCATCACCCCGTGCGGGCTGTCCTCGATCACCAGGCAGGCCACCGGCGGGTGCTCCATGCGAGCCGCCGCGTGCAGGAAGAGATCCGGCTCCGGCTTGCCGCGGGACACCATCTGGGCCGAGAACACGTGCGCGGCGGCGAAGTGCTGGTCGAGGCCGGCCACCCGTAGGCACAACTCGATGCGGTCGAGATCGCTGCTGGAGGCCACGCAGCGGGGCAACGACAGCTCAGCCAGGTAGTCGGCCATACCATCCACGGCCTGGAGACGGTCAGGAAAGGCAGCCAGTGCGTCCGCTTGGATCTGTTGGCTGAGGCCGTCGGGCACCGGCCGTCCGAAGTCGGATTCGAGAGCCGCCATCATGTCGGGATAGCTGAGCCCGACAAAACGATCGGCGATCTCGTCCGCGGTGAGGCGGAACCCCGCATCGGTGAGCAGCTCAGCTTCGATCTCGATGACGATGGCCTCGCTGTCCACCAGGACCCCATCGCAGTCGAAGATCACCAGATCAGTGGTCATGGGGGGCGAGCGTATGCCTTCGTTCGGTGTGCCTGACGGCAACGGGATCAAAGAGACCGCGGCCGACGGCGACTAACATCTCGCCCACCTACCAGCGGGAGACGACATGAGCGATCAATCACAGGGGCCAGGATGGTGGCAGGCATCCGACGGGAAGTGGTACCCGCCCGAGACGGCACCGGGCCAGCCGGCGGCGGCTCCGCAACCCGCACCCCAGTTCGCCACCACGCCGGCGCCCATGGGCACCGGCCAGTTGGGTAGCCGTCGCTCGCTCGGCCTCATCATCTTGTTGTCGATCGTCACGTGCGGCATCTGGACGATCGTGTGGTCGTTCCAGAACGGTGAGGAGCTCAAGCGATACACCGGCAACGGCATCGGCGGCGTCGGTTATCTCTTCATCACCATGTTCATCTCGCCCGTCACCATGTTCTTGATGGCCGGCGAGGTCGAGCAGATGTACCGGGCCGAAGGCAACCAGGACCCACCCATCACCACCATATGGGGCCTCTGGTTCCTGCTGCCGCTGATCGGCAACATCATCTGGTACGTGCAGATCCAGAACGCCATCAACGACTTCTGGACCGCCCACGGCGCCACCGACGACATCGGCGTCTGACCCGCCGGCCGCCCGGTCCCAGGTCTACCGGCGGCCTACGCCGCCTTGAAACCGAAGGCGATGACGCGCCGTTCGGCGGTGGTGCAATAGCTGGCGTGAATGATCCGGCGATCCCAGATCAGCAGATCACCGGGTACGGAGTCGAGTGACCAGTACGGCACATCGGATCCGGCCACCCCGATGGAGTCTTGGATCGTGTGCTCGTCCATGACCGCGGCACGCGTCTGCTGGGTGTACTGATCGTCGAGTCGGTGACTCCCGGGGATCACGCGCAGCGCACCGGTGTCACCATCGAGCGGGTCGAGGTACAGGGCCATCTTCAGATTGCGACGACTCATGTCGACTGCTGTGGCGTCGACATGCCACGTGGTCTCGCTACGGAACCGGGACCCGTCACCGGGCAGGAAGGTGTACCCGTCCGGCAGCAACGTGTGGGCGATGTCGAGCACCCGCCGGTCTTCTATGACCTCGCCCAGTGCCGGATGCTGGTTGACGATCGCCGGGATGACGTCGCGCTGTCCGGTGACGTAGGTGCCGCCCTCGGTGTCGAGCCGGACCTGATCGGGCCGGGCGAACACCTCGTCGAATGCCGCCGACAGGGTTTCGATCTCGGCCTCGAAACACCCGGGGATCTTGAGGTACCCGAAGGTGTCGAAGTAGTTGACTTGCTGCACGGTGAGCATAGCTAGGCCACCTGAGGGTACCAGTGCCCTCGCGGGCACGCGATGGCCGCCGCCGGCCCGGGCCGCCCCATGGACACCGCAGTCGACTCAATCCCGCCGGACGTAGACCTTCGAGAACAGACCGTAACGAATGGCGAACTCATAACCCTGCTCGTCGAGGTCTTCGAGCAGTGATGCCGATACATCGTCGTCGAACGATGTGGTCTCCATACAGATGACTCGAGGCCGAACGACATCGAAGTCGATCATCTTGAAGATCTCGTAGTCAGCGCCCTCGGCATCGATGTTCAGATAGTCGACCGAGGCGACCTGATGCTTGGACAGCAGCTCGTTGAACGTGAGGCAGGGGATGTCGATGCCGGTCAGGTACTCCTCGATGTCCGGGTCGATGCTCAGATCCTCGTCGTATTCGTCCAGGTCGACCGGCGGGAACTCTTCGAGATGGTGGGGTTGACGAGGCAGCGGACGACCGGCGGCCATGATCTTGAGTCGACCGAGGTTCCGCAACACGTGTTCACGGTTGAGGCTGCCCACCTGGCTGACGATGTGGGGAAGCGACTTCGACCCCTCGTCGACGTACCAGAATGTCTGGGGTTCGGTCGATATCGCCGCGTTCTCGAGGATCACCTGCGGCTCGTCTGCGTAGTTTCGTTGGAGCCGCTCGAAGTTGTACGGCACCGGCTCCACCGCGATGCCCCGCCAGTGATGCCGCCTCACCAAGGGATACACCGGGTCACCCATCACGCCGTCACAGGCGCCGATGTTCAAGAAGAAGAAGTCGGGGTGCAGGTAAGGCGCAATGACCGCGTCGAGTTTCTCTATCTCGTGGCGGTAGTCGATCTTCATCTGGCCTCGGGCCGAGAGTACCACTGGGGTGCTCGATGATCCTCTCGAGCCTGGCCGGCCGCGCGACCGGGCACGGACGGCGCGCGGCCCGCGGCACCGCGACCACGTCGACCCGCATCTTCCCCGCCGGCCGGCCTACTTCTTCTGGAAGTTGGGGATGCGTTTCTCGGCGAAGGCCTTGGGGCCTTCCTTGGCGTCGTCGCTGTTGAACACGGCCTGGCCGAGCTCAGACTCCATCTCGAACGCCTCGGCCTCGGTCATCCCCGGGCTGGAGTGCAGGGTGCGGGTCACGGCTTCGACCGCCAGGGGGCCATTGGCGGCGATGATGTCGGCCACCTCTCGAGCGTGGGCGAGCGCCTGGCCATCGGGCACCACCCGGCTCACCAGACCCAGGGCCTTGGCCTCGGCGGCAGTGATGTGCTTGCCGGTGAGCAGGATGTCGGC
>JBPCTQ010000299.1:0-13472 GCA_051011595.1 Acidimicrobiales bacterium
GACTACCTCTGACCATGGTGCTACGTCGGGGCCGTGCGTCTCGATCAACTGGCCGAATGGGCCGGCGACCGGGTCCAGATCTCATGGCGGAGCTACCTGCTGCGGCCGCGGCCCGAGGAACGATCGATGGAGGCGTTCACCCGCTACACCCAGTCGTGGCAACGCCCCGCAGCCACCGAACCGTCGGTGCGGTTCAATCAGTGGAGCGGCGACAACGAACCGCCGTCGCACAGCATGCCTTCCTCGGTGGCCGGGAAGTTGGCCGAGAGTTACGGGCTCGACACCTTCCACACCTTCCACTTCGATCTGATGCGGGCCTACTTCACCGACAATCGCACGGTCTCGGACACCGACGTGCTCATCGACGTGGCCGCCGGCGCCGGCATCGACCCCGACGAATTCGCCACCCGACTCGAAGCTGAACGCCGGGAGTTGTCCAATCTGGTCATCGACGACCACAACCACGCTGTCGAGAGCGGCGTCGGCGGCGTGCCGGCTGTGGTGGTCAACGACGAGTACCCCATCACCGGGGCCCAGGAGCTCGACCTGTATCAGCGCATCGTTGACAAATTGGCGTCCTGACACCGAATCGACCGAATCGGGAGCCCTAACATCGGCGGCGATGGCGCCTTTGTGGACACCTGGTCCCGACCGAATCGCGGACTCGAACCTCCACCGGTTTCGCCTGGCGGCTCAGAACGCGACGGGCCGCAGCATCCCCGACTATCCGGCGCTGCACGAGTGGTCGGTGACCGACCCGGCCGCCTTCTGGCGCCTGGTCTGGGACCAGGCGGGCATCATCGGCGATGCCGGTGCCACCACCATGGAGGACTCGCCGACCATGCGGCGGACTCGGTTCTTCCCCGACGCCCGCCTCAACTTCGCCGAGAACCTGCTGGCCGGACCCGTCGACGACATCGCCATTCACTTCGCCGGCGAATCCGGCGCCCGACGGGAGCTGTCCCGAGGTGAACTGCGGGCGCTGGTGGGCCACCTGGCTGCCGGCATGCGAGCCGAGGGAATCGGGGCAGGCGATCGGGTGGCCGCCTGGTTGCCCAACATGCCCGAGACGTATGCGGTGATGCTGGCCGCGTCGTCGATCGGTGCCGTCTTCTCCTCCACCTCACCTGATTTCGGGGTCAACGGAGTCGTCGACCGATTCGGTCAGATCGAACCCAAGCTGCTGTTCGCCACCGACGGCTACCACTACGGCGGCACCGTGCACGACTGCACCGATCGGTTGCGTGAGATCCGCGGTCGGCTCCCCAGCGTCGAGCGGGTGGTGGTGATTCCGTTCGAAACGCCGGAAGACACGCTGCCCCTCGACCAGATTCCCGACACCATCACGATGGCCGAGTGGCTGGCACCCATCGAACCGACCCCGCCGGTCTTCGAACAGCTGGCCTTCGACCACCCGCTCTACATCCTCTACTCGTCGGGCACCACCGGTGCACCCAAGTGCATCGTGCACCGGGCGGGTGGCATCCTGCTCAAACACACCGTCGAGCACCGGTTGCACTGCGACGTGAAACCAGGCGACCGCGTCTTCTACGTCACCACCGCCGGTTGGATGATGTGGAACTGGTTGGCATCGGGGCTGGCCGCGGGCGCGGCCATCGTGGTCTACGACGGCTCGCCGTTCCACCCCGACGGCGACACCCTGTTCGACCTGGTCGACGAATTCGACATCACGTTGATGGGCGTGTCGGCCAAGTTCATCGATGCCCTCCGCAAACAGGGGCGGTCCCCGATCGACTCTCATCGACTCGCTGCCCTCCGCACGATCTGCTCCACCGGTTCGCCGTTGGTGCCCGAGGGTTTCGAGTACGTGTACGAACACATCAGCCACGACGTGCACCTGGCGTCGATCTCGGGGGGCACCGATCTGTGCGGGTGCCTCGTGGCCGGCGACCCTTGCGGGCCCGTCCATGCCGGTGAGATCCAGGTGGCCGGTCTGGGCCAGGCCATGGTGGTGTTCGACCACGACGGCCGGCCCGCTCGCGTCGGCCATCAGGGCGAGCTGGTCTGTACCGCGCCCTTTCCCTCCATGCCCCTGGCCTTCTGGAACGACCCCGGCGACACCCGCTACCAGGCGGCCTACTTCGAACGCTTCGACGGTGTGTGGCACCAGGGCGACTTCGCCGAACAGACCCCTAACGGCGGGTTCATCATCCACGGACGATCCGATGCCACGCTCAATCCGGGCGGAGTGCGCATCGGCACGGCCGAGATCTACCGGCAGGTCGAACAGATGACCGAGATCGACGAGGCGCTGGTGGTGGCCCAGGAGTGGGACGACGACACGCGGATCGTGTTGTTCGTGGTCCTGACCGCAGGCACCGAGCTCGACGACGAGGTTGTTGCCCGCATCCGCCGCCAGGTCCGCGACAACGCCTCACCCCGACACGTACCGGCTCGGATCGTGGCCGTCCCCGAGATCCCTCGCACCCGCAGTGGCAAGATCGTCGAGCTGGCTGTCCGTGAGGTCATCCACGGCCGACCGGTCGACAACGTGGAGGCACTGGCCAACCCCGAGGCCTTGGCCGCCTTTGCTCAGCGGCCCGAGCTGGAGGTCTGACCCGAGTGCGCAGTCTGTTGTTCGCACCGGCCACCAAACCGGAACTGGTGGCCAAGCTGGCCGGTCGGGGGGCCGACGCCGTGGTGTTCGACCTGGAGGATGCCGTGCCCCCAACAGCCAAAGCCGAGGCCCGGGCCTTGGCTCGGACCGGCGCCGAGACCCTGCTGGGAGCCGACGGCCCCGAGGTGTGGATTCGGGTCAACGCCGTTCCCACACCGTGGTTCGTCGACGACATCGCCGAAGCCCTGCCCCCGGGCCTGACCGGGGTGGTTGTTCCCAAGATCGAGACGAGAGCCCAGGTCGCCGAGGCGATCGATGCCCTGGCCGGAGCGGGGCGCTCCGACATCGGTTTCATGGCGGGTATCGAGACCGCGGCCGGGGTGGTCGGGGCCGACCACCTGCTGGCGGCGCCCGTCACCCATGCCTACTTCGGCGCCGAGGACTACATCGGTGACCTCGGCGGGATCCGCACCGACCACAGCACCGAGGTGCTCTACGCCCGTTCCCGTGTGGCCTTGGCGGCCCGGGTCGGCGGCATCCATGTGCTCGACCAGGTGGTCACCGACCTCGGCAACCACGACGCCTTCCTCGCCGACGCCGCCACCGGCCGGTCACTGGGCTACCGGGGCAAACTCTGTATCCACCCGGCCCAGGTCGACCTCACCCATCAGGCTTTCACCCCATCAGCCGAGCAGGTGGCACGGGCCCGGGAGCTGTTGGCCGCCTACGAGCAGGCTGCGGAGCATGGCCAGGCAGCCATCGACTTCGACGGCCAGATGGTCGATGAACCCCTGGCCCGCCAAGCTCGTGACATCGTTGCCCGCAGTGAGGAGACCTGACGTGGCCCGCCGCCGATCCCGATCCACCGATGCACCCGTCGCGGAGGAAGCCGCCGTTTCCGACGAGCTGGTTCTGGGTGTGTTGCACCAGCTCCAGTCGATCGACCAGCGGCTGACTCGGGTCGAAGAGCTGCTGGCCGAGACCGAGCTCGACCGGCTGGCCCAGGCCGAACAGCGAGATCTCATCGACCTCCGCCTGCACTCGGCCCGGTTGGCCGCCGAGCTCTCACGGGTGACGGTAGATCTCCAGGCCCGCATCGACGCGGTGGCCAGTGACCGACCTCCTCCGCCATCCACCGAACAGGACACCGTGGCGGTCGACCATCTCCCGCCACCCGTGACCGGCGAGTCGACACCGGCGTGGGAGCCGATCGTCGACGACTGAGTTGCCGTCGACTACGCCGATTCCGGTTCGGGCTCGGTGGTCGTGGTGGGGGCCGGCTCCGGCGGCGGCTCCGTGGTGGTGGTGGTCGTCTCCACCTCGATGCCGGCCTGGCGCAGGATCTCGGCGAGCAGGGCGTTGGTGGACTCGGTCAACTCCCCTTGCTCCTCTTGCAGCGCCAGCAGCTCGGCCACCAGGTCGTCGACGGTCTGATCGCCCGTTCCCGGATCGGTGGGCTCGGGATCGTCGGGCCCCACTGCCTCGATCCCGTCTTCGGTGGGACCGGTGGTCTGGGGCAACAGCTCGTCGATGAGATCGTCGCTGCCCCGCACCAGTTGTTTGAGCGCGCCGTTCAACGACGTGCTGAAGGCGACACGATCACCGTCGACGGCGATCACGAACTGCACACGAGGCAGAGTCGTGCCGCTGGCCTCGACGTACATGGCCCGGACGTAGACGATGGAATCGCCCACCGGCAACAACACCAGATCGCCGAACTGCACCGTCGAACCCTGCTGGTTGAGCTGGGTCAACTCGCTGGAGATGACCCCCTCGGTGGAGATGTTGGAGGCGACGATGGCCGGCCCCGGCACCTCACGGGTGGGCATCTCGTAGCTGATCAGCTCGCCGTAACGATCGAAGTCGCCGTTGGCCACCATGAAGGCGGTGAGCTCCTTGCGGCCCTCGTCACCGGACTGCGGAACGAAGGTGCGGATCTGCACGAACGACGGTTCGTCGTCGCCCGGCAGCTGGATGAGTTGGTGATACGGGTCGACCCGTCGGTCTCGCACGACGCGGGTGTTGGTGTCCTCGTCGAACGAAGCCTCTTCGCCAGCGCCGTCGGTGGCACCCCGACCCGGGTCCTGAGCAACGGCCCAGTGCTGGGATTCGGCGTAGAAGGTGGAGGCATCACCCACGTGATAGCGGGCCCACATGTTGGTCTGGACCCGGAATAGGTCCTCGGGGTAACGCAGGTGGTCGCGTAGACCCTCGGGGAGTTCCTCGATGTCGCTGAACAGCGAAGGGAACGCCTTGGCGTAGGCCCGGATGATCGGGTCGCTGTCGTCGATGACGTACAGCTCGACCGTGCCGTCGTAGGCGTCGACGACGGCCTTCACCGAATTCCGGACATAGTTGAAACGACGTCGGAGATCGGCATCACTGGCCAGGTCGCGGGTGTCGGCCCGTTGGGAGTACGGATACCGGTCGGTGGTGGTGTAGCCGTCGACCATGTAGACGACGCGACCGTCGACCACCACCGGATAGACGTCGCTGTCGAGCTCGAGGAAGGGTGCCACCTTGGCCACCCGGTCCTGGACCTCGCGGACGAAGAACACACGGGACTCGCTGGTGAGCAGGTCCGAGATCAACGGATCGATCTCGCCGAAGCGCAGGGCGAAGGCCGCCTGGCGCATGAACGACCCGATTCCGACACCCCCCTCACCCTCGAACCGGTTGGTGACGGTTTCGGGGCCCGCTTCGTAGTCGGTTTCGTCCTTGGTGGCTCCGACGATCGCGTAGCCGCCGAAGTTCTCTCCGTAGTAGACCTGCGGAAGGTCGAGGTCCTCACCGATCTCGCTGGCCACCTCGGGGCCCACCCGGGCCGGGATGCCGCTGATGGCGAAGTCGGGTTCACCCTTGGGGTTGACGGCGTTGGCCGGCGCCAGCGACAAGCCGTACCCATGGGTGAACGTGACGTGCTGGTTCTCCCACGAACCCGAGACGGGGTTGAGCTCGCGGATGCCGATGACACCGGGGGTGACCTGACCCGACACCTCGTAGCGGTCGACGTCGAGCTCGGAGGCGTACTGATAGAACTCGCGTTCACCCTCGAGCAGCTCGTAGGTATCGGCCACCACCACCGGGTCGAGCAGACGGGTGTTGGTGATGGTGTGGCGGCTGGCCTCGAGGTCGTCGGCCTCGAGCCGGTCACCGAGCTCGAAGTCGGTCTGCACCAGATCGTCGAGCCGGTACGCCGCGCGGGTGGCCTCGATGTTGCGGACGATGAACTCCGACTCGCGCGATGACTCCGCGGGCTCCACCCGGAAACGCTGCACGAACGCCGGATACGCGGTAGCCGCCATGAGATTGACGAACGCCCACAACCCCACCGCCAGCAGGGGCATGGTCCAGCCCCGGCGACGGATGTTGTACAGCAACAAACCGGCGGCCAGCAGCGAGATCAACAAGAGCAGGTTGATGGCCGGGAGCCGGGCGTTGAGGTCGGTGTAGGTGACGCCGTCGACGGTGCCGCTGGTGGAAGTGGTGAGGCGGAACCGGGCCAGCCAGTAGTCGGCCGCCTTGATGAGCGCGAGCACGGCCAACAGCACCGAGAGATGGGCCTTCACCTGAGGGGTGACCCGCTGACCGATGGTCTGCACCCGGATGCCGCCATTGAGGTAGTGCGCCACCGCGGTGATGATGAAGATGATGACGAAGGCGGCGAACAACCAGCTGACGACATAGGAGAGGAACGGCAGCTGGAAGACGTAGAAGCCGATGTCACGTCCGAACTGCGCGTCGGTCTCGCCGAAGTCGACCCGGTTGGTGAACAGGATCCATTCGTTCCACTGATCGGCGACGCCGACGCCGGCCACCAGGGCGAACAACAGCGACACGGCGACTCGCACCAACCACGGCCGACGACCCACGGTGTCGTGATACCGCTCGAGCAACTCTTCTTCGGGACCCGGCGGCCGGAAGGCGGGGGCCAGGCGGTCGGCCAGATACAGGTTGAACAGGCTCAGGCCGAAGAAGACGCCGGTGAAGATGACCACCAACGCCACCCGCGCCGCCAAGATGCCGGTGAAGACGTCACCTTGACCGAGCGAATCGAACCACAAGAAGTCGGTGTAGAAGATGGCGATGCCCCGCAGGGACAACACCAGCACGACCACCAGGGCCGCCGCGATGATGGCGATGAGCCGGCCACGGCCCGATACGCGGCTGGCCCGAGGCGCGGGGGGCATCTCACCTTCGACTCGCATGAGCGCCTCAGGTTACTGCGGTGCTCTCACCAGCAGACATCGGCAGCCGGGAAACATCGGAGGATGACCGACCCCACCGTCGAAGACACGGTCGGCGGCGACCACGCCGGCCCGGGCGTTTGCCTCACAATCGAGCCCGCAATCGTGGCGTTCGTCGCGCACCCACCGTCGTGACCCATCACCGAGTGCGCCGTACACCCCCTGGTTGTACGCGGTGAGGACGGCGTGAGCGGCGGCTTCCTTCAGCCGATTCCGACGCACGTCGCGCGCCAGGCGGCGCAGGCCGTCGGCGAAGTTGTCGGGTTCACCTTCGACCAACGACCCCAGGTCGTCGCGTAGGCGAGACACGAACTCGGTCTCGATGGCCCGTTCGGCCGAGGCCAGATCGGTGTCGATCGAAGGGTCGCCTCCGGCGGTGGCCCCGGCGTGGAAGGCTTCGACGAGGTCGGCCCGCACCGGTTCGAGGTACCGACCGAGGTGATCGTCGGCATTCACCAGGTCGTCGAGGCCGGTCAGCTTCTTGGCCTGACGGGCCGCGTCGAGCAGCTCGTTCTGATCGTCGGCGAGGGCGCGCTTCATCGATCGGGTGACGGCCGTCTCGAGGGTTCTGGTGGCGCGGTCACGGGCGGCCAGGGGGTCATCGTCGAGCACGGTGACCTGCTCGTCGGTGCGGGTGAGGGTGGCGACGGCGGCAGCCGAGTCGTCGCTGGTGCGTCCGGCCCGGACCTTGGCGAACAACAGCTCGACCGCTTCGGAATCGACATCGGGAATCGGCTCGAGCCGGTGATCGTCGGAGAACGTCTCCTCGGCCTCGTCGGATCCGTCGACTGCGTCATCGGCCTGCACATCGGGTTCTGCGGCCGCAGTCACCTCGGCGTCGGGTGCCGCGGCCTCGACCGGGGTCCGGTCGGCTTCCTCGGCGTCGGATTCGGACTCAGCCGCGTTGGCCTCATCGGCGGCCGGTTCTGCGTCGACATCGAACTCGGCGACAGATTCAGCCTCCGCGTCGGGTTCATCGGTGTCATCGGCCTCGACATCGACCTGGGCGACAGATTCGGCCTCGTCGGCGTCGACATCGCCCGTGGCGGCATCAAGGTCGGCATCGAACTCGCCGGCGGTAGCGTCGAGCTCGGCGTCGGGTTCACCGACCGGTTGGTTTTCGGTTTCGGATCCGTCGGCCGATGCCTCGTCGACCTCCCCGTCCGGAGCGTCGCGCCCACCGTCGACCGGTAGTTCCTCGGTGCCATGGTCATCGGTGAGCTCGGGCCCGTCGGAGCCATCGTCGCCCACGGCCATGTAGTTAGGGGTGTCAGCGTTAGGGGTGTCAGCGTTGGGGGTGTCCTCGGCGGGGGTGTTGTCGTCGATGACTCGCACCACCTCGAACGGCGGTGGTGCCTTCAGCACCGGGATCTCGCCGGTGGGGAGTTGGTTGGCGATGCGTCCCGCTTTGGTGAGACGGCTGCGGCGGGCACCCAGCTCGGCCAACACCACGTTGTCGCCGTCGTCCTCGAGCGTCTTGATGGTTGCCGACTCGGTCTCGATGCTGGGCTCGGCATCGGACGATCCATCACCATCGTCGTCGGTCGAGGTGGCGGTCTCGATGGTGGGTTGGTCATCGGTTTCGTCGTCGGCGGCTGCAACGGGTGCGGCCGGTGCGTCGTCGGCCGAGTCGCGGCCGGTCATGTCGACCAATGGATGGCCCACCAGTCGGGCCGCTTCGAGTTCGCGTTCGATCTGCTCGGTGGTGACCTCGTCGAGGTCGATGCTGTGGCCCGCCCGCTGAGCCGCGGCGCGCGCCTCGGGCAACGAGACCGTGAGCTCCTCGAGAATGCCGGCCCCCTCTTCGTTGGCCAGGGTGAACGCGGCCAACAACCGGTCGCGCCCAGCGCGGATCTGCTCGAGCTCGCGCCGGCCACTCTGACGGCGTTTGGCCAGGTCGCCCAGGATTCGCTCCCGAACAACCTGCGCCTCGGCCACCATGGCCCGACCCTCGGCCTGGTGGTCGTCGCGAACGCGTCGCCCATCCTCGACCAGGTCCTGGTGTTCGGCCTCGGCTGACGCCAGCGACCGCTCGATCTCGTCGCGGGCGGCGGCCTTCATCTCGGCGATGTCGGCATCGGCGTCGGCCAGCAGGTCGGCGGCGGCCTGATCGGCTTCGGCCCGGGTGGTCTCGAGTACCTCGATCGCTTCGGCTCGGGCGGTGGCCACTTCCTGGTCGGCCTGTTCTCGCTGTTGGGCGAGCTCGGCCTCCTGGGTGGCCTGGCGCTCGGCGGCGGCCTCGCGGGCGGCGAGCAACACCTTGGCGGTCTCGGCACCCAGCCGCTCGGTCAGCTCCTTCTCGGTGAGCTCCACCGAGGCGGCGGCGTTGGACTCCTCCAGCTCGGTTTCGAGGCTGGCCACTCGCCGCTCGAGCTCTTTCACCAGCTCGCGGTAGTGACCCAGTCCCTGGGCCACTTCGGTGAGGTAGCTCCTGACCTCACTCGGTTCGTACCCCCGTTTCACCGTCTCGAACTGGGCGCGACCGACGTCGATGGGGTCGGGCAGGTCGAAGGCACCAGGGGAATGCACACCGCGATGGTACGGGGTCGCCGACGAAAGTGGGAGTCCGTCTTGACGTTGCCGTCAGATGACGGGCAGGACCAACGGGTCCCCACCCGAATCACTGAGCGCGGTCAACGCATCATCGAGAGTGCTCACCTCAACCAGGTTCATGTCGCCGGCGCTCTCGTAGATGGCATCTCGCGGGCACTCCACCACCTCTTCCTCACAGCCCGGCTGCGCGGGAAGCAGGAACGTGCTGGCCCCCGACCGTCGGGCAGCGATGACCTTCTGGCGGACACCACCCACCGGACCCACCGAACCGTCGAACCTGATCGTGCCGGTGACCGCCACATCGGCGCCGCCGGCCAGATCGCCGGCCGTCAACGTGTCGAGGATGGCCAGGGTGAACGCCAAACCGGCCGACGGACCACCCACCTCACCGGTGCTGATCGACACGTCGATGGGCAGATCGTTCTCCTCGAACCGGGTACCGGTGGTGACGCCGAGGAACCCGCCGCCCTCACCGTTGTCGCCCAGCACGATCTCCTCGGCCCGAACCTCGCCGTCGAAGTCCTCGACCTGCAGAGCAACGATGTCGCCTGGCACCTTCTCCACGATGGCGTCGCGAAGGTCGGCGCTCGACACCACAGGTTGCCCGTCGACCTCGATGATGACGTCACCACAACGCAGGGCCAGATCGGCGGGTGTTTCGTCGAAGACACGCTCGACCGCGGCGCCACTGGCCGACACCGGGTCGTACCCGAGCGCCCCCAACGCCACCAACGTCGCCGTCGACTTCGACGTCCGCATCATCTGCGCGTTGCAGAGCCGGGTCTCGTTCGGGCTCTGGGTCCCGAACACGTCGTCCTCGTCGAACACATCCACCGACTCGTCGAAGTTCTCGAACCAGAGCCACTCCCACACCGTGAGCCGAGGGATCTGCACCGTGGTGTAGAAGAGCTCACCTTCGGACTCGAAGGTCTCGGTGCCCTCCACGATGACCAGATTCGAGGTGGGAGTGACACCACCGGGTCGGAACGCCACCTTCGGGACCCGGATCACGAAGCCGGCCACGATGGCGGCCACCAGAATTCCGGCCAGCACTCCCGCCACCAACCACAATCGCTGGCGACGCCAGCGTCGAGACCAATCGGCTTCGCCCTCCCCACGTCGGGCCGGGGCGGATATCGTGTCGGTCACCGTGTCCTCGTTGTCAGTTTCCGTGGTGCTCATCGCCGCCTTTGCCGCTTTCGGCGGCTGGCCCGTGGCCGTCCAGCCTGCCATGAATGACTCCCGCAGTTGGCGCGGTCGATCGGTCATTCGTCGCTCGGGCTTCATGCTCATGGCCACCGAGTCGCCGTCGGGTCCACCCGAGGCCGACACCACACCGACGTTCCTTCGCCCGCGCGAACGACCGTGGTGGATGCAGATCGGGTTCGGCAACCGACCACCCCAGCCACCCGTGGTGGGTCCGGCCGCTCAGGTGCAGTGGTGGGAGCGGATTCGTTCGCTGGTGATCCTGGCCGCGCTGGTGCTCATCCTGGGCCTGGTGCTGGCCGGGCTGATCGGCGCGGTGGTCGCGCTGGGCGGCTACCTGCTCGAACAAACCGCCACCTGAGACCTCAGCGCCCGAACAGTCCTTGCCGGCGGCTCGGCTCCTGGCGACGAGCCAACGCTTCCTGAACAGTCGGGTCGTCGGCCGAGAATTCCCTGAGACCTCAGCGCCCGGACAGCCCTCGCTGGCGGCTCGGCTCCTGGCGACGAGCCAACGCTTCCTGGATGGTCGGGTCGTCGGCTGAGAGCTCGGGGATGGCTTCGTCGATGGCGACCATCTCGGCGATTTCGGCGGCGGTCAGCTCGCCGGGCTGCACGCGATCGGACTGAGGGCTCACCGGCTCGGGGTCGGGGGTCACCACCGCCGGCTTGGCGATCGGTCGGCTCTGGCTCTCGACCGCAGCCGGAACCGCCGCCGCGACCGGCTCCTCGTTGAGACTCACCCGATACTGCGGGGCGAAGGTGAACGCCACCGGTTCGACACGCCCCAACCGCACATCGGACACGTTCCGACGATTGCGGAGGTCCTCCGCCATGTTGGTGGCCGCGTCGAGCGAGGCACACAACACCACTTCTTCTTGTCCGTCCGGTCCGGGAAAGACCACGATGTAACTCACGCCCTACGCTCCTCGCGATGACTCTGCGTCCTCCGTCGGTTGCAGGCCGACCGACTTGAGCCCGACCGACGACGCGGCGTCGATCTCGACCCGACGAGCCCGTGCTGCCGCGGCCGGTCACACCGGCGATGTCGCAGCGGCCCAGGAGAGTGTGCACGACGACGACGTGTCGGTCCGCCTGTTGGGGTTGTCGGCGCTGGCCCGGTTGCACGAGCTCGACCCCGACACCCTGACCGGTGCCCTCGCCGACCCCGATCCCCTCATTCGTCGCCGGGCGGCCGAACTGGCGGCGGCCGATGCTTCGGTCGACCTGGGTGACGTGCTGCTCGATACCGATCCACGGGTGGTGGAGATGGCGGCGTGGGCCGTGGGCGAACGGCCCCATGATGAAGACGACCACCGTCGGTTGGTGGAGATCGTCACCGGCCACGACGATGCGTTGTGTCGCGAGGCCGCGGTGGCGGCCCTGGGATCGGTGGGCCACCCCGACGGCCGGGCCGTGATCCTGGCCGCGCTCGACGACATCGCCACCGTCCGGAGGCGAGCGGTGGTCGCCTTGGCCCCCTTCGACGGCGCCGACATCGATGCCGCCCTACACCGGGCCACCGACGACCGCGACTGGCAGGTTCGCCAGGCCGCCGAAGACCAGCTCGAGGGTTAGCGGCGGCTGTCGATGAACATGGCCTGGACGGCCTCGTAGCTCTCGATGCACCGCCCGGCGCCCAACACCACACACTCGAGGGGGGTGTCGACCAGCCGCACCGGCACTTCGGCTTCCTTGGCGATGCGCTGGTCGAGCCCGAGCAGCAGACCACCACCACCAACCAGGTGTATGCCCTGCACGATGAGGTCCTGGGCCAGCTCGGGTGGTGCCTGCGACAAACAGGTGAGTACTGCGTCGACCATGGCCGTGACCGGCTCGTCGATGGCGTCACGGATCTCGTCCGGGGTGAGGATGACCGTCTTGGGCAGACCACTCATCAACTCGCGGCCCCGCACCTCGGCCCGCATCTCCCCTTCGGTGGGCGCGGCCGACCCGATGCTGACCTTGATCTCCTCGGCCGTGCGCTCCCCGATGGCGATGCCGTATTCCCGTCGGACATAGGCCTGAATGGTGCTGTCGATGTCGAAGCTGCCGACGCGGACGGCCTCGATGGCCACCACTCCGCCCAGCGAGATCAGCGCCGCTTCGGACGTACCGCCGCCGATGTCGATGATCATGTTGCCGATCGGCTCGTGGATGGGGAGGTTGGCGCCGATGGCGGCGGCCATCGGCTGCTCGATCAGGCGGGCGTCGGCCGCGCCGGCGCGACGGGCAGCCTCGGTGACGGCACGCCGTTCCACCGCGGTGATGGCCGACGGAACGCAGATCACCACCTTGGGCCGGTTGAATCGGCTCACCCCCACCCGCTGGAGCAGCAGCCGGATCATGCGTTGAGTTACGTCGAAGTCGGTGATGGCGCCGTTGCGGAGCGGACGTACGGCCACGATGTGCGCCGGCGTGCGGCCGATCATCTGCCAGGCCTCGTGGCCCATGGCCAAGACGTCTTTGGTCTGGCTGTTGAGGGCGATGACCGACGGTTCGTTCAACACGATGCCCTCGCCGCTGGCGTAGACCAGGGTATTGGCCGTCCCCAGATCGATGGCCAGGTCGCGGGCCACCTCAGGTCTCCTGTGATGGTCGACGCGGCGGTGCCGGCGTCTGGGTTTCGAGCGACTCGGGGTCGAGGGCCCGCAGGTTGCGCGCGAAGTCGTCGACCGAACGATCGTCGCTCATGGGCGGCTTTCGGTGGGTGAGCCACAGGACCACAGATCCCAGGATCATCAATCCCACGGCCAACAACAAGAAGAAAACGGCCGAACTCACGATCGCGCCGACCTCACGAGGATTCGCCGCTCATCGACGGCGCTCACGAGGTACCGACCTCGGTCATGTGGCCGCGGGGTTCGAGGCCCCACGGTGAACGTTGAACT
>JBPCTQ010000300.1:0-4083 GCA_051011595.1 Acidimicrobiales bacterium
TCGTCGAACTTCTACAACAACGCCTTCGCCCGCCAAGGCTGGGGTGACGACGTCGCCGAGGTCCAACGACTGTGGTTGGCCGGCGATCGTGACGCGGCCGCGGCACGGGTGCCGGTCGAGATCGGCCTCCGCACCAATCTGATCGGCCCGCCCGACGACATCCGACACCGACTCCGCGAATACCGCGACTGCGGTGTCGACACACTCCGCGTCGGGCCGATGGGCGACACCCTCGACGAACAGCTGGCTAGCCTCGGCCAGTTGGCCGACCTGATCGGCGACGTCAACGCGGAGGGCGACGCCGATCAAGCCGACTAGTACCGCCGGCCACCACCTCAGCTGTTGGTGGCGAGGAGCGCGGCGATGCGATCGAACCGGGGGTCCTCATCGCCGGCGATACGTCCCACCCAACGCAGCACCTCGGCAGCATCGATGTGGGTGCCGAGGGTGAGCATGGTCTCGATGTCGATCCAGTCCTTGGATCGGTTGCCCACGACCTTGCACGCGGTGAGGTGGGTGGCCGACAGCACACGGACGGTGACATCGGCGAAGGGAACCTCGATGCAGGATTGCTCGGCCGCGTCGTGGAACGGGTCGTACGAGAAGAAGAGTCGACACGCTCGATTACGCTGCTGATCCCGCCCGACCGAGCCGCTAGGAAGAACCGGCCCGGCAACCCAGACGGAGACGATTCCACGTGTATCACGGACACTACGCGGCGCTGACGCCAGAGAAACCCGCCATCGTGATGGCCACCAGCGGCGACACGATCACCTATCGGGAGCTCGACGAGGCCTCCAATCGTCTCGCTCACCTCCTGCGGTCACGGGGTCTCGGAGTAGGCGACCACATCGCGATCCTGGCCGAGAACCACCCGCGTTACTTCGAGGTGTTCTGGGCGGCGCTGCGTTCGGGTCTGTACCTGACGGCGATCAACCGGTACCTGTCCAGCGAGGAGGCGGCCTACCTCGTCAACGACAGCAACGCCCAGGTCCTCATCACCACGTCGGCCATGGCCGACACGGCCACCGCCATGCTCGACCACATACCCGATTGTACCGAGCGGCTGATGATCGACGGGGTGAGCGACGGGTTCGAGTCGTATGAAGCGGCGGTGGCCGACCAGCCGACTCATGCGCTCGACAGCGAGCCGGCCGGTGACGTGATGTTGTACTCGTCGGGCACCACTGGTCACCCGAAGGGGATTCGGCGCCCGCTCAGCGGGCTGGCCATCGACGATCCGGCCCGAACCGGTGTTGCATCGTTGGCGAAGTTCGTGATGGGTATGGACGAGAACTCCATCTACCTGTCACCGGCGCCGCTGTATCACGCGGCTCCGCTGCAATGGGGGGCCGGGATACACGAGCTCGGGGGAACGCTCGTGGTGATGGAACGCTTCGACGCCGCCGCCTTCCTCGAGTTCGTCGAGCGTTATTCGGTGACCGACACCCAGGTCGTACCGACGATGTTCATTCGTCTCCTGAAACTGCCCGACGAGGCCCGCTCGGCCCGCGATGTCTCCTCGCTCAAGATGTGTGTGCACGCCGCCGCTCCGTGTCCGGTGGCGGTGAAGGAACAAATGATCGAGTGGTGGGGGCCGATCATCAACGAGTACTACGCCGGCACCGAAGGCAACGGGTTCTGTTACATCGACAGCCCGCAGTGGCTCGAGCACAAGGGGTCGGTGGGTCAGGCCATCTTGGGGATCCCTCACATCTGCGACGACGAGGGCAACGAGCTGCCGGCGGGTGAGGCCGGTCTGATCTACTTCGAACAGGAAACCCCCTCGTTCGAATACCACGGTGATCCGGAGAAGACGAACGAGTCGAGACATCCCCGGCACGACAACTGGTCGAAGCTGGGCGACATTGGATACCTCGACGACGACGGCTACCTCTACCTCACTGACCGCTCGGCGTTCATGATCATCAGCGGTGGGGTCAACATCTACCCCCAGGAGATCGAGGCCTGTTTCGCCCTCCATCCGAAGGTGGCCGACGTCGCCGTCTTCGGTCTGCCCGATGCCGAGATGGGGGAGTACGTCCACGCGGTCGTGCAACCCGAGGTCGGTGTCGAACCGTCGCCCGAACTGGCCGACGAGCTGCGCGAGTTCGCCCGCACCGAAATCGCGCACTACAAGGTGCCCCGGGTGATCGACTTCCGTGCCGAACTTCCGCGGCTGCCCACCGGGAAGCTCTACAAGAAGCCGCTGCGCCAG
The DNA here is from genome assembly GCA_051011595.1 of Acidimicrobiales bacterium. Taxonomy (GTDB): domain Bacteria; phylum Actinomycetota; class Acidimicrobiia; order Acidimicrobiales; family SHLQ01; genus JAOUEE01. The sequence continues at coordinate 2,219 of JBPCTQ010000300.1, forward strand.
GAATACCTCGACGCCCTTTGATGGTGCGGGTTGCCGCCGGCGCGACTGCTGCGCGCGGCCTGGTACTGCGCCCGGTCGGCCTTCAGTCCTCCCAGTCGATCTGGTCGTCGCGGTTGGGTTGGCGACCGGTGCGGAACGGACACAACGGCGCAGCCGCCAGCAAGATCCGCTGCCAGTCGGTGCTGGTCGACCGGGCGGCCATCCGCCACCCGGTCAGGCCTTCGTCGTGTCGTTGTGCGGCCTCACCCGCGGCCCACGCCTGCCAATCGGGCAGGGCCCACAGCAGGATGATCTCGTCGTCGTCTCGCATGGCTGTGGTCCAGGCGCCGACCAGCCGCCACTGATAGGGCTCGTACGCCGGGCCTGCAGTGGTGCGGGCCAGCTCGAGCAGGTCGGGGGCCGAGCCCGGAGTGCAACGCAGGATCTCGTGCGCGAACACGGTGGCCCGGACGCCGGCATCGAGCGATTCGGTGATCGTGGGCATCCAGGGAGCGGGGAGCAGGATGCGGTCGAAGCCGCCGCGCCGGAACTCGGCCGCCTTGTTCCACCACCGCTCCAGCTTGGGATCCTGGAGCCCGGCACCGGTTGCCTCGCCGGCGAACGAGCGGGCCAGTCCATCGAGGCCCGGTTCTTCCCAGATGTTGCACACCTGAGGCCACGACCCGGTGCTGCCCAGAACGGCCCACATGCCGTACAGCAACTGGTCGCGATCTTCCTGGGCTCCGGGGCTCCAGTTGGCTGCCATGTGGTGCATGTAGTTGGCCCGATGCGCACCGCGGATGTCGATGAACTCGTGGATGTAGGCCCGGTCGTTCGTGGGTTCGGTCACGGCACCTCCAGTGCGTTCCAGAGTGTGCGCTTCATCGCCGCCAGGTGTCGAGGATCGCCGTCGGCGATGGCGCGGCCCAGCTCGCCGGCCCGGGACCGCAGGTCGTCGGCGGCGATCACCTCGGACACGATGCCGAGCTGTCGGGCTCGCTGAGCGCTGAGCCGCTCGTGGGCGCCCAGAAACACCATGCGGGCAACCTCGGCCATCGGGGCCTTCTTCAGCAGGCCGATGGTTTCGAAGGCCGATACCTGGCCGACCGAAACGTGCGGGTCGAGGAAGGTGGCCGACTCGGCGGCGATCACGATGTCGGCGTCGGCGACGAAGTGCAGACCGCCACCGGCGCATGTGCCGTTGACGGCGGCGATGACCGGCTTGGTCACCCCGCACTGCCATGCCGTCATGCGCAGTTCGAAGTCGCGGGTCTGGCGGGAACTGGCCCGTAGGGCCTCCTTGTCGTCGGCCAGTTGGCGGACGTCGAGCCCGGTCTGGAACGTTCGACCGTTGCCGGTGTTGACGATGGTGACCACCGATGGGTCGGCCTCGAGATCGGCCCACGCGGCCTCCAGCTCGACGAACATTCGCGCGTCGATGGCGTTGCCGGCGTCGGGTCGGTCGAACACCAGCCACCCCACCGGTCCATCGGTGAACACCTCGAGTGTCTCGTACGTCACGACTCGATCACCTCGTCGACCAGCTGGGCCGCCAGATCCTGGCGCAGCACCTTGCCCGCGTCGTTGCGCGGCAAGTGGTCGATCACCTCGAATCGCACCGGCACCTTGTAGGGGACCAGGTGAGCGCGACAGGTTGCCTCGAGGTCGGCCGCCGGATCGCCGGTGATGAAGGCAACCGGTACCTCACCCAGTCGTTGGTCGGGGGCGGCCACAACCGCCGCGTCGCCGACTCCGGCGACGGCCCGCAGTACCTCCTCGACTTCTTCGGGGAACACCTTGTTGCCACCGCGGTTGATGAGGTCGCCGGTACGGCCTTCGAGCCACACGAACCCGTCGGTGTCGATTCGGCCCAGGTCGCCGGTGCG
>JBPCTQ010000301.1:0-32542 GCA_051011595.1 Acidimicrobiales bacterium
CGCAAACGACAGCTTCGTGTACACCACCACTGACGGCGACGCTTCCAGCGCCGCCGCCACGGTGAGCGTTTCCATCGACGGCGTGAACGACGACCCGGACGCGGTCGACGACCCCGACGAGGAGACCGATGAGGACACCGCGATCTCCATCGATGTGCTCGACAACGACTCCGATGGCGACGACGGCGACACCCTGAGCGTGCAGTCCGTCGACCTCACCGGTACCGCCGGTACCGCCTCCGTCAACCTGGACGGAACCGTGCAGTACGACCCCACCGGGGCGTTCGACGGCCTCCAGGTGGGTGACGACGACACCGACTCGTTCACCTACACCGCCTCTGACGGCAACGGCGGCAGCGACACCGCCACCGTGACCGTGATGATCTACGGGGTGAACGACGCCCCGATCGTCGTCGACGACGAGCCGACGGTGACCGTGGGCAACACGGTGACCATGTCGGTGCTCGACGACGACATCGATCCCGAAGGAGGCGTCCTCACCCTGGGTCCGGTCGACTTCACCGGTACCGCCGGATTGATTTCGGTCAACAGCGGGGCCGAGACCATCACCTACGACCCGGCTTCGGCCTTCACCGGACTGGCTCTGGGCGAGACCGCCACCGACACGTTCGACTACACCGCCATCGATGACCAGGGAGCCGAAACCGTCGGCACCGTCACGGTCACCGTCACCGGCGTGAACGACGCCCCGGTGGCGCAGGATCAGTCGGCCACCACCGACGCCAACACCCCGGCGCCGATCACCCTCGACGCCGACGACATCGACAGCGACGACGATCCCAGCTCGCTCACCTACAACTGGGCCCAGCCCGGTGAGGGTGCGGTCAGCGACGACGGAGCACCCGCCGTGCAGTTCGATCCGGCCGGCGACTTCGCCGACCTGGAAGACGGTGACAGCCGCGACACCACCTTCACCTGGACTGCCACCGACTCGCACGGAGCGGTGTCGAACACCGGCACCGTGACCGTCACGGTCGAGGGCACCAACGATGCCCCTGCCGGGCAGGACACCACGGCGAACACCGACGAGGACAGCGCCGTGGGTATCCCACTGACGGCCATCGATCCCGACGACGCCGGACCCTTCACCTGGGCCGTCACCTCGGCCCCCGCCGAGGGTGACGCCACCACCGGTGGGTTCGCCGATGTCGACTTCGACACCGACGGCGACTTCGACGACCTGGCCGACGGCGACAGCCGCGACGTCACCTTCGAGGTGACCCCGACCGACGACGGCGGCGCCACCGGTACCCCCGGAACCGTCACCGTCACGGTCGACGGCCTCAACGACGCCCCGACGGCCGACGACAACAGTGACACCGTCGACGAGGACTCGACGGTCACCGTGGCCATCCAGGGCGACGACGTCGACAGCGACGACGACGCCACCTCGCTCACCTATGAGGTGCTGACCGGGCCCGACGACGGCGACGTCACCAACAACAACGACGGCACGGCCACGTTCGACACCGACGGCGACTTCGACGACCTGGGCGACGGTGAGTCGGTGGACGTCACCTTCACGTTCGACGCCACCGACGCTCACGGCGCCGAGTCGGACCCCGCCACCGTGACCATCACGGTCACCGGTGTCAACGACGACCCCGAAGCCGACGACGACGAGGACGACACCGACGAGGACACCGCCATCGCCATCGCCGTGCTCGACAACGACGGCGACCCCGACAACGGCGACAGCGTCGACATCGACTCGGTCGATCCGACGAGCGCCCTGGGTGTCTCGCTGTCGATCAACCTCGACGGCACGGTGCAGTACGACCCCAGCGGCGTTCTGGACGGGCTCACCGACGGTGAAATCGTCGACGACACCTTCCAGTACACGATCGTGGACGATCTCGGTGCCACGAGCACCGCAACGGTGACCGTCGAGGTCACGGGTATCAACGACGACCCGAGTGCCACCGACGACACCGCGGCCACCGACGAGGACACCGACATCACGATCGAGGTCATCGACGATGACACCGATCCTGACTCGGCACCCCTCTGGGTCGGCAACGTCGACCCCACGAGCGACCTGGGTGTACCCGTGTACGTCGATCTGCCCGAAGGTGCGGCTCCGCCCGCCATCGGCGGACCGACCGCAGTGATGTACGACCCGGCTGGTGAGCTCGACTACCTCGCCGAAGGCGCCGTAGTGGCTGACTCCTTCGACTACGAGGTGACCGACGGCGTGGGCGGATCCGACACCGGAACCGTCGATGTCACCGTCACCGGTGTCAACGACGCCCCCGTCGCCAACGACGACGATGGCTTCGGCTTCGAGGCCGGCTCTGATCCCGTAGTGACTCCGTCGGTCCTCGACAACGACGACGATGTCGATGACGGCGACACCTTCACGGTGACCGGCATCGACACCACTGGCACGACCGGAACGGTGGCCAACAATGGCGACGGGACGTTCACCTACACCCCCGCCGCTCCGTTCACCACCGGGACCGAGGACACCTTCGACTACACGATCACCGACAGCAATGGCGCCACCGCCACCGCCACGGTGACCATCGTGGAGATCGACGCCGATCAGGACGGGGTGGCCGCCACCCTCGACTGCAACGACGGCGACGACTCCATCTACCCCGGTGCCACCGAGACTGCCGACGACGGCATCGACCAGGACTGTGACGGCACCGACCTCACCACCTGGTACCTCGACGGCGACAGCGACCTCTACGGCGACCCCGCCTCATCCACCGAGCACGAGGGCCAGCCCGCCGGCTACGTCGCCGACAACACCGACTGCAACGACACCGACGCAGGCATCAACCCCGGCGCCACCGAGATCGCCGACGACGGCATCGACCAGGATTGCGACGGCAGCGACCTCGTGACTCCCACCGGTATGACCGTGTGCTTCTCGTGGGACGGCAGCCAGGAGGTCTCGTCCATCTTCGATCCGGTCACCGGCAGCATCACTCCGTGGGGCACGGTTGGCGACCTGCAGACGTGGGGCAGCCAGACGGCGTTCGATGCCACCAACGACCTGATCTACGTGTTCGGCAACAACCCGGCGCCGCAGGTGTACCACCTCGATGCCACCACCGGTGTGTTGGTCACCCAGGTCGCGCTGGCGGCGCTGCCCCAGGGTGTGCAGATCGACAACTCGGGCCAGATCATGGCCTTCCGCTGGAACGGTACGGCCGAGGAGTACTACAAGGTCGATCCGGCCACGGGTGTCGAGACCCTGGTGGGCACCGTGGGTGACCTCGCCTTCTGGCAGGGACAAACCGCCTACGACGCGGCTCTCGACCGGATCTACGTGTTCGGCAACAACGGCAGCGCCGACCGGGTGTACACCCTCGACGCCACCACCGGTGCGTTGCTCAACGCGGTGGATCTGGCCGCCTTCGCCGGAATCGGTCTCCAGATCGATGGCAGCGGGCAACTGCTGGCCGCATCTTGGGACGGCAGCCAGGAAGTGCTCAACCTGATCGACCCCGCCACCGGTTCGGTGACGGTGATCGGCACGGTTGGCACCCTGGCCTCCTGGAGCGGGCAGACCATGCTCTCGCCGGACGGCACCATCTTCTATGCCGTGGGCAACGCCTCCGGCGGTGGGGTCCACGTGTGGGGGGTCAACACCACCACCGGCGCTCTGGAGAGCACAACGCCGCTACCGGCCACCCCCGGCACCGGTTGTGTGACCACCAGCTGAGCTGACCAACTCGTGTGAACGGGCCCGGGGGTGACTCACCTCCGGGCCCTTTCGCGTTCCTCACGTCGGCAGCAGCCAGCGGTTGGCCGCTACCAGGGGTGCTCGGACCCGTCGGGTCGGATGAACCGACCGGTGTCGGCCATCGACACCCGCTCACATCTGTCGACCAGAACGGCGGCCGCTTCGTCGATGGCCAACTCGCCTCGTTCGCCACCCATGTCTGTGCGCACCCAGCCCGGGTGCAGCGCCACCACTGCGATGTCGTGCTTGCGCAGGCGGTCGGCCATCATCACCGACACCATGTTGAGGGCGGCTTTCGACACGTTGTAGGCCACGTCGCCGCCCCGGGTGTCGCCCACCACCATCGACCCGAGCTGCGACGACACGTTCACCACCACCGCGTGGTCGGGGCGCGACAGCGCCGGCGCCAGGTGGCGGGTGAGCAGCATCGGGCCCACCGCGTTCACCCGGGTCACGTCGAGGACCGCCTCGGGGTCGATCACCATGGGGCCTCGTTTGTCGAAGTCGGACCCGGCCGAACGAGCGTCGATGCCGGCGTTGTTGATGAGCAGGTCGATGGCGCCGAAATGCTGGTCGGCAGCCCGGGCGAAGGCCTCGACTGAGTCCGGATCGGCCATCTCCACCGCCTCGATCACCTCGGGGCCCAGCGCCTGGAGCTCACTCGCCTGGTCGGGGCGACGACAGCCGGCCACCACCCGATGGCCGTTGGCCATCAGGCCTGCGGTGAGGGCCAGACCGATCCCCCGATTGGCTCCAGTGATGACCACACGTTTCGGCACCGGCCGCACGCTAGGGCGATCTGGCGTCAGAAAGCGGCGAATATGACCGCGAACCCACGCAATTTCGGTCAGGAGCGGGTGGCGGCCAGTCGTTCGATGCGGGCCAGCTGATCGCTGGCATCCACCGTTGCCAGCACGGCGGCGACGTCGTCGGCCGGGCCCGACCAGCGCAGCTCATCGAGGTCGTCGAACGTGGGCGCATCGAGCTCGAGCGTGGCGATACGGCGGAACAGCAGTGCATCCTCCATGTTGTCCTGCAGCGTCCGGGCCAACTTGGCGGCCCCTCGCACGCTCACGTCCCAGTCCTCCGAGGACGCCGGAACCTCTTCGATGTGGAGGTAGCGAGCCAGCACCGTCGATGTCGACTTGGCCCCCCACCCGGGCAGACCAGGGAACCCGTCAGCCGAGTCGCCGACCAGACCGAGGTAGTCGGGGATCGACTCGGGCGGTACACCGAACTTCTCGATCACGCCGGCTCGGTCGTAGGGCTGACCCTTGCGTCGATCGAACTGGATGATCCGTCCGTCGTCACGGACACACTGGGCCAGGTCCTTGTCGGGAGTGCAGATGACGACCTGCTCGACATCGGATATCTCCGCCGCTTTCACCGCGGCAGCCCCCATGGCGTCGTCGGCCTCGAACTCGACCATCGGCCACACCGCGAACCCAGCGGCCGTGAGCACCTCTTCGACGATGGGGAACTGGCTCTTGATCTCGGGTTCGATACCCGAGCCGTCCTTGTAGCCGGCGTACATCTCGTTGCGGAACGATTCGATGATGTGGTCGGTGGCCACCCCCACGTGGGTGGCGCCGTCCTCGAGCAACATGAGCAGCGAACCCAACACTCCCCGAGTGGCTCCGACCTCTTGGCCGCCGGCCGTGAGATGGGATGGGAGGGCGAAGTGATAGCGGAACAGCTCGTAGGTGCCGTCGACCAGATGGACCAACATCAGGCCCGGGCGCTCACTCTTGCACCAGCTTGATCAGCGTGCCGAACGATCCTTTGGGGTGCACGAAGGCCACGGTCGTGCCGCGGGACCCAGGGCGGGGCTGCTCGTCGATGGCCCGACCACCAGCGCGGACCACCGCAGCCAGCGCGGCGGCACAATCGTCGACGCGGTAACCCACGTGATGCAGTCCCTCGCCTCGCTTCTCGAGGAAGATGGCAATGGGCGAATCAGCTCGAGTGGCCGCGGTGAGCTGAATGTACGAATCGGCCACCTTCACCAACGCTTCCTCGACGCCGTCGGAGTCGACCACCTCGCGGTGGTGGACCTCGGCCCCGAAAGCACTCTGGTAGTACGCGATGGCGGATTCGAGGTCGTTGACCGCGATGGCCACGTGGTCGATTTCGGTCAACAGCATCAGGCTCCCCTTCATTCGCGCCGAAGGCTACTGCCAGTGGCGCCCGCCAGGCCGATCGAGCAGACCACCCGCGTTGGGCCGATGGGTGGCCGATATGTGAAAGTAGAGAACATGTACCGGTGGGCGCCGAAAGAGGGTCGAAGGGTGCGACCGTGACCGAACGGCCCGACCACATCGAAGCCCGCGAGTTCACTGTCTCCTGGCGCGGGTACGACCGCGACGAGGTTCGGGGTTTCCTCCGCGAGGTCGCGGTTGCGGTTCGCGGGGCGCTTCCCAGTGAGGTCACCGACGACGAAACCGACGGGGGCGAACCCAAGCTGCACGATCCCTCGCCGGTCGAGTGGCCCGACTCGCCCACCCGGGGGCAACAGGCCGACGCCGCCGGCCCGGTACCCGAGACCATCGAGGTGCGCGAGTTCTCTCTGTCGTGGCGGGGGTACGACCGTGACGAGGTGAGGACCTTCCTGCGCGAAGTGGCCGACACCGTTCGGGGGCCGGTCGCCGACGACACGGTTGAGGACGATGCCCAAGCCGACGCCCCGGCCGTCGAGGTCGAGGCCGCGGCCGCGGAACCGCCAACCCCGATCCCAGCCGCCGACGACCATCCGGCCGACCCAGTTCGGGCCGTCGACGACGAGAGCCGACCCGAGGACGACGACGACTACAACGCTGCCCTCGCCATCGTGTTCGGCGACGAGGGCACGGCCGCCGAAGCCGACGACACCGAACCGATCGTCCCCGACCACGACGAGCCAGCCGAGGCAGCGGCCCCAGATGTCGACGCGCCCGTCGATGAGCTGGACGTCGACACCGAGGCCGCCGAGCCGGCAACCGATGCTGATGTCGAGGTGGCGGTCGCGGAGCGAGCCGCGGCGGCGGCCATGGCAGTCCGAGCCGATGCTCGGCGGGCTTCGAAGACCATGCGCAACCGGGCCGACGCCTACCTCGACGAGGGTGAGCGCCGCGCCGCAGAGAACCGGCGGCAGGCCGATGACTACGCCACCGAGGCCCGGCGGGAAGCCGATCTGGACGCCTTGGCTGTCCGTACCCGTCTTACCCAGGCCTCCAACGCCCGTATGCAGGCCCGAGCCAGGCGGCGCTCCACCGAGCAGGCGGTCGAACCCGAAGAAGCAACGCCGGCCGCCGCGCCGGTGCCTCCCGCCGATCTCCGCACACGCCAGCGGGCCGATCTCAACCGTCTGGGCCGCGATCTGGCCCAGGCTCACACCACCATCGCCCGGCTCGAAGCCGAACTGTCGGAGGCGAAGACATCATCAACTGCGCCGGCTTCGGCGCCCCCGACCCGCACCGACGCACCCCCACCCACCCCTCGGACCGACACCGAAAGCGCCGACATCGAGCGCCGCCGCGCCCTCATCGAACGGGAAGAACAGCGGCTGGCCACCGTCCGGGCCGAGCTCGAATCGCTGCAGGCGAACGTGATCGACCAGCGGGCCGAGGTCGAACGTCTGCGTTTGGAAGCGCAGCGCCACCTCGACGAGGCAGCCGACGAGCGGCGCCAGACAGGTCGTTCCGAAGCCACCCCGAGCGAGGGGCCGACCCCCGATCCGGAGGCGCCGGCCGACCCGCAACCGGCGCGCCGACCCGGTGAACCGGGTTCGCCATCACGACCCATCTCGCGAACCGCGCCGCCCGGCCTGGGGCTCTACCCCGCACCCACCGACGACGAACCACCCACCACCGAGGATGCGTTGGCCGACATGGTCCGCGAGGCCCTCGACACCGGGCTTCCCGCCGACGAGCAGTGACGGCCCCCGGTGCCGGGGCAAACCGCGCGCGTGACCGACACCGAGATGCCGTCAGGTACCTCCATTCATGTCATCTCGTCGCCGGTCGCTTGACTTCAGTTCGTCATTTTTGTAATGTAATCGCAATGTTCATTGGGCCTCTCCCCCCCGAGGGGTCCCATGTTCGAGGTGTCGTCTCGTACCGGTCGGAACCACCCGCCCGCGCCCGGTCGGTCGAGGCGGCACCTCGAGTGATTTTGCACCGGTGCCGGGTGGCGGCGACCTCGACGGCTACACAAGATCCCCGACGGGGTCGCCCGGCTCGAGTGCATCGAGCAGTCCGTCAACCGGATCGACAGTTGGCGGGCTCGTCCGAGCCCGCCACACGGAAGTCGTCGCAGGTCAGGAAGGCGTCATTGTTGGCGCCCACCGCGAGACCGGCCAGTGCCACCGCGACGATCACCCCCACGAAAAACACCAGCCGGCGGGTGTTGGGCACGTCGATGAAGTCCGGCACGAACATGTCGATCAACAGCTTCAGCACCATGGGGATGGACACAACGGCCACCGCCAAACCCACCAGCCCGAAGACGCCGTGGGACGCGGCGGCCGCCGTCGAGTCGAACAGGACCACCGACAGTAGAAGCCAGATGACCGGACCGGCGAGCGCCACCTGCACCAGCCAGCGCCGTCGCCCTTCGTACGGAGATGCGACGGAGGCAACCAGCAGGGCAACGGTCGCCGCCACCACGAAGCTGAACACATCGGAGTAGAACACCTCTCCGTAAGCCCCGAGGTTGAAGGCGATCGGCCATGTGACGAGGGCCATCGTCACCGTGGCCACCGCCGCGGCCCCGTACCGACCCGTGGCGGGAACCGAACCGTTCGGCGATTCGACCATCAGCCGCCGGCGTGCACCGGGGGCACGTTGGTGACGACCGCTCTCGGGTCTTCGAGGACCAGATCGGTGGCATCAACTGCGTCGAGCACGGCCCGGGCAACCGAGTCCCGGGCCACGCCTTCGGCCGACAGCTGTGGGGCATGCCAGAACTGCACCTCGACTTCGACCTGGGTACCGTCGAATCCGGTCAGCAGCACCTCGGGCGGAGGTTCGGTCAGCACCGCTCCGACACCGGCGACGGCGTGCTGCAACCGATCGATCGCGTCGACCTGTCCGGCCTCACCAGCCAGCCGCAACGCCATCTCGGATCGACGCCGACCGAGGACCGAGTAATTGACCAGCGTGTGGTCGAGGACGTCACGATTGGGTATGTGCACGGACCGGCCGTCCTTGGTGATGATGACCACGGTTCGGGCGTTCACCTCCTCGACCACGCCGACGGTGTCGTTGGAATCGATGACATCCCCCGGCTTGAACGGCCCCCGCAACTGCAGCAGAAGTCCGGCGCTGAGATTCTGGATCAGCGGTTGGAGGAACAGGGCCGCAACCACGATGACAAGAACGAGCACGAGGATGGGTCCGAGGCCGAACCCGAGGACCTCGAGCACGATCCCGGCCGCAAAGAGGTACACCGCAACCGACGCCAGCTGTCCGCCGACCAGCACGGCGGTGGCGGTGGGGCCCTCGGCGTGGGGCGCCAGGCGGGCGAAGAGGCGCCGCAACAGCCACGAGAGTGCGGCGGCTGCGACCACGACCGCCAAGGCGACGATCAGGTCGGTGACATCGAGCTGGCCGGCCGACCAGCGGTCGAGGCCGACTTCGATCTCCCCCCCGACCTGGGAGACGAGATCTTCCTGTGACTCCGACGAGCCCTGTGATTCCGACGAGTCCGTCTGGGTCAATTGGCTCGGGAATAGGCCCTGCAACGGAACTCCTGTGATCGCTCGTCTCATCTTGCCATTCGAGCGCCTGCCGGGCGGCCACCACCTCAGCTTCGCACCATCGAAGATCGCTGGGATCTGCTCATCGCCCAGCTCCACGGCGTGGAGGTCGGCGCACCGTCGGAGCCGGCCGGCCAACACCTTCGTATCGCCACCGCAGAGGCCCGAGCGCTGAATGACGCGGTGCAGACCAAGCGCCGTACCAGACTGGGTTCCGTGTCACCCAACGACCAGCTACTCGAGGCACCGCCGGCACTCGATCAGTCCCTGCGCGACATCTTGACCACCATTACCTCCTCATGACCGATGCGCCGGACCTCATGACGTCCGATCACCCGTCGCTGGCCAAGCGGCTGCTTCGCGTCGGCATCTTCATCGCGGTGCTCGTACTCGTCTTCGGATGGCTGCTACCCCAGATCGTCGACTACGACCTGATCGCCGACGCCATCACCGGCCTCACCTGGGAACAACTGGCCGTGCTACTCCTGCTGAGCCTGCTGCGGGTACCCACCGAGGCCATGGTCTATCGGGCCATGTTGCCCGGGCTGCGATTGATCGCCGGCTCCGGGGCGTACCTCTCGTCGAACGTGGCCGCCAACTTCATGCCGCCGCCGGCCTCGTCGATCGTCCAGTACGCCTACTTCCGGGCCGAGGGCTTCGAGTCCAGCGCATCGATGACCGGCGCGGTCGGCTCCTTCGTGTTTCCCCAGGGGGGCCGAATCGTCCTGCCGATCGTGGCCTTCGTGGTCCTGTTGCTCGCTGGGGCGGTGGACACCGAAGCACTCGTCATCACGGCCGTGGCGGTGGTGATCGTGGCGGTGGTCGTGGTGATCATCCGCAAGATCGGCCAGAGCGAACAGTCGGCCCGATGGGTAGGAGCCAAGCTGGCCGCCATCGCGTCCTGGGTGCTGGTGAAGTTCGGCAAGGAGCCGGTCGACGACCTTGGCGACCAGGTGGTCGACTTCCGGGACAACGCCTACGCCGTCGTCCGTGATCGTTGGGCCATCGGATCGATCGCCGTGGCCCTGAACCTGCTGATCACCTACTTGATCCTCGTCGCCGCCCTGCGGGCCGTCGACGTCGACCAGTCACAACTGGGATTGGTGGCCATCTTCGCCTGCTTCGCAGTGGCATTCTTCGCCGGTGTGGTGATTCCCATCACCGGCAGCGGCCTGGGCGTCGTCGACGTCGTGATGGTGTCTTCGCTGTCGGCGTCGGCGACCAGCGGCGTCGACGTCAACATCATCGTCGCGGCGGTGGTGTTGTGGAGGGTTTTCTACGGGATCCTGGCCATCATCCCCGGGGCCCTCACCCTGACACTCTTCACCCGGGCCAATCGCGATCTCTTGAGCGAGGCCGCAGGCGAGCTGAGAGGCGACGACGACGAATCGTGACCACTGCACCCGATGCGTGGTGGATGTCCGGGTCGGCCGGCGGGCGGCTCCGATCAGGGCCGCTGGGCCGGGCTGACCGATCGCGAACCGACCACCAGGCGGGTGGCAGCCACCGCCAGCAGCCCCGGCACGATGATAGTGGCCTGCCCGGTGTACTCCGCGACGAACACCACCGCCGTGAGCGGCACGGCATAGCCGGCGCCCAGCATCGCCGCCGCGCCGACCGTGACGAACAGCGCCAGATCGTCGACCCGGACGGCATCGGCGAAGAGCCGGCCGATGACGGCGCCGGCGGCCATCAGCGGGATGAACAGCCCACCGACCCCGCCTCCGGCGATCGATATCGCCGGCCCGATGGCGCGCAGCAGAAAAACAGCGATCAGGACACCGATCGCATGATCGGGCTCGATGGCCCAGTCGATCACCGAGTTGCCCGAGGTCAGCGCCAGCGACTCCCCGGTGAGGCCACGGCCGATGGCGTAGATGCCGGCCAGCGCCGCACCGGCCAGCAGCGCCCGCACCCAGACCGATGCTCGCTCTGACGCCCCCTCGGCGAGATGAACCAGCCTGATCACCCCAATGGCGCCAAGCCCCACGACCAGGCCGAGCACGATGCTCCACAGGGCACGGCCGTAGGTGAGCTCGACCACCGGCAACGGCGCTTCGGCCTCGGTACCGTCAATGGCAGCCATCGTGAGATAGCCGGCGGCCGACCCGAAAATGGCGGGCAGGACCCGTTCCCCGGAGAGTCGCCCTCGGAAGGGGACCTCCATGGCGAAGATGGCGCCCGCGGCCGGCGCCTTGAACACCGCAGCGATACCGGCGGCAGCTCCCGCGATGAGCATGGGGTGGTAGGCAGCCTCCACCGCCGTGGGCCAGCGGCGGTACAAGAAGCCGGCGACCGCCGATCCGGTGTACACGGCCGGACCTTCCATGCCGAGCGGCGCACCCGAGCCGAGGGTGGTGAAGGCCGCCGCCAATCGCCCGGGGGCGTACTTCGGATCGGCCTCCGGCTGGTCGTGGTGATACTCCTCGACGAACACCTCGGTGGAAGCCGACGACCGACCACCGATCGTGCGCACCAGCACCGCGGTCAGCAGCGCACCCACAACCACGGTCACTGCCGGCACCCACACCGGTTGGTGAAAGATCTCTTCGAGCACGTCGTCGACAGCGTGCTCGAGCGCCACGACGACCAATCCGGTCACCACCCCGATGACCGTGGCCGACAGCAACCAGATCGCCAGCCTCCGGTTGTCTTCCGACAGCGCCACCATCACCAACGACCCCTCCCACCGCAACCCGATCGAGCGATCGACCACGGATACAGGACCAGTCATCGTAGGTCGCTGGCGAAATCGCTCCATCACCCACCCCGGGTGAAGAACCACCGCCGGCTGCGTGCCACCATGCGGTGTCTGTCGTCGGGAGGAGACACCATGATCGGCATCACACTGGCGCGGCCGGTGGGCCATGCGCGATCGATTCTGGTCGGGCAACCGTCGACGACCCATCACGGCCAGGAGCTCGCCGCTCGATGACCGGCGTCGCGGAGCCCACCGAGGGCCGAGCCCGCTCATTCGAGTGGTGGATGCTGTCGAACTTCGCGGTGGGGGCGGGATTCTCCGCCTTCATCGCCCTGCTGATCCCGCCGTATGTGACCGAGACGACGAACGACGTCTCGGCGTCGGGTGTGGTGATGGCCGTCATCAGCCTGGGTGCGGTGCTGGGTCCGGTGCTGGGCAGCTTCGCCGACAAATACCGAGCCCATCGGGTGGTGCTGTGTGGAGGGCTCGCCGGCATGACGCTGGGTTTCGCCTTCTTCGCCGGTGCGGCCGAGTCGTCGGCCTTCTACGCCCTCGACGCCATCGTCTTGGGCGTCTCGGTCGCCGCGGTGTCCGCCGTGGGCCCCGTGTTCGTCGTGGGAGCCGGGCTCTCGCGGGAGCTCGAGGCCAAACGCATGACGTACTACTCGTTGATGATGCCGGCCGGCCAGGTGTTGGGCGGTGTCCTCATCACGGCGGCCGCGCAGGCCGAATGGTCGTTCTCCAACCGTTTCTGGCTGGCCACAGCAGTGAGTGGCGTGCTCTTCGTCGGAGTGCTCGTCACCAGCCGCGGTCCGGAGCAACGTATCCACGCCGCCATGGACCGAGCGACCGCGCAAGCGGCCGGATCCGATGGCGAAGCCGAGCGGGTGAAGATCCCCATCAAGGCCGTGGTGTGGTCCGCGTTCGGGGCGTTCCTGCTGGTGTCGACATTGACGTCGGTGGCCAACAACGGCATCAACAACCAGATCTCGAACATCTTGCCCGAGGTGTACGGCATCAGCGAGAGCGGCACGTCAACGCTGATCGCCGTCGCCGGACTGCTGAACGTCGTGTTGTTCTTCCCCGCCGGCAAGTGGATGGCCCGATCGGGTGCGCTCACCGTCTACAACGCCGGGCTCGTGCTGCGCTTGGTGGGTGCGCTGGGCATGGCGTTGGTGGGCTGGCTTGCCGGCTCGGCGGTGATCCTGGCTGTGGCCAGCATGCAGCTGCTCTACCAGGGAAGCCCGTTCGCCCGGCTGGCCCAGCCCAGCACCGCAGTTGGATTCGCCAGTTTCCCGGCCGGCGCGGCCAACGGGTGGCTGATCGGCTGCTCGGCGCTGGGCAGCTTCCTCGGCAGCGTGCTGGGGGGTGTGTTCGCCGACCAGTGGGGCTTCAACGCGGTGAACTGGATGGCGGCTGTCGCCGCGGGCGGGTCGGTGGTGATCTCGGTGCTCATCCTCTCCCCGATCATGCGGGCCAAGGGCCAACCGGTCGACGTTGACCCAGTTCCCGGGGCCGCGGCCAAAGCTGCCACTGCATGACCGCGGATCACTTCGCCCGCGACCGGCGCTTTTGGTTGCCGGTCCTCTACGCCGTCCCCATCGGGCTGCTGGCCGGCTTCGCCGGTCTGTTGTTCACCCAGGCGGTGGCCGAGGCGACGAGTCGTCTCTGGCCCGAAGAGGTGGACAACAGCTTCCTGGGGGGTGAGTGGTGGTGGCTGGCTCTCACCATCGGAGCCGGGTTGCTGGTCGGAGTCATGCGACGGTTCCTCCATGTTCCTGCTGAGCCCGCCGGCGCCCTCGAGAACATCTCCAACGCGCATGTCGACCAGCGATCGGCCATCCCCATGATCGTCGTGTCGTTCGTCTCCCTGGTCGGCGGAGCCAGCCTGGGACCCTTCGATGCGGGAACCCGGTCGGGTGGTGCAGTGGGCGAATGGTTCTCGGACCGGATCGGTGTCGACGACGAGATCAGACGGATCAACACCCTGGCCGGTATCAACGGATCGGTCGGTGGTCTGCTCACGTCACCGATCCTGGGCACCCTGCTCATCACCGAGCTCAACCCGCCGGAAGGGCAAGACCAGTACTACCGCGTGGTGGCCCCCAGCCTGGTTGGTTCGGTGTTCGGGTTCTTCGTGATCTTCTCGTTCGTGGGCGCCACGTTCCTCGAGGTGTTCGCCGTCCCGACCTTCGACGTGGAGATCTGGCACTTCGGAATCGCCGTCCTGCTCGGCATCGTCGGGGCCTTCCTGGCGCGACTACTCGGCGCAACCGTGTACCTGATGCGGAATCTGGCGAGCCGTATCACCAACACCGTCGTTCGGGCAGGCATCGGCGGCTTGGCCATCGGCCTGATCGCGGTGAGCTTCCCGCTGACGTTGGGATCCGGGAAGGCCCAACTACCCGAGATGATCGACCAGGCCGACCAGCTGGGTGGCTGGCTCCTCGTGGCGGTCGTCCTGGCCAAGATCCTCGCCATGGCCGTGAGCCTGGGCACCGGGTTCATCGGCGGACCGGTCATGCCCACGCTGGTGATCGGTGGGGCAGCCGGGGTGGCGACCCACGTCATCATCCCCGATCTTCCGATCGCACTCACCTTGTCGTGCCTGCTGGTGGCCGTGCCCGGCGCATCGATCAAGGCTCCTTTCGCCATGGCCCTGCTGGCCGCGCTCACGGTGGGGGTGGGACCGATCACCGTGGCGCCGGCGGCGGTGTCCGTGCTCACGGCCTACCTGCTCACTGCCGGCCTCGGACTGTTCAGCAGGATCTTGCCGGGCAAGACATCCGACCCCGACGATCCCGAGAACGTCAGCTATCAGGAACAACTCTTCGAGCTCAGCGATGTACCCATCGACCGCAACAGCTGACGCGACGTACCGCACCAGTGGAGTTTCGGTTGGATCAGACGCCTTCGACGTGGCGACGACCTTCAAGAGCCCGACCCAGGGTCAGCTCGTCGGCATACTCGAGGTCGCCGCCCACCGGTAGCCCGCTGGCGATCTTGGTGACATCCACCCCCAACGGGGTGAGTAGGCGGGCCAGGTACATGGCGGTGGCTTCACCTTCGATGTTGGGGTTGGTGCACAGGATCATCTCGGTGATCGATTCCGGTTCGAGTCTCGCCAGCAGCTCCTTCACCCGGAGCTGATCGGGACCGATCCCGTCGATGGGGCTGATGGCGCCCTGGAGCACGTGATATCGACCCCGGTACTCCTGGGTTCGCTCCACCGCCACGATGTCGCGTGGTTCTTCGACCACACACAACACGCCATCGTCACGGCGATCATCGCTGCAGATCCCGCAGAGTGCACCCTGCTCCGCGATGTTGAAACACCGGTCGCAGAAGGCAATGCGGTCCTTCACCTCGGTGATGGCATCGGCCAATCGAGCCGCATCCTGGGGGGCGATCTTGAGGATGTGGAAGGCGATTCGTTGGGCCGACTTGGGCCCCACCCCCGGCAGGCGACCGAGCTCGTCGATCAGGTCCTGAACCGGACCGGCGTAGACACCACTCACTCGTCGGACCCACCCAACAGGCCACCGAGGCCGCCCAGGTCGAGATCACCCAGATCGAGGCCTCCCATGGCCCCTTCCTGGTTGTCGGCCACCTTGGCGGCGGCGTCGCGCAGGGCGGCCAGCACCAGATCTTCGAGGATCTCGACGTCGGCCGGGTCGACCACGGCGGGGTCGATGCGCACCGACTGGAACTCGAAGTTGCCGTTCACCACCACCACGACCTTGCCCCCGCCGGCGCTGCCCTCCACATCGGTGGCCGCAGCCTCGGCGCTGGCCGCCATCATGTTCTGGGCCTGCTCGAGCAGTCCCGACAGGTCGGGCATCGATGGATCGTCGGTCATGGGGAGTACTCCTGTTGGTCAGGGTTGTCCGGGTTCGGTGACTTCGGTGGCGCCCGGCCAGGCAGTGGAGATCTGGGCCATGGTGCCGGTATCGCCGGCCGGAGCGTCGACCAGGTCGTCGAGGTCGACCACTTCGTGTTCTTCGGCGGTGGACGCGTCGGAGCCGCCCGATGGTGTGGGAGATGGGCTCGGCGCGGGTGCCGTTGCCGGCTGCTCACCACCACCAGGGGCGTCGACCAGCCGGAGGCTGACCGGCTGACCGAGGTGGGCGGTGAAGGCGGCGCCCACCTCTTCGGCGGCGTCCTGGCAACGGGTGCGAAGGGGCGCAGGTGGGGCGAACTCCACCACGTCGGCGCCCACGGCCACGAACTGTCCGGCGTCGAACATGGCGCCGGTCTTCTTCGACAGCGACGCCTTGACCGGTCCGGCCCATGCTTCGGCCACCTGTTCGAGGGTGAAGGGCTGGGCGCTGCCGGCCGCGGCAGCCGGAGCGGGGGTTTCGTCGGGCAGCGGCGCCTCGACAACGGGCTCCGGTTCGTCGGGTGGCGGCTCGGCCGGCGGCGGAGCGTCTTCGACGGGGGGTGGCGGAGCATCCTCAGCCGGCGCGGGGGCAGCGGCGGGAGCCGGCGGGGCTGGTGCCGCGGACTGCTCGTCGCTCGGCGGTGTCGGCGGCGCGGCCGCGGGTTTGTCCTTGCCCTTGCGGGCCAAAGCGGCCCGGGCACCATCGGCCGGTCGGGAGCCGCTCGGCTCGGTACTGGGCGGCGGCGCGGGCGGGGCGACCGGTTCGTCGGCCGTTGCCGGCTCCGCCGAACCCTCACCGCCAGAAGGAGCCGGCGTGGCGGGAGGCGTCGGCACCTGGGCCGGGGCCGGAACCGGGGTGCCCGTCGCCAGCTGCTGTTCGAGGGCGGCGATGCGCCGCGTGAGCCCTTCGACCGAGGTGTCGGCATCGGGTCGGGTGAGCCGCACCAGGGCAACTTCGAGATCGATGCGGGGATCCGGTGACTGTCGCATGTCGATGAGCGCCGTGCCGATCACGTCGAGCGCCCGGGTGATGACCGGCGGGCTCAGCTGCTCGGCGAAAAGGTCGGCCTGCTCGCGGTCGTGGGCCGACAGTTGGGTTCGGGGCGCCCCCATGGTGGTGAGGAACACGGCCCGCAGCGCATCGATGAGCGACTCGCCGATGACTCGGGGATCGCGGCCCTGCTCGACCGCCCCGGCCACCGCACCAATGGCGACGGCCGCGTCCTGGTCGGCCAGGGCCTGCAACAACACGGCCGTGGATGTGTCGGCTTGCGCCACTCCCCCGGCTGCCACCACCTGATCGAGCGCCGACAGGGTGTCGCGAGCCGAGCCCCCGCCGGCCCGCACCACGTGATCGACCGCCTCGTCGTCGATGTCGAGCCCGGCGTCTTCTCCGATCCAACGCACGTGCTCGGACAACTCGTCGGCCCCCAACAGGGTGAGCTCGAGGTGCTGGGTGCGGCTGCGGATGGTGGCGACGACCTTGTGGGGTTCGGTGGTGGCCAGCACGAACACCACGTGGTCGGGGGGTTCCTCGAGTGTCTTCAACAGGGCGTTCTCGGCGCCCTTCGACAACATGTGCACCTCGTCGAGCAGGTACACCTTGTGGCGACCGGGCGTGCCGAGGTTGACCTTCTCGATGAGGCGGCGCATGTCCTCGACGCCGTTGTTGGAGGCGGCGTCGAGCTCGTGCAGGTCGAATGATGTGCCGGCGTCGATGGCCAGACACGACTCGCACGTGCAGTCGGGTTCGCCGTCGGCCGGGTTCTCGCAGTTGAGGACCTTGGCCAGGATGCGGGCCAGGGTGGTCTTGCCCGTTCCCCGGGGGCCGCTGAGCAGGTAGGCGTGGCCGACGCGGTCTTCTCGAACCGCGTTCTGGAGGGCGGCGATGACGTGTTGTTGGCCCCGCACATCGGCGAATCGGCCGGGTCGGTAACGCCGGTACAGCGACTGGTACTCCATCGGTGCGGAGCCTACCCAGCCCGGACCGACCCCGGGGCCGGTGCGGCCCACCCCAACGCACCCCCCGCCGATCTGGCGTCCCTGGTGCTGCTCCTGTGCGCACAAGTGACGCAATTTGCAGCGCCTCCGGCGGGAGCGAGGGACGAGCGACCAGTCAGCCCCAGTCCATTCGGTCGGGGCGGCGACGTTGCGAGCGCCAGCGAGCAACTCGAAGGAACTCCCGAGGCGCCCTGCGCCGAAGAGTTCCCCGGATCCCGACCCCGCGGAAAAACACGGCCCGTTCTCGAAAGTGACGGCCAGGCGATCTGCGGCACACCGGAGGTTTCGCTGAGAGCTGCTGCCTTCCGGCCCTGACCCGATTCACGAGCTCCAGTTGCACAGGGCCCGACCGTCACATTCCAGAACGGGCCGATCATCAGGATAGCGCCCTGGTTGGAGACACCACAGCACGACGGGCCGCTACCCTGACCGAGTCCTGATTGCTCGTCGATCAGGGTCGGAGGAGTGCGAGAGCGGCCGAATCGGCACGCTTGGAAAGCGTGTGTAGGGCAACCTACCGTGGGTTCGAATCCCACCTCCTCCGCGCCGTTCCTCGCAAGCTCGTCACTAACCGCCTTTCCTCGCAAGACTCGGAAACGCCTTCCCCCACGCGCCCAGCGGCTCCAATCGAATCCCACCTCCCCGCGCCGGTCTCGGTTCTGACGAACCGAAGCCCTAACGGAGTTGCTCGCTGACGCTCCCAACATCTGCCACACCGCGCTCAACGGTTCACCGCCTTCCCACCAGGACCGCGCCGGTCTCCGTTCTGACAAACGAGCGAGGTCACAGGAGCGGTAGGTGCGAAGTCTCGGCGTCGTGACTTGATTTCAGTAGCCCGGCGGATGCGCCGATACCACCCACGATGCGCCACACGTGGCTGCAGCGGGAAGACCCGCCGTGGAAACCCGAGCTGTTCCAGTTCTTCCTGCGAACGCGCCTGCCCTGGCTGGCCACGCTGTCGATCGCCATTCTCGTCACGGTCGACACGGGTGAGATGCTGCCGTGGTTGCTGGCCCTCCTGGCCTCAGTCCTGCTCGTCAACCTGGCCACCTATCGCCAGGCCGTCGTCCGCACCAAGGTGCCGGCGGTGATGGGCCTGATCGACGTGGTCAGCCCGATGTTGTTGACGATCTGGATTCCAGGTCTGGTCTATCCAGCGCTGACGATCTCGGTCATGGCGGCCATCCTCGCCCGCCTGGCCTACGGACCTCGCATCGCCATGGCCGGCGTGGGGATTGTGGTGGGTTGGTCGGTTGCTCTCGCTGTCGTGCACCCCATGCCCTGGCTCCCGATTTCGATCATGGTGTACTCCGCCACCGCGACCCGGTCGGTCATCGGGTTGGGGGTGTTGACCCGCCGAGAGATTCGGATCGCTGAACGCCTGCGAGAGCTTGTTGAGCTCGATGAACTCACGGGGCTCTCCAATCGGGCCTCGCTCATCCGACAACTGGGCGAGCACCTCGATTCGATGGGCGATGGCGATTGCTTGGGACTTCTCTACCTGGATCTCGACCGGTTCAAGGAGATCAACGATGGGCTGGGTCACCACCACGGAGATCGGCTTCTCGTCGAAGTCGCCAAGCGGCTACGCAGCTCCGTTCCGGGTGGCGTCGTCGCACGAATGGGCGGCGACGAGTTTGCGGTGGTCGTGGCTGTCGAAGACGTCGATGCGGCCATCGCCATCGGTGATCAGATCGCTGAACAAATCGCCGCGCCGATCACGCTGGACGACCTGCCGATCACCACCGGGGCGAGCGTCGGCATTGCGCTGGCCCCTGCGCACAGCCGCGAGGCAGCCGGTCTGATCAAGCGGGCCGACATCGCCATGTACCGCGCCAAAGCCGAACGCGGCACCGTGACCCTCTACGAACCGGGTGACGCCACCCGGTCGGCCATGCGCCTTCACGCCATCAGCGGCATCAGCGAGGCTGCGTCAGGCAACCAATTGTGCCTTGCCTACCAGCCTCTCGTGGAGCTCGAGACCGGCCGCATTCGATCTTTCGAAGCTCTCGTCCGCTGGGACCATCCCGCCCACGGCATCCTTCCGCCGGCTGCCTTCATTGAGCTGGCCGAGATGACCGGCGCCATTTCCGACATCTCCCGCTGGGTGCTGCGGCGGGCCATGGCCGACTGCGCGCAATGGCGCAACGCCGGCCACGACATCGCGGTGTCGATCAACGTTTCGATGATCGACCTCGAACGGGGCTGGCTCGGGTCCGAACTCGACGACCTGCTCGACACCCACCAGCTCGATCCTTCGGCCGTCACGCTCGAGCTCACCGAAACCGCCGCGATCCGCCACCTCGATCGCGTGGCCAACCTGCTGACCAGCGTGGCCGACCGCGGCGTTCGACTATCGGTCGACGACTTCGGCGCCGGCCACACGTCGCTCACCTACCTGCGCGAACTCCCCGTGCAACAGGTCAAGATCGACGGTGCGTTCACCCGCCGGGTCGGAGACACGATGTCGCGAGAGATCATCGTTGCCCTGGTCGGGCTCGGGGAACGCACTGGCATCGACATCGTCGCCGAGGGCCTCGAGGTGGCGAGCACCGTTCAGTACGCCACCGATCTCGGATGTCGACTGGGCCAGGGTTTCCAGCTCGGTCGGCCGGCTCCCGTGAGCGCACTCCGGTTCGGTGCAGTCGAATCCGGGCGCCTCGCCCCGGTTCCGAATCAGCTCGCCGAACTCCGCGTCGCCGACACCCCCCGCTTCTGGTAGTGCAGCGACACAGACAGGCTGTCGCTGCACTACCAGAACCATGGGCGGGGGTGCCGCGCCTCCCACATCTGAGCAGGCGATCGTGGGCCCAACTAAAGTCGACCGCGGGGGACGACAGAGATTGGGGATTGGTATGCGGGGTCCAAAGATCGTCCTGACCGGGCGACGAATGGTTGCTACAGCGGCGATTGTGGCCGTGCTCGCCGCCGGCTGTGGCAGTGACGACGATGACGATGCTGCCGGGACGTCCGACTCGAACGGGTCGACCAGCGTGGCGACAACGGCAGCACCACCCGAAACCACGGCTGCACCTGCCACCACCGTGGCGCCGACCACCGTTGCCGAGTCGAACACCATCGAGGTGCTGGCTACCGACTACGCATTCAGTGGGATACCGGAAACCATCGCCGCCGGCACCGAGCTCACGTTGTTCAACGAGTCCACCGAAGAGGTGCACGAGGTCCTGGCCTTCAAGGTGGCCGAGGGAGAGGAACGCAGCCTGGCCGAATTGGTGGCGTTGCCGCCCGAAGAGGTGGAGGCGGTCACCGAACTGCGCGGCGTGCTCGTCGCTTATCCCGGCGAAGCCGGTTTCGCCCCTGAGGGCCCCGTGGTGCTCGAAGAGCCGGGACGGTATGCGTTCCTCTGTCTGATCCCCACCGGGGCCGATCCGGTCGTCTATCGCGAGACGGTCGATGCCAACATCGAAGCCGGCATTCCCGGGCCGCCCGACGTGGAGGGTGGCCCTCCGCACGTGGTGGAGGGAATGTTCGCCCAAGCCATCGTCGAGTAGGGGTAGGCCCGACCCCGCCCTCGGCGCTTCTGGTAGTGCCGCGACACGGCCACGCTGTCGCTGCACTACCAGAACCGGGGCGTGACGGGAACTGGTGGGCCTCGGGCGGCGTCGAATCGGCATGACCCTCCGACTGCTCCTCGCCGTATCGACCGTCTGCCTGATCGGCACCAGCTGTGGAGCCGACGCCGAAGCGTTCGACTCCCCCACCACCATTATCCCAATCGTCGACACCACCGAACGCGATCCGACAGCACCCTCGCCGACATCCCTTCCCGACCCCATCGACCCGGCCAACACGGTGGTCGTGATGGGGCGCCCTCACCAGGTGTCCGACACCGTGATGGTGACGTTCGACGCGGTGACCGAGGACAGCCGTTGCCCGGGTGACGGGGATGTGCAGTGTGCGTGGGAGGGCGAACTGTCGGGCACCATCACCTGGTCGGACGATGGTGTCGATCACCCACTCGATTTGATCTGGGCCTACCACCACGACCCGACCATCACTTCCGACGGCAACCATCAGGTCGGCCTGTGGGACGTGGTCCGAACCGACGACGGCCACGTCGTTGCCCACCTGCGCATCGACACCCTCACCTGAACCCACCCCCCGCTTCTGGTAGTGCCACGACAGGGCCAGGCTGACGCTGCACTACCAGAACGATCGGGCGCGCATTCTGGTAGTGCCATGACAGGGCCAGGCTGACGCTGCACTACCAGAACGATCGGGGTCAGAATCGGGTGGTGGGGGTGGTCGGCGGGTGCGAGGATGCGGGTATGACGGCAACCATCGCGGTGGGTACCGACAAGGGCCTGTTCCTGGTCGACAAGAACGGCTCGGGATGGTCGGTGAGCGACCCCCAGTTCCTCGGTTGGCGGGTGACGGCGTTCGAACAACTCCAATCGGGTTCGTTCCTGGCCGGCACTACCAGCGAGTGGTTCGGCCCCGCCGTGCAGCGCAGCCCCGACGCCCGGACGTGGACCCAGGTGGCACCCGGCCCCCGATTCGGTCCCGACGACGGCGCCGAGCTCCAGCAGATGTGGCGATTCCACGAGACACCCGACGCGGTCTATCTCGGCGTCGCCGAGGCCGGGTTGTTCCGATCCGACGACGAAGGCCTCCAGTGGCACCACGTGAGCGGTCTGCGCAACCACCCGTCGGCCAGCATCTGGGAACCGGGTGCCGGAGGTATGTGTGCCCACAGCATCCTCCATCACCCTTCCGACCACGACCGCATGTGGGTGGGGGTCTCGGCCGTTGGGGTGTTCCGCACCGACAACGGCGGTGACAGCTGGGAGCTCAAGAACAGCGGCGTCGAGGTCACCGGCCCACCCGAGGCGAGCACCGGACACGACATCGGCTACTGCGTGCACGCCCTGGCCCTCGACCCCAACGACCCCGATGTGTTGTACCGCCAGGATCACCGCGGCCTCTACCGCACCGACGACGGCGCCGACACCTGGCTCGATGCCAACGACGGCGTGCCGTCGAGGTTCGGCTTCCCGCTGGTGATGGATCACAGCACCGGCAACCTGTTCGCCGTGCCCCAGACGAGCGACGAACACCGAGTGCCAGTCGACGGCAGGCTACGTATCTACCGCAGCGACGACGGCGCCCGCAGCTGGCACGACTCAAGTGACGGTCTGGCGGCCGCGCCCGGCTACGCCGGTGTGCTGCGCACCTCCATGACCACCGACAACGCCGGTCTGGTGGCCTTTGGAACCACCAGCGGTGAACTGTGCATCAGCGAGGACTCGGGCCAGTCGTGGACCGCGGTCGACGCCACCCTGCCCCGGATCTTCTGCGTGGCCACCGCCACCTTCTGATGGCCCGCGTCCCGGTGCGTATTCCCCGGTTGCTGGCCGATATGGCCGGCACCGGCCGCACCATCACCGTCGACGCCACCACCGCGGCGCAAGCCGTCGATGCCCTGTGCACCGAGGTCCCGGCACTGCGGGTGCACGTGTTCGACGACGACGGCGATGTGCGCCGCCACGTCAACATCTTCGTGCGGGGCGAGATCGCCAAAGGCCCCGGATCACTCGACGGCCAGCTCGACGACGGCGACGAGGTGGCGGTCGTCCAAGCGGTGTCGGGCGGCGCCTGACCGGCGCTGCGTTCAGCCGGCCGGTGTGCGACCGGTGAGTCCCAGGAAGCGGGACATGGCGTCGGCATCAGCCGCGACCTCGACCTGATCGCCCATGAGCTGTGCGGCGCGGAGTCCGTCGGCGATCGGCCCGATCGTCGCCAGCCCGGCTTCAGCCAGTTCTTGGCTCGAATGAGCGTCGAGGCCGGTGGCCTGTCCGAGATCCCATGCGTGGGTCAGCGTGTCCCACTGGGAGAACCCGAGGATGTCGTCGATGGTGGCCTCTCCGAACCAGTACTCGCCCACCTGGTTCACCACTCCGGGTTGGTCGAGCGCATCCAGCACGTTGTCGCGCGAGGTGTTCCACAACGCCACCACGTCCGACCCGGGGTCGGGCATCTCCGGCATGGCCACCGCACCGGTGCGCGCCATCTCAGCCACCGCGTCCAGCACTCCCGCCGTGTGGGCCACCACATCGCGGGCGCACCACCCGTCGCACGGCGAAGCGGCATCCCACTGGTCGGCCGGGACCCGCTGCACCACGGCGTCGAAGCCATACAGCGCCTTGGTGTAGTTCCGGAGATTCTGACTCATTGCCGCACGTCCCTTCGTCGGCGGCGACCATAACAGTCGGGACGAATTCGAGTTCGGGAAGTGCGGCGCCCAACGACGCCCGCGGTCAGCTCAGGAACTCGAGGTCGTCGGCATCGAAGGCACCCGGCTCGGTGAACGCCGACCATGGGCCGGTGACCTCGTAGGTGCGACCGGGATCGCGCTGCGAGCTGAAGTACAAACGCGTACCCGACGGATCGAAGGCGGGACCGGCCATCTCCGAAGTGTTGTTCCCTTCGATCTGCACCACCGGGAACGTGGAGCCGTCGGGGCGCACGAGCACGATCTGCATATCGCCACCGTCCTCCGCGACGTAGACGACACCCGAGGACGACGTCACCAGGTTGTCCACACCGGTCAGCACCCCGTTGACATTGATGGCGGCGTCGTAGATGACGGCCACGGTGTTGGCCACCGGGTCGTATGACCAGACTCGGTCGTCGCCCTTCGTCGTGAACACGACGAGGCCGTCGGAGATGTCGATGCCCTCTCCTCCGTCGAACCGTTTGGTGTCGGGCACCTGATCCTTGGTCTCCACCGGATCGCCGGTGGGGTCGGGCACGGCCACCCACGTCAATGGGCCGTTGGCCGGTTCGGTGAGCACCTCGAGGGTGCCCGCCGACAGATCGCCCCACGTGTCGGGCACGAAGCGATACAGGGCGCCGTCGGGGCGGTCCTCGGTCAAGAAGATGACCTCGAGATCCTCGTGACAGGCCGCCGCCTCATGGAAGAACTGCCCCATGAGGGGACGCTCCACCGCCGGCGTGGCCCCCAACGGATCGCATTCCCAGACCGAGCCGGTAGGGATCTCCTCACAACTCAGCCAGGTGTCCCAGGGTGTCTTGCCGCCGCCGCAGTTGCGGATGGTCCCGCTGAGACAACGGCCGGCGTCGACGATGTTGGCGTTGGCATCGAAGCGGATGTACCCGGCGCCCGCCTCGGGAATGGTGAACCACTCGCTGTTGGAGACGTAGGACCAGCCGCCATCGGGCAACCCGAACACGGCACCGCCATCGGGCCAGAGATGCCACTCGTAGTTGGTGCCGGGCACCACCTCACCGGTGGTGGCCACCACCCGACCCGAGAACAGAGGATGCACCCGCAGCCCGTTGGCATCGGCGGCCAGCAGGTTGATCGGATCACAGGCGGTGAGCGCAGCCGTACCGCCGAACACCACCGCGGCACTGCCCAGGCTGCTCACTCGCAGGAATCGCCGTCGGCTGAGCTCGGATTCCGACTCGTCGACATCGCTCATGTTCGCTGTTCCTCTCGCGGGTTTCTGGTGGACGGAGCAGCGCGGGGAAAAGACAGCTGACGATCCGTGGCCGCCATGGTGACCGATGCCACAAGGCCGGCGCAACAACCAAGAGCGGCCGTTCGGTGATGCTCGCTCGGCGCGCGGGCCGGATCGCACCAGGCCGGCAGATCGCTTGTCGAACGAGGACCGACCGTCAGACGGGTTTAAGGAAGCGCCACACCACCACGAACGGCAGACCGTCAAAAGCCTGCACGACCGCCTCGGGCAGGAACCCATAGGCCGGATTGGCTGTCAGCCCCGACTCGGGAAAGGTGGGTTCGCGGCACTCCGCCACCTCGAGGCCGGCTGCCACCGCGGCATTGACATAGGTGTGCAGAGGGTGCAGAAGGTTGGGGACGAATGGGAGCACGAATCCCTGGGTTGGATCGGCATCGAGATCGCGCCACCCGGCCACCCCGCCGAATTGCACGGTGGTGGGATGAGGGTCCGACACGATGACCGTGCCGCCCGGCTTCACCACCCGGGCCAACTCGGCGAACACGGGGACGAGGTCCGGGCTGTGGCACACGGCGAGTGCCGACACCGCCAGGTCGACCGAGTCGTCGTCGACGGGAAGGTCCTGTAGTCGTCCTTCCCGGAAGTCGACATCGGGGTGGTTCTGGCGGGCAACGTCGAGCATGCCGGCCGTGGCATCGACGCCGATGGTGTCGAAACCGCGTGCGGCCAGGAACCCGGCATGGCGGCCGGTGCCACAGGCGGCGTCGAGGGCGCGACCGCCATCGATGGCGGCGAACATCTCGTGAACCACCGGCGCTTCGACCTCGAAGGCGGGATTCACCCCGTCATAGGAGGGTGCCCAAGCGGTGTACCCGCCATCGACGTCGTGTTCGACGACTTCGATCTCGATGTCGTTGGGGAAGTCGGACCACGACCCGGCAATTCGACGGATCTCGTCGACCCGGTCGCGGCCGGCGCTCGGCCTCGAGAGGATGCGGCGCATGGTGGCCATGCCTGCCACCCCCACGAAGTACTCCCCTGCCACGAACGAATCCCGGTGAACCTCAGCCATGGCGCCGACGGTAGTGCGACCCTCCGACGCCGAGCGGACTGTTTCCGCCAACCGCTACCGTCGGGACCGTGCCCGCCACCATCACCGACGACGAGCGCCAGACCTATCAGTCCCGTGGTTATCTCCTGCTCGATTCGGCGATTGATGCGACATGGATCGAGAGGATCAACACCACGATCGACGACCTGATCGATCAGTCACGCTCGGCCGCACCCGACGACTGGCGGTTCGACACCGAACCCGACCACTCGGCCGACACCCCGCGGCTGCGGCGCATCAACTCGCCGGTCGATGTCGACCCACTGTTCGAAGAGTTCAGCCTCGACGGTCCGGCCACCGACATCGCCGAGGCCATCCTCGGACCCGACGTGCGGTTCCACCACTCGAAGCTCAACATCAAGTGGCACGGCGGCGGTGAGGAGGTGAAGTGGCACCAGGACATCGCCTTCTGGCCCCACACCGACTTCTCGCCACTCACCATTGGGGTGTACCTCCGGGATGTCGACGACGAGATGGGCCCCATGGGTGTGGTGCCCACCAGCCACACCGGCGAGTTGTTCGATCTCACCACCGTCGACGGTGCCTGGTCGGGAACGATTCGCGACGAGGATCTCCACCGGGTGAACATCGACGATGCCGACTACCTCACCGGACCAGCGGGCAGTGTCACCGTGCACAACTGCTGTGCGGTCCACGGTTCACGTCCCAACCAGTCGGACCGGATGCGGCCATTGCTGCTCCAGACGTACTCCCGCGCCGACTCGTACCCGCTGTTGGGGGTGGGCACCAACGGCTTGGGGAGTCGGCGGGCCCATCAGGTCGTGCGAGGGTCGGCACCCGAACACCTGGAGGTCGACGGCCGCCGACTGCCCACAGCGCCCGATTGGTATCGCAACTCGTATACGTCGATCTTCGACGTCCAACAGCGCTGAGCCGCGGCCCGGGCAGGGGGCAACGATCTCGAGCGACAGTCGTTTCACGGTTGCCGGCCTGCGCCGCGATCCCGAGGCCGCTCGGCACTATTCTCGAGCCATGGACGGGACACCTACAGCAGGGCGTGCTCGGCAGGTGGTGGTGGGGGTCGCGGTGGCCCTGATCCTGCTGGGGGCGTGTGGCAGCGACAGCGACGACGATGGCACCGCCACCGAGCCGAGCGCCACGGTCGGCAACGCCGACGATGGCACGACTGACGATGTCACGGCCGACGGTCTGGCCAACGGCGTCGAACCCGACTCGGCCGCCCCGGACCTACCGGCCGACTACCCCCTGCCTGTGCCCGACGGCGGGTCCATCACCACCGTCCTCATCGACGACACCTCGGGGACCAGCCGGGTGGTCGTCGTCTACCCACAGGACGCACTCGACGGCTTGATCGCGGACTACGACGCCTTCTTCGACACGGTCGCCGGCGACACCGAGCGCGTACCCCTCACCGACGGTCTGGCCAGCTGGCAGAACGACGACGCCGGCTACTCGGTGGTGCTGAACGCCCAGAATCCCGAAGTGCAGGTCACTCTGCAGACCGGCATCTGACCGGCGACGCACCCGCCGAATCAGGACCGAGTGCCCTGTCGCCCAACCGCGACCGGCGCCACCATGGGCAGGTGATGGCCCGGCGACGGAAGACGACCCTGCCCACCGGCACCACTCCGTGGGACCCGCTCAACGGGTTTCGCATCGGAGCCATGGCCGGCGGGCTGGTGTCGGCCGGGGTGGTGGCAGCCACCGGAGCCGGAGGAATCGGCGTGGTGTTGGGTGTTGCGCTGGGCGGTGGAGCCATCGGCTACTGGGTCGAGAAGCGCCGCATCACCCAGGGCCGAGGTGATGACACCCAGTGATGTCCGAGCGCCGGCCGCGTGGCGATCCGGTCAGACCAACCGCAGGCGGCGCACGTCGAGGGGTTCGCCAGTGCGTTGATCGACGACCACCGGCACGACGGCGTCGCCCGTGTCGCGGTCGACCAGCTCCGGGTCGGCGTCGTCGGGCAACCAGTCCTGACCCCAGCGCCACATGGCGGCCAGTACCCCCCAGAACGCACGGCCCTTGTCGGTGAGCCGGTATTCGAACCGGGGCGGCCGATCGTCGTATTGCTCACGGGTGAGCATGCCCTCGTCGACCAGTCGGTTGAGGCGCTCGGTCAACACCGCTCGGCTGACCCCCAGCGACTCCTGGAACTGATCGAAGCGCCGGCAGCCGAGGAACGCCTCCCGCATGACCAGGGGCGTCCACCAGTCGCCGATGAGATCGGTGGTGCGCGCGATGGGACACGGCCACTCGTCGAAACGGGTACGGCGCACGATGACTAGGCCACCGGTTCGAGTCGGGCGGGCACGTGTTTGTGATGCGGGGTACCGGCAAACCAGTCGCGGTCGGCGATGGAGGTCAGTTCGTTGGGAGCCACACCGACGGGCAACGAGTCACCGTCGCCGCCGGGATGATCGACACCGAAGCCGTTGGGCAGCGAGATGAACCCCGGCTGCATGGCGTCGTGGAACTCCACCGGGGCCACTGCTTCCCCGGTGGCGGTGATGACCCGAGCCTCGCCGCCATCGGTGAGACCCACCGAGATGGCGTCGTCGGGGTGGACCCGCAACGAACCCTCACGGTCCTTCTTGCACCAGTCCGGGTCTCGGAAGATGGTGTTGGCCGTCGACGATCGACGCTCGCCAGCGGCGAGGATGAACGGCCACTCGTCGGCCCGGTCCAGATTCTCGCCGGCCAGGCCCTCGACCTCTCCCAGCAGTACGGGGACGTCGAGGTGGATCTTGCCGTCGCCGTGCACGATCCGGTCGAACGTGACGTCGTAGTCGTCGACACTGAAGATGACCCCGCTGCGGCTCTGGTGGATGCCGTCGAACAGTTCGTCACCGTTGGCGTACCCCGCTCGTCCCACCGATTCCGGGAAGCTGGCCGCGGTGCGTTGGGCCAGCCCCCAGATCCCGGCCGGCGCTGCACCGTCGTCGAAGGTGGACCCCAGTGTCTCGTGGAGCAGCACCGCCAGCTGGCCGTTGAGCTCGGGTTTGGCGGCCACCGCACCGAAGAGTGCGTTGGCGAACTCGGCCCGATCGCCCGTCGCCGCCACCTCACGCAGCGGCGCGATGTCGTCGTGGGTGATGGAACCCAGCTCCCGACACAGGCGGGCATGGATCTCGGGTTCGGGCAGGGTCTCACCCAGCGGCTCGAAGATGGGTGCACGCAGGTGGAACGAGTTCTCCGGGAACTCGAGCGTGAAGAACGTGGTCTCCCACTTCTCGTACTGGCTGGCCGCCGGCAGCACGTAGTCGGCCAGGCGAGCGGTCTCGGTCATGGCCACGTCGATGACCACCGAGAACTCCATCGCCGCGAAGGCGTCCCGCCATGCAGCCGAGTCGGCCAGGCTGTGCGCCGGATTACCCGACTCGACGAGCATGGCCCGGAAACGGTCGGGGTGATCGGTGACGATCTCTTCGGGGATGACGTTGCAGGGCACCAACCCGGTGACCAGACGGTGCCCGGTGACCGGTGTGGTGCGATCGTCGTGGTGGCCGAACAGCGGAGCCATGTTGGTGTGCAGGTTCATGCCCCCCTTGCGTCCGAAGTTGCCGGTGAGCAGCACCACCAACTTCTCCAGGTAGCTGTTCATGGTGGAGTGCGGTGCCATCTGGATGCCCAGGTCCTCGAAGATCGAGACCGAACCGGCCTGCCCCAGCAGGCGGGCCAGGTGGCGGACGTCGCTCTCGGCCACCCCCGCTCGTCGGCAGTATTCGGTGATGTCGACCCCCGCGATCACCCGCTCGACCTCTTCGATGCCCACGGTGCGGTCGGCCACGAAGTCGCCGTCGATGAGTCCTTCGTCGAAGAGGCAGGCCACCAGCGCGGCCAACAAGAACCCGTCACCACCGGGAAGGGGCCGGAGGTGGATGTCGGCCAGGTCGGCGGTTTCGCTTCGTTTCGGATCGACCACGACCAGTGTGCGGTCGGGATCGTTGGCGATCTCCTTCAACACCACCCGGGCCCGCGGGAACCCGTGGGATTGCCACGGGTT
Source organism: Acidimicrobiales bacterium (assembly GCA_051011595.1). Taxonomy (GTDB): domain Bacteria; phylum Actinomycetota; class Acidimicrobiia; order Acidimicrobiales; family SHLQ01; genus JAOUEE01. The sequence continues at coordinate 30,597 of JBPCTQ010000301.1, forward strand.
CTTTCCCCAGAACACCGCGACCTCGGCGTGTTCGTAGTCGCCGGCAGTGTGGCAGGTGCTCGAACCGAACAGCTCACCATCGACCCAGAACTCGCAGGTCTTCTCCTGGGCCAGGGCGTTGGAGGAATAGGTACTGCCCCACGCCGCCCGGGTGCCGGCGGCGTACCCGCCACCCAGATGGTGCCCCTGGCCGCCACCGCCGTAATAGAAGATGGTCGATCCGCCGTGGGTGTCGCGCACGCTGGCGAATCCGGCCGCCACCTCACGGATGGCGGTGTCCCAGTCGATGCGTTCGTAGGAACCGTCGTCGGTCCGGCGCAGGGGGTGGGTGAGGCGGTGCCGACCGTTCTGGTAGTGGTTGATCCGCAGCGCCTTCTCGCACGTGTAGCCCTTGGACTCGACATGTTCCTTGTCGCCGCGCACCCGAACGATCTCTCGGCCGTCGAGTTTCACCTCGATGCCACAGTTGGCCGAGCACAGGATGCATGCCGTCTTGTGCCACTCGTCGGTTGCGCTGCTCATGGGTGAACCTCCATGGATGGGCTGAGTGAGTTCTACTACCGAACTAACCGGCGGGCAAGGGTACCGGTCGGCCGACACCGGGGGAGTCAGCGGAGAGAGCACTCGTCTTCTTCGGGTCGGGCAAGCCGATCCAAGTGCCCTCAGGTTCGTCGAAGTCGGCGTCGGCCCCGTCTGTGCCCGAAGGTCGGTGGTCGGCACCGAACCCAGGGCCTACGGTCGGCGCCGTGGCCTCGTCTCATTCGTCCGACGGAACTGCTGACCCCGGCCCGCTGATCGGAACCGGCCGGGCGGCCGACGTGTACGACATCGGCCGCGGCCGGGTGCTGCGCCGCAATCGAAATGGGGCCTCGACAGCACGGGAAGCAGCCGTGATGACCCACCTCGCACAACACGGCTATCCCGTGCCCCGCGTGCACGACGCCGACGGCGGCGACTTGGTGATGGATCGCATCAACGGGTCCACCATGCTCGATGCGTTCCCGCACCGACCCTGGAAACTACGGGCATGGGCTCGGATGCTTGCCGACCTGCACCACCGGCTGCTCCCGATCCCGGTGCCCGATCTCGACATTCCCGAACGGTTCGGCCCGCCCTCGGTGCTGATCCACGGCGACCTCCATCCCGACAACGTGATGCTCACCGACCACGGTCCGGTGGTGATCGACTGGCCCAACGTCAGCGTCGGCCCGCCCGGCGCCGATGTGGCCAGTACGTGGCTGATCGTGGCATGTAGCGAGGTCGAGGGCAGTCCGTTGGCGCGGGCCGCCCAGTCGGGCGCCCGATCGTTCTTCGTTCGCTCGTTCCTCCGGGCGGCTGGTCGGGATGAAGCTCAGCCATGGCTGGGCCCGGCAGCCGAACACCGGCTGAATGATCGCAACCTGCGACCGGCCGAAGCCCAGAGCATCCACGCTCTGCTGGCCGCCGAGACGGGCTCCTAGTCGTTCCGGACCGACCGGCGACAATCCGCGGCGGACACCCACGCGCCGATGCCAGACTCGCCTGATGGCGAACGCCGTCGACTTCGACATCGCCGCGGGCCAGGTCGTGACGTTCCGGGCCGGAAGCATCACCGGGGTCCGCCTGGATCGGTCCCATGCCACCTACCTCGACGAGCTGCACCACGACCCCGACGTCATGGCCTTTGTGGGTGGTGTGCGCCCACCCGAGGTCTCGACGACCTGGCTGGACCTGAACATCGATCACTGGCGTCGCCACGATTTCGGCCAATGGTTGTTGTATCTCGACGGCACGCCCATCGGCCGGGGTGGTCTGCGGTGGATCGACGACTGCGTCGGCGAACAGCTGGTGGAGGTGGGCTACATGTTCGAACGTGAGGCCTGGGGTCAGGGCCACGCCACCGAGGTCACTGCGGCGTTCATCACCCTGGCCGAGGACCACTACAGGATCGATGAGCTGGGGGCCAT